>DRHF01000028.1 GCA_011049715.1 Desulfobacterales bacterium
AGTTCAAGACATTTTTTGAGAAGGTGCTCGTTATCAGACTCATCTGTTATATCTGAAATTTCAATGCCGTGGCCATCGGTTATTGCATGAATGTTGTGATATCCAAAATCGATGGTGGAAGAATCTATTTCATATTCTTTAAGGTAGAGGTAATAGTGACCGCTGTTTCCTCCAAGCAGTTCAGCGTAAATTCGTTCTTTGCCATCCCTTGAGGTAATCACATGTATTGCATGCACCCACTGATCGTTCTGATGGAGTGCAAACAGCGTCTCTGTGATCACCTGCGGACTTAGACCGGTTACGGCAAGGAGAATGTTTTTCATTTCAGGATCTCAGCTTTAAATTTTCCCAAACCAAAAGAAGTTTGTTTTCCAATGTGAACTTCGGAACAAAAATCGATCAAAGGCATATATTCCCCAATATCCCCTTCGAAAGTTATAGAGCCTAACATGCCCCCCATAAGCATGCTCTTTTCCTGGCGGCTTGAGTATCGCTGCCAATCAAACCACGTTATGTTAGACTCTATGATATCGATTGTATGTGCCTTTTTAACTAGGCCACGATAATCTAAAGGCGGTTCTCCATCCCCGTAAACGTTATAGAGTGAAGAAATCCGCCTGAGCATAGCTCTTACCAAAGCGTGGAACGGCAGGTCGGCTTTGAGCCGGTTTTCAAATTTTATCCGGAGGGGTGTTTCGAGGGTAATTTTGAGCCGAAAATTGTTTTCGGGATAATCCCTCGGTTCAGAAAGAGATAAAACAGACAAAGATTTATCCACATTTAGCTTTTGGGAAACATCAGTGTAGATGACTTTCCCATTGAGAATTACCTTTTTCAAGGCAAATTGTCCTCGTTTTCCATTAATTCTTTTGCCGACACCTATCCTTCCCATCTGGTCAAAAGCATAAATGAAATAGGGAAGACTATTGTTAATCTCTCCAAAGAGGAGCAGGTTAAAATCAAAGGGAGCCCCCTTTAAAAACTGTGTTTTGGTAGTTAGAGGCGGTTCAATAACAAATGGATGAGGTGGTGAGGCGATTCTGGATCCTTTTGGCAGGTTTATAGAATCTGAAGTCTCAAAGACAAATGCGTAAACACACTTTTCCTTCAGCAAACACTCATAGCACTCCTGGCGTCTTAACGCACAGACCACCTTTTTCAGCGCAATGCCGAAGACGCCCCGGAAGGTTGATCCCTTGTAATAAGGAAGGATGGCCTCACTTTCAAGGCGACTTATAAATTGATATCTTCCGTAACGCATGATCAGTGTCCCATCTCATTAATATCAAGGAATAAATAACATAGTGTCACGGGTACTAGGGCATGATCATAAGATTTAAAAGCTTTGCAACCTTGCAACACATTTTGTTTGGTCTATTAGTCAATGTTAAAAACAAGCGATATAACAACAAAACCCCACCTCTCGATTTAAGAAATGGGGTTCTGAAGTTCATTCCATAGCAGCCTCTTTTTAAGGTTGTTTGGATCTCGAACTATTTTTTATGGGCTATATATATCTGTGGAGAATATGTTTGTTTATCATAGATACAGAAAAATGCAATATCGGAAAGATATGAATACAATTACCGATATAAAACAAACTTTTGAGATCGACAAAAAGTCATCGACTATCATGGCTGTTATCCTAGCGCGTTGAAAGGTGTCTGAAAAATCACAGGGATCACGATTCGATTTTTTTAAATTAAGGTGTGCTCTCTCCAATTTTTCAGACGTCATTTTTCCGCCTGAACCAGTCAAATCGCTCACTTCGTTCCACTCATGACTGAACCACGTCGGCTATTGCGGCGGGGCCGCCATCGGCACAGTTTCTTGGTATCTTTGTTTTGATTTGAAGCCGCTCCGCTACGGCACATCTGAGAAGGATCCTTCTCAGACATGGCTGACTGCCAAAATTCCCTTATTTCATAACGGAATATAGGCAGCCCAGCTTCCCGCGCTCCACTTAGACATAACGATCATTATGTCAACTTCAAATCAAAACAAAGATTCTTTTTGACTGTGCCTCCAAAGGAGCAGCGATTTAAGCGCAGGCAACGGAACTGATCTTTTTGCTGCTTGTCTTTTGTCTGACCCAAATCGCTGCAGTCAATTTCTCCGTCGGATTCGGTCGACACGCGCGGAGGGCGATAGCGGACACTTCGTTCAGAATCCGCCGGTATTTGCGGTTGGAACTGCTCCTTTCAAACACGTTCTCAGACAGTAGCCTTCGAACCTGTTTGAAGACGCTTTCAGCGATGAACGCCTTCCGCGGAAAAGGTATGCCCGATTGAGGCGGCCATGTGGGTTAAATCGTATATTTAGACCGTTGGTTACCCCCTCGCTAAAATTTAGAAAATTGGGTTTAAAATTTATACAAACTGCATTTTATGTCTGTGGGTTTGGAATGATATTGAATTTATAAAGGTGGGAAAATAGTGGGAATATAGGCAATAAATTAGAAAGGACTTACGAGGTAAAAATCGTAAATCCTTTATTCTCTTTGGCTGGGAGACCAGGATTCGAACCTGGATTAACGGGGCCAGAACCCGTCGTCCTGCCGTTAGACGATCCCCCAGAAGAGTGTTTACAGATCCAATATAAGAAAAGCGGCGCTTTAGTCAAGTCGATTTTGACCTTCCACTGATTCCTGTCCAAACGGTTGATGATCAGTCACTCTTTTCCATGATGAAATCTACGGCTTTCTTTAGCCGCGATATCACCCGATCTTTTCCGAGAATCTCTATAATTTCAAATATCCCCGGACTGGCGGTTTTTCCGGTGAGGGCGACCCGCACCGGTTGAGCGATTTTTCCGAGCTTCAGCCCCGTCTGTTCCATCACGGCCAGAAATGCACCCTCAAGGTCCTTTTCCTCAAAACGATCCAGGGCCTGAAGCGTCTGAATCAATAATTGAATAGAGGGCAGCGCGCCGGGTTTGAGAAATTTTTTTGCTGCTTTGTCATCGTATGAAATCTCATCCTTAAAATAAAACAGGGCGCTTTCAGCCATCTCTTTAAGGGTTTTGCTCCGGGCATTAAGGGTTTTAATAACGCTTTCGATAAAGGGTGACGGTTGTATCTCGTATCCGTGGGCTTTTAGAAAAGGTGACAAACGATTTACAAGACGGTTAGGCGGCACTGCTTTGATATGGGCTGCATTCAGTGCCAGGAGTTTTTCCTGATCAAAAACACCTGGGGACTGACCGATGTTGTCGAGGGTAAATTTCTCGATCAGTTCATCGCGGGTAAAAAACTCCTGATCACCATATGACCATCCGAGACGGACCAGGTAGTTCAAAAACGCATCCGGGAGGTAACCCATTTCCTTGTATGCCAGCACGGACATTGCACCGTGCCGTTTACTCAAACGGGTCCGATCGCTTCCAAGGACCATGGGAACGTGGCCAAAGGCGGGGAGCGGGGAATTCAGGGCCCGGTAGAGCAAAATCTGTTTGGGCGTATTCATCACATGATCGTCACCCCGGATGACCGTGTTGATATTCATCGTTATATCGTCGACAACAACGACAAAATTGTAGGTGGGTGTGCCATCGCTCCGTGTAATGATAAAATCGTCCAGTTCGTTATTTTGAAAAACAATGTTTCCCTTAATCGTGTCTTGCAAAACCGTGGTCCCGGTTCCCGGTGATCTGAACCGGACAACCGCGTCTTCACTCCTCCCGAGCCCCTTCTCCCGGCATGTGCCGTCATATCGGGGTTTGCCACCGGCGGCCATTGCTTTTTCTCTCATCTCTTTCAGCTTTTCAGGAGAGCAGGTGCAGTAGTACGCATCACCGGAATCAAGAAGTTTTTCGACATATTTTCTGTAAATGTCAAACCGTTCGGATTGGAAAAAAGGTCCTTCATCCCAATCGATTTCAAGCCAATCAAGCGCTTCGAATATGGCGTCGATCGACTCCTGAGTCGAACGCAGACGATCGGTGTCTTCGATCCTTAAAACAAATTTACCCTTCATGTGGCGTGCATAGAGCCAATTAAAAAGAGCGGTCCGTGCCCCGCCCACATGAAGATACCCTGTGGGGCTGGGCGGAAAACGGGTGATAATCAGGTTATTTTTCACTTTACTTACTCCAAGAGGATTGATATGAGTAATTAGAAAAACCGTTCATTTTTTCAAAGCCGATTCCCAGGGCGCGATATATATCGCTTGCACTCTCTCAAAACCATTTGTACTAAATGCGGTCCGGTTTGGAGTCTGCCGGAGAAATGTATATTTCTTAATGATATCGACCAGATAGTTAATATTAACGGCGCCTTATCGGTGTAATCAAACACCTCAATAGCATATCGATGTTCAGAGTACAAGGCGGTCAAAAAAAATATAGATAAAAATCTTGACAATTGATTTGATATAAATTACTAGATGCGGACTTTTATCAATAAGTAGTTATGAAGAATTATATATAATATATTCAATTAGTTAGGAGATTACTCATGGCTGTTCCAAAACAAAAAACATCTAAGTCAAGACGAGATAAGCGGCGAACCCACCAAAAACTGACAGCGCCAACTTTAACGAAATGCGCCCAGTGCGGGGAAGCGAAGCTTCCGCATCATGTCTGCCCGACCTGCGGTACATACCGGGGTCGAACGTTCTTGGAAACCGAGGAATAAACATACTGCAAGGGGTAGATTGAGAAATGGCAGAATCGGGAGTTGAAACCGGTACCGCTTTAAAGGGATTGGACGCAGAGTCAAGACAGATGGTTGTTGACACTGTTCGCCAGCTCAGGGAACGGCTTTTGACAAAAGAGATAATTTCCGAATTTGATAAAAAAGAGATTTTTCCGGAGGAGACCATTCGAAAAATGCTGGGCCCGGAAATCGGGTTACAGCTTCTTTTTATCCCTGAAGCCTATGGGGGGATGGGCGGTGGCGCCCTCGACTGCTGCGCGGTGACCCGCGAAATGTCAAGGATATGTCTCGGCATTGCGACCGCCTTTTTTGCCATCCAGCTCGGTTCGGATCCTCTGATAGTCGGCGGTACCGAAGAGCAGAAATCAAAATGGCTCGGCGCCATTGCCGAAGGCAAAACCCTGGTGGCCTATGCGGTGACCGAACCGAATGCAGGCAGCAATGTCATGGCGCTCTCAACAAAGGCGGATCCGGTCCGAAACGAAGCCGGTGAAATCACCGGATATAAGATAAACGGGACCAAACAGTTCATTTCCACCGGGGCATATGCCGATTTTATCACCCTTTTGGCGAAAACCCCGGAAGGACCGACCTTTTTTGTTGTTGAAAAAGAGACCAAGGGTTTTGATTGCGGAAAAGGTGAAGAAAAACACGGCATCCGCGCCTCCAACACCTCTCCACTTTCCTTTACAGATGTCTTTGTTCCGGCTCAAAATTTGATCGGCGGTATCCCCGGAAAGGGGCTGGCCCAGTCAAACAAAGTCTTCGGTTATACCCGTCTGATGGTCGGCGCCATGGCCCTGGGCGCCTATGACTCTGCAATGGAAATCGTCATTTCCTATGCAAAGGAGAGAATCCAGTTCGGATCCCCCCTGTCGGAAAAGCAGGGTTACACCCACAAATTGATCGTCCCGAATATGGTCAGGCTCGAGGCCGCGACCGCGTATATAGAAGAAATCGCACATCGGCTGGATGCGGGTGAACAAGACCTGCAGGTCGAGGGTTCCATTGCAAAGCTGTTCGCCACCGAATCCGCTAACAAAGCGGCTGACGACGCTATGCAGGCCCTTGGGGGCTATGGATACATCAGCGAGTTTGAAGTTGAAAAGATTAAAAGGGATGTCAAAATCACCTGTATTTACGAAGGGACCAGCGAGATCCAACAGAACATTATCTCAACGTTTCGATGGAAGAAAACCCGCAAAACCAAGGGCGAGTACTACAACAGCATCGCTTCGGAAATGGGAACACTGAATCGAACATTAAAAGATGTCGGATGTCGCTTTTATCAATTGGCCGCAAATGCACTCAACGAGATTATCACGCTGGCCCATGAACACAGATTGACTCGAAAACAGTATATCATGTTTGCACTGGCGGATATGATCACCCATCTGGAGATCGGCGTCAGCCTGGCCCGAAAGGCGTCGAAACTGACGGAAGCCCGGAGCGGTGAAGCGGAAAAGATCACCCTGATGTCAAAAATATTTTCAAATGAAGTGTCTCAGCTGATGATTCAGAATGTACCTAAAATCCTGATGGGATCCGGCGTATTTGATGAAAAGACGATCGCTGATTTTATCGAGGCGATCTCATATCATCAACTGCTGGACAGCTTTCACGATCTGATCGGGGACATGGATCGTGTTGCGGATATTATATTTGAGAGGTAATCATGTCGGATCGAGAAAAACGCACCGCGGTCGTTACAGGGGGTTCGCGGGGGATTGGACGGGCCATCTGTCTGTCTTTGGCCGGGCAGAATACGAAAGTTTATTTCAACTATTTTTCGCCCACAGACCCGGCAGGTGAAAAAGCGGCTGCCGATGAGACTGAAAGCCGGGTCGCCGACTCCGGTGGTGTAGCCGTCGGTATTTCCATGAATGTAGTAGCGGAGGAAGAGGTCGCCCTTTTTTTCAAAAACATACTGGCGGAAACCGGAAGAATCGATATTTTGGTAAACAACGCGGGGATTACCAGGGACAAGCTTCTGCTCCGTATGAAGGAGAATGAATGGGATGATGTGATCAACATCAATTTAAAGGGTACATTTCACTGTACCAAGGCAGCTGCCAGGACCATGGTGAATCAACGTCAGGGCCGGATCATCAATATTGCATCGATTGCCGGAGTTACCGGCAATATAGGCCAAGCCAATTATGCCGCGTCAAAGGCCGGAATCATCGGATTGACAAAAACTGTGGCAAAAGAACTGGCCCAGCGGGGTATTACGGTCAACGCGGTTGCACCGGGTTTTATCGACACCGACATGACCGCAGTGCTCCCGGACAAGGTAAAAGAGGTCATACTGAGCCAGATTCCACTGGGACGTCCCGGAAAACCGGAAGATGTGGCAGAGGCCGTTGCATTTCTCGCTTCTGAAAAGGCATCATACATTACCGGACAGGTGATTCACGTCAGTGGCGGTATGTATATTTAATAAGGAGGAAAACTGTATGTCACTTGAGGATAAAATTAAAAAAATCATTGCAGAAAAATTAGGTGCAGATCTTGATGAAATTATACCTAAAGCATCGTTTGTCGATGACCTCGGTGCGGATTCACTCGATCTTGTTGAGCTGATCATGTCGATGGAAGAAGAATTTGACATCGAAATTTCCGACGAGGATGCTGAAAAGCTCTTAACTGTCAACGACGCCTTGGAGTATGTCGTTAAACATTCATGATTATTGTCTGCTAATCGACGCTCCGTGTCTTTTTTATTATATCCAAGGAGAAAATATTGTCTAACAGACGGGTCGTAATCAGTGGTGTTGGTCTTATTACACCGCTTGGCATCGGCGTTGATGAGACCTGGCGTGAGCTCTGTGCAGGAAAATCAGGAATTGGGGAAATCACCCGGTTCGATACCTCTGATTTTCAAACCAAGATTGCCGGAGAGGTCAAAGATTTTCATCCCGAAGATTTTCTGACTCAAAAAGATGCCAGACGGACAACGACCTTTATCGCCTATGCCGTTGCTACCACCCGGATGGCCCTGGAAGATGCCAACCTTGTGATCGATCAATCCAATGCCGACCGGGTCGGCGTTTTCGTAGGATGCGGATTGGGGGGGCTGGCCTCCCTGGAGGAGACAAACAGAATCCTCGAAACGAGGGGCCCGAATCGCGTCAGCCCGTTTTTTATCCCCATGATGATCGGGAACATGGCCGCAGGGATGATTTCAATGCAGTTTGGCGCCAAGGGTCCTAACGCATGCATGGCAACGGCCTGTGCAGCCGGGTCACACTCGATCGGCGATGCGTTCAAGCTTGTTCAACAGGGTAGAGCGGATGCCATGATTTCAGGAGGAGTTGAGTCGGTCATTACGGCTTCGTGCATCGCAGGGTTCAACGCCATGAAAGCCCTGTCCACACGAAATGACGCGCCTCAAAAAGCATCCCGGCCTTTTGATCGGGATCGCGATGGTTTTGTTGTGGGTGAGGGATGCGGTATCGTTATCCTCGAAACCCTTGAAGCGGCGAGGGAGCGAGGGGCTCACATTTATGCTGAAATATGCGGATACGGAATGTCCGGAGACGGATATCACATGACCGCCCCTTCACCGGATGGTGAGGGTGCGGCAAGATGTATGCTGGCGGCGATAAATGATGCCGGGATCTCTTACAAGCAGATCGACTACATCAATGCCCACGGTACCTCCACCCAATTGAACGACATGTATGAAACCCGGGCGGTGAAAACCATATTCAAGGATCAGGCGCATTTAATACCGATCAGTTCAACCAAATCGATGACCGGCCACCTCCTCGGTGGTGCCGGCGGAATTGAAACCGTTTTTACCGCTTTGACCATCGATGAAGGGGTCATTCCGCCGACCATCAATCTTGATAATCCGGGTGAAGAGTGCGATCTCGATTATGTTCCACACGTTTCCCGCAAGAAAGATGTCGAATTTGCCATGACCAATTCCTTTGGTTTCGGCGGTACCAATGGGAGCCTGGTTCTTAAAAAATACCGGGTTTAATCGGCCCGGATGCATTTTTACTCCGTGATAAGAAATTTCCTGTCCGAATCCTTTCATTTAAAGACCGTACTGAACCGCAACAACAAGCGGATTGACCGCAGCCTTCGGAAAAAATGATACTTTTTCTCTTGCGGAAATTAAAATACGGTTATATTTTAGGGGGTTATGTGAATATCTTTATTTTATATCCGTTTAGAACCGTTTAGATCAATGGGAATGATAAAATGGACGAACATATAAAATCAGTTTTGATCGGGTGTGACCATGCCGCCTATGATTTAAAAGAAAAGATCAAAATATATCTTACTGAAAAGAACATCGATGTCGAGGATATTGGAACCTTTGGTACGGATTCGGTCGATTATCCCGATTTTGCAGCCCGGGTCGCATCGTCGGTCTCAAAAGGAGAATATGATCGTGGCATCCTCATCTGTGCAACCGGAATCGGCATGTCCATTGTTGCCAATCGATTCATCGGCGTCAGGGCAGCGCTTTGCAACGATCTCTTTTCAGCAACCCTGAGCAGACAGCACAACGATGCCAATATTCTGGTTATGGGAAGTCGGATCATCGGTGAGGGACTTGCCAGGGCAATCGTTAATATCTGGCTTGAAACGCCTTTTGACGAGGGACGTCACCGGCTCAGAATAGAAAAAATTGACCCGGTCACGAAAACACCTGGTTGAGGACCGGTAATCATGGGACAGAATGAAGACCGAAAATATAGAGAGTTGATAAATGCCGGGTGAAGAAAACCGACCGTCATGGGAAGCCTATTTCATGGATATTGCCGCACTGGTGGCCAAACGTTCCACCTGCCTGAGACGGGCGGTTGGGTCGGCGGTGGTAAAAAATAAACAGATCCTCGCCACCGGGTACAATGGCGCACCAACCGGTGTCCGGCATTGCATCGAGGTCGGTTGTCTTCGTCAGCAGATGAATGTAGCCTCAGGTGAGCGGCATGAACTCTGCCGCGGGATCCATGCCGAACAAAATGCCATCATCCAAGCTGCATTTCACGGCGTTTCCATAAAGGGCGCCTGTCTTTTCTGTACAAATCTGCCATGTTCCATATGTGCCAAAATGATCATCAATGCCGGCATAAAAAAAATCTATTACAAGGACGGGTATGCTGATCAGATGTCGACTGAAATGCTGAGTGAAGCAGGTATTGAAGTCATTCGATTTAATCGCAACCATCGGGGGAGAGATTGATGAAGTGTCCATTTTGCGGAAAACTTGACAACAAGGTCATCGATTCCAGGCTGACCAAGCATGGAGATTCAATCAGGAGACGTAGGGAATGTATCATTTGCGGGAGACGATTTACCACCTACGAGCATATTGAAGAAATTCCGATTATGATCATCAAGAAAGATGGCCGTCGTGAAGTCTTTTCCCGTGAAAAAGTCTACACCGGCATGAAAAAAGCATGTGAAAAGCGGGACATCAGTATCAATGTCATCGAAGAATTTGTCGATGAGCTTGAGCGGGATCTTAAGGAAACAGGGGAAAAAGAAATCTCGTCACGGACTATCGGGGAAAAGATGATGACAAAACTCCAAGAACTGGATGATGTCGCTTATGTTCGATTTGCGTCGGTATACCGGGAGTTCAAAGATGTAAACGATTTTGTCGCCGAACTTAAAAGCCTTTTGAGCGAACGGTAGAGGGGTGAACCCAAATTGGCGGCAGGTCGGCAATGAATGATAAACATTTCATGGAAATCGCACTTGCGCTCGCAAAAAAAGGAGAAGGATATACATCACCCAACCCGATGGTTGGCGCTGTTGTTGTGAAGGGCCAAACGGTTGTCGGAAAAGGTTTTCACAAAGCTGCGGGGGAAGATCATGCAGAGGTCATAGCGATTAACGACGCCGGTTTTTCTGCAAACGGCGCCACTTTGTATGTGACGCTTGAGCCTTGTAATCACACCGGGCGGACAAGTCCCTGCACGGAAAGAATTTTGGAGGCGGGGATCAGCCGCATGGTGGTGGCGATGAAAGACCCGAATCCGGATATTGTAGGCGGGGGGATCACTTATTTAAAGAAAAAAGGCATCTCCGTATCATTGGGCGTATGTGAAAATGAGGCCGAAAGACTAAACGAAGCCTTTATCAAATATGTTAACACCAAACGTCCGTTTGTAACCATAAAGTGCGCCTCGACACTGGATGGCCGCATTGCAACCCGAACCGGTGATGCCAGATGGGTTTCAGGTAATGCATCGAGAAAATTTGTCCACCGGTTGCGCCATCAGGTCGATGGTATTATGGTGGGTGTTGAAACAATAAAAAGAGATAATCCCCATCTGACAACCCGACTCGATGGAAAAAAGGGTCTCGATCCGACCAGGATCATTCTGGATACGCATCTTTCAGTCCCTGAAAATGCAAATGTGTTGTCGCCCGGTTCGGCGTCTGATACCCTTATTGTGACAGGAAAAACCGCACCTGATCCAGCCACGGCGGAAAAAAAAGCCCAAATAGAAAAAAGGGGTTTCAGGGTGATCGAGTCACCGGTTAAAGGCGGCTGGATCGATCTCGATCGCCTGATGGATCGCTTAGGAGCCATGGGGCTGACAAGCCTTCTTGTTGAAGGCGGGAGTCGTGTGATCGGATCAGCGCTTTCATCGGGCATCGGGGATAAAATACTGTTTTTTTACGCTCCCAAAATTCTTGGCGGCGATGATGGCTTCCCCATTTGCAAGGGGCCGGGGCCGGCATCGATGTCCGGATGTATACCGGTAAAAAATATCAGCGTTCATCGCTTTGAAAATGATGTCATGATCGAAGGATATATCGGAGCGGAGTAACCGATAAAATAGAGTTTACTCCCATAGGGTTATTCTTCGGATGTTTTTAAAGGTGATGTTTGAGAAAGAATGTATAGTTTGATTAGGAAGCCATAAATGTTTACGGGAATTATCGAAGGACTCGGTACCATCACCACCATAAAATCTCTGGGCCTGGCCAAAAGATTTATCATAGACGCCGATTTCATCCTCGAGAAAACTCGGGTTGGAGATAGCATAGCTGTAAACGGGGCCTGTCTAACCGTTGTGGGGATTTCAGGAAAGCGGTTTGAAGTCGATCTATCCCCGGAAACCCTTTCAAAGACAACCTTTGGCCGGGTAAAGACCGGAGAACGGATCAATATTGAACGGGCGCTCAAACTTTCTGACAGAGTTGATGGACATCTGGTTTCAGGACATATCGACGGCAGGGGCAGTATCAAACAGCGGGAAGCCCTGGGGAATTCAATCCGAATCACCGTCGCAGTTCCCGAAGCCCTTTTACGGTATATGATACCCAAAGGATCGGTTGCCGTCGATGGTATCAGTTTGACCATCAATAGGTGTGGGGAGAACAGCTTTGACGTCAGTATTATTCCACACACGGCAAAATTAACGACGATCGGCTTTAAAAAAAATGGCGATTCGATCAATATCGAAACAGATATGGTCGGAAAATATATTGAACGGTTTATGATGAGGGAAACCGATCGAACCGCGCAACAGAAAACAGGGGAATCGTCCATCGGGTTAGATTTTTTGGAAAAGACCGGTTTTCTCTAATCTGAACCGATTGATGCACATAGGGTCCATTTTATTAATTGCAAACCAAGGAGATATTTACATACCATGCCACTGATAACGATTGAAGAGGCGATTAACGACATACGGGAAGGCCGCATGGTCATCCTGGTTGATGATGAAGATCGGGAAAATGAGGGTGACCTTACAATGGCCGCTGAAAAGGTGACTCCGGCCGATATTAATTTTATGGCAAAATATGGGCGGGGACTTATTTGCCTCACGATGACAGGGGAAAAGATCGATACGCTTGATCTTCCGCCGATGGTGAACAACAACACCTCACGGCTCCAAACCGGTTTTACCGTATCCATAGAGGCAAGATGCGGCGTGACCACCGGAATTTCTGCTGCCGACCGCGCCATCACCATACTTGCAGCGGTGGCAGATGATGCCAAACCGAGTGACCTGGTCAGACCTGGACATATCTTCCCCCTGCGGGCCAAAGAGGGCGGCGTCACGGTGCGGGCGGGTCAGACTGAAGGCTCGGTTGATCTGGCCCGGCTCACCGGTTTAAAACCTGCGGGGGTGATTTGTGAAATCATGGATGAAGACGGTACCATGGCTAGAATGCCGACACTGGAAAAATTCAGCAAAAAACATGAGATCGGCATCTGCACCATTGCAGATCTTATTGAGTATCGAATGCGTAACGAATCGTTTGTGCACCGGGTTGCTGAAACAGTGATTCCCACCGCCTATGCCGGTGAGTTTAAATCAATAGTATTTGTCAGTGATGTGGATGATCTGCTTCATATCGCCATGGTAAAGGGTGATATCGATACGGAGAAGCCTATTCTCGTGAGGGTTCATTCAGAATGCCTGACCGGAGATATTTTTGGTTCACTCCGTTGTGACTGTGGCAATCAGTTGTACAGGGCAATGGAAATGATGAAAAATGAAGGATCCGGAGTTCTTTTGTACATCCGGCAGGAAGGAAGAGGAATTGGGCTGGTAAATAAGATGAAGGCTTATGCGCTGCAGGATAAGGGGCTTGATACGGTTGAGGCAAATGAAAAACTTGGCTTTGAACCCGACTTGAGAAATTATGGTATTGGTGCTCAAATCCTGGTGGATCTCGGGGTAAGAAAAATGAGACTTCTGACCAATAATCCCAAAAAAATAGTCGGGCTTGAAGGATATGGGCTCAGTGTGGTTGAGCAGGTGCCGATTGAGATAGAGCCAAATGAATACAACCGGTGTTATCTAAAGTGCAAGCAACTCAAAATGGGACATCTGCTGAATATTGATGCCGCCCCTTAAGTTTTGGGGTTTGTCTGTCTTTTTTTGGTGACTTCATTTTTTAAGAATTGATTAAAATTTTTCATCATAATCGATGTTTCGATTGAAATGAGGAGGGGGATAGATGCCAAAAATTCTTGAGGCCAAACTAAACGCCGAAGGCAAAAAATTTGCATTGGTGGTCAGCCGGTTCAACGATTTTATTACCGACAAGCTGGTTTCCGGAGCAATTGATGCCCTGGTACGCTGTGGTGCGAAGGATGAAGAGATTGATCTTGTTAAGGTTCCGGGTTCATTTGAAATCCCACTGGTTGCCAAAAAGATGGCGGAAAAGGGCGTATATCACGCGGTTGTCTGCCTGGGGGCCGTGATCAGAGGTGACACACCCCATTTTGATTTCATATGCGCCGAAGTTTCCAAGGGGATCGCCCTGGCGAGCATGGAAACAAAAGTGCCGGTCCTTTTTGGAATTATTACCGCAGATACACTTGAACAGGCCATCGAACGTGCGGGAGCCAAAGCCGGGAATAAGGGTTGGCATGCGGCAATGGCCGCCGTGGAAATGGCCAACTTGATCGAAGTTGTTGATCAGGCATGATGATGGGCGGGCGTCGCGCATCACGGGTACGTGCCATGCAGGCGCTTTTTTATATGGACATGAACCGGAACATTTCCGGTGAAATGTTTGAGCGTTATTGTAACAATTTCGACTCGCCACAGGAGATACTTCCTTTTTTTACAAGGCTGGTAAAGGGCGTTATCGACGCCAAACCTGAAATCGATGCGATTATCGGACGCTTTTCCAGCAACTGGAAAATGAGTCGCATGTCCGGTGTCGACCGAAACGTCATGCGAATTGCAGTATATGAGCTTTTGTTCTGTGATGATATCCCACCAAAAGTAACGATCAACGAGGCGATTGATGTTGGGAAAAAATTTGGCACCAAAGAATCGGGTGCGTTTATCAACGGCATCTTAGACAGTGTCCGAATCGCGCTGGGAAAGGAAGATATTTGTCCCAAAACTTGATGAACTTGTAAAAACTTAAATTGACGGCCAATGAGACCCTGAAGCTTATTTTGAGGAATTAAAAAGCCGTCAATGTTGAAAATCAACTATTCGACAGGAGGCCGAATTGATTATTAAATCATTAACGGTTGGCCCTATTATGGCCAACTCTTTTATTTTGGGCTGTGAGCAAACAAAAGAAGCGGTTGTCATCGATCCGGGTGATGAAACCGATCGGATTCTATTATCGCTGGCGGAGTCAAAGCTGAGAGTAAGATATATCATCAACACCCATGGCCATTTCGACCATGTGGGAGGAAATAAAAAACTAAAAGATGCGACCCATGCGGATCTTATGATCCATGCTCTCGATGCCCCGATGCTGAAACACCTATCGGCGACTGCCGCAAACTGGGGGCTTTCAGCAGATGATTCATCACCGCCCGATCAAGAACTGAAAGATAACGACACGATCGCCTTCGGTACCATCAAACTAAAGGTGATTCACACGCCGGGACACTCACCGGGAGGTATTTCACTTTATACCGATGGTTGTGTCTTCGTTGGGGATACTCTTTTTCAGGGCTCGATCGGACGCAGCGATTTTCCGGGTGGAGATCACGAAACGTTGATATCCAGTATCAGGGAAAAGCTATTTGTGCTTGGGGATGATGTCCGGGTCTATCCGGGACATGGCCCGGAAACCACCATCGGTCAGGAAAAAAAATATAATCCCTTTGTGGGACTGGGATAAAAAAGAGAGATAAACTCCCTCCGTTATGCGATGAAGTATCTGATATATTTCAAAACGCGCCCAGCTGGCACGATTTGATTTTTATCCCCATCGCCTCGCCGGCCCGACTGACTGACAACCGTTGAACATTTAACCGCGATGCAATCGACCAGGCTCTTTCACACGGAAGCTTGCCGTCGACCAATGCGTTTTCGATAGCGTGTTTTAGGTCTTGTGTAATGCTGTTTTGAGGTTTTGCAACCTTTTTTCCGGCCTTATAGCCGAACAGCCCCAGCTGGCATTTGATAATTTTGACCCCGAGCAGATCAGCGGATATCCCGACTTCGCCGGATAAAACCTGAAGCTTTTCTACAATTTCAAATGCATCCGCACAGGGCAGTTCCTTTTCTTTTATGCGGTTTGATATTTCGTTTTCGATTGCGTTGTCTAATTTTATTTCAGACCCGTGCTTCGTTGCAAAGTTTTTCTTTTTACTCAAACCCATTCAATGTCTCCTTTCCAGATGAATCGATTTGGATGGCTCAATTCAGCGCTCTGCACATCGCCATCCAAACCGCTTTACCTGTTTATCACAAGGCCTTATTTTATTCAACGGATATGGACGTTTTGGGTTTTAATTTGTTTTTCACCACAAATTGCATTATATAGATGATATTAAAAGGAATTTTTGAGAATTTGAAAAAAAGAAGGTTTTATACGCTTTATGTCCTTGGTGATTAAACGAAAATCGACCCGCCAGATAAGGGTTGGAAATGTAAAAATCGGCGGTGATGCTCCTATCGTTGTTCAGTCGATGACAAATACACGGACACAGGATGTTCCGGCCACCACGGCGCAAATTCATCGAATGGAAAACAGCGGTTGTGAAATTGTCAGGGTGGCGGTGCCGGACATGGAGGCTGCTGCTGCCATATCTTCGATTAAAAAGAAGATTTCGATTCCGCTGATCGCAGATATTCACTTTGATTATCGTTTGGCAATTGCTGCAGCTGAAGCGGGCGCAGACGGATTGCGGCTCAATCCGGGAAATATCGGTGGCGTTAAAAAAGTAAAAGCCGTGGTTGATTCTGCCATGATGTTCAATATTCCGATCCGGATCGGCATCAATTCGGGATCCCTTGAAAAAGATATCCTTAATAAATATAGGGGTGTTACGGCGGAAGCCATGGTCGAAAGCGCGATCAGGCATATCGAACTGCTTACCGCTCTTGATTTTCACGACATAAAAATTTCGATAAAAGCTTCTGATGTTCATCGAACGCTCGAAGCTTATCGACTTCTATCGTCAAAAACCGACCTTCCCCTTCACCTTGGTGTGACGGAGGCAGGCACACTTTATTCCGGAATCGTAAAATCTTCCCTTGGCATCGGCATTCTCCTATCAGAAGGGATTGGGGATACGCTTCGGGTTTCATTAACCCGGGATCCGGTTGAAGAGGTAAGGGTGGGGTTTGAGATTTTAAAAGCGCTTGAGATCCGCAGGCATGGACCCGAGATTGTTTCGTGCCCCACCTGTGGTCGATGTAACATCGATCTTATTGGTATTGTCGAAAGCGTAGAAAAGGCGATGTTGAAAAAATCGCTTCCGATTAAGCTGGCGATAATGGGATGCATGGTTAATGGGCCAGGAGAGGCAAAAGAAGCAGATATCGGTATTGCCGGGGCAGATGGAATGGGGATTCTTTTTAGAAAAGGAAAGGTCACAAGGAAGTTTCCCCAGGGAAAACTTGTTGAAGTTCTTCTCAAAGAGGTCGATAAATACGAGACAATCGATCACCTTCAATTGAAAAATGATAACAAAGAATGAAGCATCCAGCCCCTTTGAACCTGTGGCTATGAAAGGATTCAAATGAAAATAAAGGCAAAAACCGCCATTTCACCCACTCGAACCGAAGACTACTCCGAGTGGTATCAGCAGGTTGTCAAGGCTTCCGATCTGGCGGAAAGATCACCCGTCCGGGGTTGTATGGTGATTAAACCCTGGGGTTATGCGCTTTGGGAAAATATTGTGCGTGAGCTCGATGACATGTTCAAAGAAACCGGGGTCAAAAACGCCTATTTTCCACTTTTTATCCCGCTGTCATTCTTTGAAAAAGAGGCAGAGCATGTCGAAGGCTTTGCAAAGGAATGTGCAGTGGTCACGCACCACAGGCTTGAAAAAATACCCGGAAAAGGCCTTATGCCTGCTGGACCGCTTCAGGAGCCGCTGGTTGTACGTCCGACTTCTGAAACGATCATCGGGGATTCATTTTCCAAATGGATCGACAGCTACCGGGACCTTCCGCTGCTGATCAACCAGTGGGGCAACGTGGTCAGATGGGAGATGCGACCCCGGATATTTTTGAGAACTACTGAATTTTTATGGCAGGAAGGACACACCGCCCACGCCACGGCGGATGAAGCGATAGAGCGGACCCGGCTGATGCTCGATGTTTACGCTGAGTTGGTTGAAAAATATCTGGCAATTCCGGTGGTCAGGGGAAACAAAACCGCCTCAGAAAGATTTCCGGGCGCCGTGGACACTCTGTGCATCGAAGCGATGATGCAGGATAAAAAGGCACTCCAAGCCGGCACATCGCATTTTTTAGGGCAAAATTTTTCAAAGGCCTCCAATATCGTATTTCAATCCGCCGATGAAAAAGAGGAATATGCCTGGACCACTTCATGGGGGGCTTCCACACGATTGATTGGCGGGCTTATCATGACACACGGTGACGATGATGGTATTATTATTCCGCCGAAAATTGCTCCTTCGCAAGTGGTTCTCCTGCCGATTTTTAGAAAACCAAAAGACCGGGCAAAGGTGATGGAATTTACAGAAGGCCTGTCCAATGAACTAAAAAGTCTGCGGTATGGTTCAGGCAAGCTGAAAGTAGAAATTGATGACCGGGATATCGGTGGTGCCAGGGGATGGGACTGGGTTAAAAAGGGTATCCCGCTGCGTGTCGAAATAGGCCCGCGAGACATTGCGGACAACGCGGTCTATGTCGGACGTAGAGACAGGGGACACAAAGAGAGAGAGTCGATCAAACGCGATCGTTTTGTAAAAGAGATAACCCGCATGCTAGATGAAATACAAAACACGCTTTTTGAACGGGCGGCTTCGTTCAAAAACGGCAACACCGTTGCCATTGATGATCGGAATGCTTTTTATCAATTCTTCACTCCAAGCAATCAGGAAAAACCCGAAATTCACGGCGGGTTTGTATTGTCTCAGTGGTGCGGTTCAGCGGCATGTGAGTTGAAAATAAAAAACGATCTGGGCGTTACCATAAGGTGTATCCCCTTTGACAAAAAGACAGAAAGGGGCAAGTGTGTCTGCTGTGGCGGGACAGGAAATGGACGTGTCGTATTTGCCAAGGCGTATTGATTTGCTTTCTGCATAACACATCCCCATGATGTATGTATGCCGGCTGAAATCTGCCGGCTCGGTTTAGAACTCTATCGCCATTACCCCACGATGGGCGTGTCGATGATCCGTATTAATGAAATTGTTGATAAAATTGCAAAAAACAATCCAGATGCTGATCTGGATCTCGTAGAGCGCGCATATATATATTCCGCACGGGTTCACGAAGGACAAGTTCGGCTATCCGGTGAACCATATCTTTCCCATCCCCTCGAGGTGGCCGACATTCTCGCGGATATGAAGCTTGATTCGGTCAGCATTGCAGCGGGCCTCCTCCACGATGTTCTCGAAGATACCCACGCGACACCGGAAGAGATAAAAAATATATTTGGTGAAGAAGTTTTTCATATCGTTTTCGGCGTCACCAAGCTGAGTACCCTCCCACTTGACAGCTCACAGGCCCGCCAGGCTGAAAGCATTAGAAAAATGATCCTCGCCATGGCCGATGATATTCGGGTTATCCTGATCAAGCTGGCAGACCGCCTTCACAATATGAGGACCATCCAATTTCACAAAGAGAGCAAAAGAAAAGAAATCTCACAGGAAACCCTTGACATCTATTCACCGATTGCTGCGCGGTTGGGTATTTATTGGATAAAAAAGGAACTTGAAGAAATCTCTTTTATGAATCTCAATTATTCCGAATATTCAAAGATAAAAAGTCGAATCACGCAGGGGAGAGAGGAAAGTGAAAAATATATTAAAACCGTCAAAAGTTTTATCCAAAAAAAGATGATGGAAGCGAACCTGCAATGCGAGGTTTTGGGCAGGTTCAAACATTTTTTCAGCATATATCAAAAGATGATAAACCAGAAACTTGCATTTGAGGACATATACGACATTATCGCATTTCGAATCATCCTTGATACAATACCCCAATGCTATGAAGCACTGGGGCTTTTGCATTCCATGTGGAAGCCGATTCCAAAAAAGTTCAAGGATTATATCGCCGTACCCAAACCCAACATGTACCAGGCCCTCCATACGACGGTAATCGGCCCTTTTGGCGAACGGGTGGAAATTCAGATCCGGACGTGGGAACTGGACCGGATTGCCAAATCCGGTATTGCCGCCCATTGGAGCTACAAGGAAGGGAAGTATATCGATGAGAAGGCGAGTAAAACATTTTCGTGGATTCAGGATCTGGTTGAAGATCAGGAAATTTTTAGAGACCCGACCGAATTTTTAGAAAATGTTCGCATTGACCTGTTCCCGGATGAAGTTTATCTGTTTACCCCCCAAGGTGAAATCAAAACACTGCCCCGGGGTGCAACCCCCGTCGACTTTGCCTATCTCATCCACTCCGAAGTGGGAAACCAATGTACAGGCGCAAAAGTTAACGGGCGGATGGTTCCCCTTAAGACTGAATTGGAAACCGGAAATACAATCGAAATAATCATCTCTAAAGGTCACCATCCGAGCAGGGACTGGCTTAATTTTGTAAAAACGGTCAAGGCCCGCTCCAGAATCAGGCATTGGATAAAGGTTCAGGAAAAAGAGCGGAGCTTAACTCTCGGTCGGGAAATGTGCGAAAAGGCATTTCGTAAATACCGACTCAATTTTAACGAAATTATGAAATCTGATAAGATGGAGAAGGTCATAGCTGATTTTGGATTCAAGTCACTCGACGACCTGATCGCAAGTGTGGGGTATGGCAAAATTACCCCCCTACAGATCGTCCGGAAGTTTAGCCCTAAAACGGAAACAGAAGAGGCACAAAAATCTATCCTGACCAAAGTCATTGGCCGGGTCCGGAAGAAAAAACCGATAGGAGGCGTGGTGGTTAAGGGCGTTGATGACATTCTCATCAAGTTTGGCAGGTGCTGTGAACCGGTTCCCGGAGACGCGATAACCGGTTACATCACCAGAGGTTATGGTGTAACCGTTCATCGGACCAGTTGCGTCAATGCGCTGAAAATGAGTTCGGAAAGACAGATCGATGTGGAGTGGAATATCGACACCGGAGAAACCTATCCGGTAAAGATTCGTGTTCGTTCTTATGATAGAGTGGGTTTGCTGGCCGATGTCGCTTCGAATATCAGTAAAAACGCTGCCAATATTCTCAGTGCCAAAACAGAGGCGAATGAAGACAAAATAGTTATCAGTTTATTTACCATCGCGGTTGAGGATACCGACCACTTAAACAAGGTTCTATCGGCAATTAAAAAGGTGAAAAATGTTCAGGAGGTCAAACGAATTAATCGTTAAGCAACCTTAACAACCCGCCCTGATTTTATACAGTTGGTACAAACAACCATTCGTTTAACCCTTCCGTTATGCAAAGTCCGTACCCTTTGAAGGTTCGGATTAAACCGCCGCTTGTTCAGGTTGTGGGCGTGACTCACATGGTTTCCTACCTGTGGCTTTTTTCCGCATATATCACACATTCTCGACATGATTTATTCTCCTTGCAACATACCTTTTTTATCAGACAGCACGCTGTCTTTTATACTCCATAGACAAACACTCCGGCGGATTGGGGGTGCAAACGTCGAACAACTATTCTCTTTTTTCCAGCAAGGCTTCCAACCGTGCAATATACACCAATGCCTTTTGGTGGGCGCCGACATCAGGGTGGTTGGATACCAGTGCCTTGAAACGCTTTAAGGCCGCTTTGTAGTGCTTGCTCTTAAAATAAAACAGACCGACGTAAATTTCGTGTCCGGCAATGCTTTTCAAACTTTTTTTGATCAACCCGGCCGATTTTATAGCATAGGGGTTTGTTGGAAACTGTTTAACCAAACGGTGGAATGTATCAAGCGCCTTTCGGGCAGGGGCCTGATCCCTGTCCCGCGTATCGATTTGTTCAAAATAACTGAGTCCAATTTGATAGATAACATAGGGTACGGCTTCATTTCTGGGATGCAGATTTTCGAATTCTTCATACGCGAAGATCGCCTCTTCATACTCCTTTAACTTATAGTAGGCGTCCCCGATTTTCAATTCCGCGAGAATCGCATATTTACTAAAGGGGTACCAGTTCTTAAGTGTCTCAAACGATTCGATACTGCTTCGATAATTTCCGCTTTTAAATTGATCCATTCCATCGCTCGCCAGTTCGGGTGCGAGTTTTTGCTCTTTTGATCTAAACAGGGCACAGCCCGGGAAAAAGAGAAGCGCAATGAGACATAAGATGAACAGTCGTTTCATTGTAGATGGCTCTCGATATAATGTTGTGCTGAAAATGCTGCGATGGCAGCGTCGCCGACCGCCGTAACAACTTGCCGTAAAGGGGTAGTCCTTACATCACCTGCCGCAAATACGCCCGGAACCGAAGTCTCCATATTGGTATCGACTATCACAAAACCGAAACTATCCAGTTTAACCTCATCCCCTAAAAACTCCGTATTCGGATTTATTCCCACCCATATAAAGCATCCATCAACCGCAAGTTCCCTGGTTTCATTGGTTTTGACATTTCTTACCGTTATCTTTTCAACACCGGTCGACCCGCTTATTTTGCTGACTACGGAGTCCCAAATAAACTCTATTTTATCATTTGCAAACGCACGTTCCTGCAAAATAGTTTCCGCTCTCAGCTGATCCCGTCGATGGATTTGATAGACCTTCTTTGCGAATTTGGTCAGAAACACGCTTTCTTTGACCGCTGTATCACCACCCCCCACAGCAGCCACAACCTGCTCTTTGAAAAACGGACCATCGCAGGTACCGCAAAAAGATACGCCCCTGCCTAAAAACTTCTCTTCTCCCGGCACTCCCAACCTTTTTGGGGTAGCGCCGGTAGCGATGATGACCGTATGGGTTGAAATGGAACGATCGCTGAGTTGAATTTTTTTTATCCGGTTAGAGAAATCAATGAAACGAACTTCGTCAATTATAATCTTGAGATCTACCTTTTTAACCTGTTCGGTCAATTTCTGTACCAGGTCAAAACCGCTGAGTCCTTCGGGAAAGCCCGGATAGTTTTCAATCCAGTCTGTAATCAGGACCTGCCCGCCAGGTGCTGCCTTCTCCAATAGGACGACCTTTAACCTGGCACGTGCGGCATAAAGACCGGCGGCCAGCCCGGCCGGGCCGCCGCCGATAATAACAAGATCAAAATCAACGTTTTTCATCACCGGATACTTTACAAAATATTTTTTATAGCTACCTCTAGTTTTGATTTGGCAACCATACCGGTAATCTGATCAACAACATTTCCGTCTTTGAAGAAAATTAAGGTTGGAATGGCCCTGATGCCATATTTGCCGGGTGTAACAGGATTATCATCCACATTGCACTTTGCAAATTTGACTTCATTCTCAAACGTACTTGCAAGCTCTTCAACCATCGGTCCGATTGCCCTGCATGGACCACACCATGGTGCCCAAAAATCGACAAGAACAGGTTCTTCCGATTGTAATACCTCGGAGTCGAAATTCTTATCATCGATCTCAATAATCCCTTTAACCATCACACCACATCCTTTCTGAAATTAATGGGGATAAACATGCTGAAATATAGTAATAGCGCATTCGAATGTCAACCATGTCTTTTTGACCATCGCCTTAAAAAAATAGGTGATACATAAGGAATGTTTTGAATGCCGGTGAAATATTGACATCTCCAAACTATTTCATATAGATTTGATCAACGCCCCTTTTGACATGATGGGGTGAATCTTCAAATTAAACAGCCATTTCTTATGTTGGGAGGCATCATGTCTAACAAAACAGAAAAGAATCTGGCGTTCGCATTTGCAGCTGAATCAAAAGCCGCCGCCCGTAACTCTGTTTTTGCCATAAAGGCGAAACGGGATGGATACCCACAATTTTCCCATCTTTTCAAGGCGGTGGCAGAAGCAGAATCGGTTCATGCGAGACGATACCTCAGGTTAATGCGGGGAAAAATCGGAACCACAGAAGAAAACCTGGAAAGCGCGTTTAAAAGCGAAATAAAGGCCTATCTGGAGGAATACCCGAGGTTGATCAAGGAGGCTTCAGAAGAAGGGATGGATGTGCCAAAAAAAGCATTTTCCGAATCTAGGGATGTTGAAAACAGGCATGCGGAGCTTTATAAGAGTGCCATCAATGATCTGCTATCCGACCGTATATCGGCGTATTATGTGTGTCAGATCTGTGGTTATATCAGCGAGGCGAAGGCTCCTGAAAAATGCCCTGTCTGTGGTGCCATCAAAGAAAAATTTAAGGAGATAGAATAGAATTGGTTTGAAAATCGTTTATAATAAGCAATAGCGGCCTTTTCCAATTGAACCGTATGGATCAACGCCAGTTCGAAATTTTTTAAAAGAAATGCGTAATATGGAAAAAAACTGTGGTTGACTTAAAGCGTTCTGCATACCCAAAATATCCTCGCGTGGCTGTGGGCGCCTTTGTATTTCATCAAAACCGGGTTTTGCTCGTGAAACGGGGAGCCCCGCCGGCGATAGGGAAATGGGCGATTCCAGGGGGAAGTGTGGAATTGGGTGAAACCCTTCAGGAAGCAGCAGAACGGGAAATTTTTGAAGAGACCGGTATTACCATACACGCACGGATGCCGGCCTTCACGTTTGATGTGGTCGATCGGGATGAGATGGGTCGGATCCGGTTTCACTACGTGATCGTTGACTTAATGGCAGATTATATAAGCGGTGAACCCCGAGCGGGAGACGATGCTCTCGATGTCCGCTGGGCATCTTCCAGCGATATCGAAAACCTTGATGTAAGTGAAAAGACGGTCCAGGTGTTGAACCAGATTTTCAAGTTCGGAATATAAACACAAAATGCAGTAAAAGAGATTCGCATGCAGCAAGATCGCATCCGGTGGAATCAAAAATATACCGATAAAACCTATCCGGCCAACCCCTCACGGATTGTTCAGGACTTTTATAATCTGGCCCCAAAGGGAAGGGTGCTGGACATTGCTGCCGGAAATGGACGAAACGCCCTCTTTCTTGCAAAAAACGAATTTTATGTCGACGCCGTCGATATTTCGGATGTGGGATTAAACCGGGTGTCAAAACGCCATATTAATCTGAACCTGATCTGTGCAGATCTCGATAATTTTAATATCCCTAAAAACCGCTACAGCCTGATCGTCAACTGCCGGTTTTTGGAAAGGCGGCTGTTTCCGTCCATTCAGGAAGGCCTTGTATCCGGCGGTCTCCTCATTTTCGAGACATATCTTGAGCCTCTTGGGAAAAAAGTCGAAAAACCTTCAAGGCGGAAGCATCTACTCAAGAAAAATGAACTTCTTCATGCTTTTTTGCCACTACAAATCCGCTTTTATCGGGAAACGAGGGAGTCAGATGAAGATGGGTCCGAATATATTGCCTCCCTTGTTGGGATGAAAAATGGATAAAAGAACCCGCATCGGCGCGTTGATTTCAGGTGGCGGGACAAACCTGCAGGCAATCATCGACGGGTGTGAAACCGGCCGAATCGATGGCGAAATGGTGTTCGTGGGGTCTGACAACCCGAAAGCTGCAGGTCTGAAAAGGGTCATAAAGCACCGTATCCCTGCCTTTTCTGTGGACTATGAGACAATCCTGCAAAACTTTAAAACAGACCCTGAAAAAATTCCCTCACCGATAGATTTCGATCTAACGGATCTGCTTTCCAAGCAGTCCATTTTTTCTGCAGATGCCGCCCCTGAGAAGATAAATGCTTTTTTCACTTCCAGGGCAATCGCAGAGGCCCGGCTTTTGGCTGAAATGAAGGCTTTTCCATTCGATGTTCTGGTCCTGGCAGGATTTATGCGGGTATTGACCCCCTACTTTATCGACAGGATCAATACTCACCCCGGCCATTTCCGAATCATGAACATCCACCCTGCTCTTCTCCCCTCATTTACCGGTACGGACGGGTATGGCGATACGTATCGGTACGGGTGCAAGATCGGCGGGTGTACAGTCCATTTTGTAGATTACGGGGAAGATTCCGGCCCGATAATCGGACAGAAAGCGTTTGAGATTGATGGAGACGATACGATTGAGACGATCAAAAAAAAAGGGTTGAAGCTGGAGTGGGAGCTTTACCCGCAATGCATACAACTGTTTGCTGAAGGCCGTCTTAAAATCGTCAACCGGTCCTATAGACTAAAAAACGGAAAAAAAGCCACAAAAACAGTTGTGAAAGTTATGTTACCCCGACTGTAGACTTGACCCAACCGCATCGATCTCAGGTATAACCTGAATCCTTTTTTCCAGATCGGCGGGCATATCAGATACCGAACCGGTGAAAACGAGATGATCGGTTTGATATTTGTCAATCAACCGCTCGTAGACGGAAAAAATGCTGTCCCAACCTCTTTTTTCTAGACTTACGGCATCAATTAACCGGCTAGATGTGACAACGCCAAAATCTGTAAAGGATGCACCACGATCAATTCCAATAATCGGCCTGTTCTTTAAGTCATTCATCGCTATTCTATAATTTGTTGTTGTTGAGCAAACAAACGGAAAATGTGACGGACTATTTCTTTTCTGCCTCAAATCCGATTCGATCAATCGGGTTAACGACACTGGTTGTGATATTTCGCAGATGCGAATTGATTCGTTTTAGCCAGCGGGCGTAGATACCGAGAGAAACTGAATTTCCGGGCCGGATTCCCTTATCTTCTTCTTTAACCAGGGCGAACAGACAATCGTCGCAGGCCTTGTTAACCCATTTATATTCTTTCAAAATCTCCAAAGCCAGGCTGCTGTCTCCGCCCTCAAAGCTTTGCTTGGTTTTGATAAAATTATTCTCCAGGGACTTTTCAATCTCCTGAACCGATTCTTCGAATTTTCCTCCATACAACTTGCTAGGATGGTTCAATGCCAGATCGACTATGTTCTTGGTATAATCGCCGATGCGTTCAATATCGATGATGATGCTCATCAGGACCAGGCCGGAAGGTAATTTTTCTGGACCGCTGACCGCGAGATGGTTAAACACATTCCGCCTAACTTCCCGTTCGTAACTGTTAATCTGTTTATCCTTTTCACGTACATCTATATCCCCTTCACTGCCTTCTCTGAACCGGAGCGATTCTTTGGCCTTTAAAAACATCTCCCGAGTAATATCCAGCATCTCGAATGACCGTTGGTAAGCACGATCCATCAATGTGTCTTTCTGAAAAATTGCTATCCATTGTTTAAACATTGGTCACGCTCCTTACTTAAAAAAATAAATCAAAGTTATCGGTAAAATAAAAAATACGAAAATAATATATAAAACCGGAATAAATTTTCTCCTGGTTGAAAGCGTTGCAAATCTCACTGCCAAGGTGATGGGAACAAACTTAAATGGCCACCAAATAACGATTCCTGAGATATTGAATATCAGATGGGAAAATGCCACAATTATCGCCGAAAGATTTCCGGTTACGAGTGCAGCCAGTATGGCTGTTATCGTCGTCCCGATGTTTGCGCCTAAAGTGTACGGAAAAATCTGGACAATGGTCAAAAGCCCTGCTCCCGCCATCGGCACCACCAGTGAAGTGGTAATGGAACTGCTCTGCACCATGGACGTAAGAATTATGCCCACAAGAAAGGCCCGCCTGGCATTTTTGAATAGGTGCCGGTCAAACCAGGCTTCCGTTTTTTCTACGACCAGACGCTTGAGGGATTTCACCATAAGGACCAATGACAACATCAATAAAATCAGTGACAGTACAAGAAGCACCCAGGGGTATTCACCCATCATATTCTTCAAAAGCCCAACCGCGGGTTTGGTCAGGGCCTTGACTGGACTTAATAATTTTAGTCCTCCGATGTGTTGAAATTCCTGACCAAGAAAAGTTGCGATTCGACCGAGAAAATTCGTGAAATACTGCAAGGGAAACAGCACGAGAACAGCCAGCAAATTAAAAAAGTCATGGACGATCGCTGCGGAAAATGAACGCTGAAATTCTAAATTGCGGTTTATTTGAGTTAAAGATACCAATATATTTGTAACCGATGTGCCGATATTGGCACCCATGATGATCGGGATTGCGTTATCGATATTCAATGCCCCTCCGGCTACGAGCCCAACGACAATCGTAGTCGTTGATGACGATGACTGGATGATAGATGTTGCCAGTATGCCGATGAACAGTCCCACAAAGGGGTTCGTGGTGCTTTTGATCAAGCCTTCTGCCAGGCCCTTTCCAAACATCTTAAGGGAAGTTCCCATCAACTCAAGGCTGAGCAGGAATAAATACAGGAACAAAATCAACAAAAAAACATTGAAAAGGCTGTTGTAAAGGTGGGAAAAATTTCTGATCGATTTCATCAAGACTTTTTCAATATCAACGCAAAAAGATCCCGGCGTCGGGATTTTTCGCAAGACAAACCCAAATGGTTTACAACTTACTCAAACCAGCTGAACCGCTTTCGTCTAGTAGTGTCCATATGATTTGAAACGAATTTTTAACAATCGATGCGATGTGTCCTTTAAAAAAATGATGTTCGATATGAAATCGGACTCCCCGGTGTTGGGTGATCAGATGACTATCATCTATCACACTCTCGATGTGGCATTTTGAAAGTTCTGCCAGCCCGGTTCCAACCGCCTTGAGGGTCGCCTCCTTTGAAGTCCAGTACCGAAAGAACGACTTAAATTTATTGTCGTCTATCAGGCTCCATTCTCTACTATCCGCTATTTTATCAAAAAGAGGTTCTGGACAGGGACGAATTTCTTCGATATCAATCCCGATCTGTTCGGGACAAATCACAGCTGCGACATATTTGGATTTATGTGTAAGAGACCAGTAAATTCCGTTAAAGGGAAGCGGCGCCCCATTTTTATTCTTTTTCAGCTCGCCCAAAACAACACCACTTTTTTGAGCGGATATTTCAAGGGCTTCTCTGGCACGATGCCTTAGGGCCTGTACCTTTTCTCTGGCCAACTGTTTCCTGCTATTTTTGGGAACAGGCAATATGACGGGATATATGGGGTTTCTATTGTTCATCTTTTATCTTCAATACTTCCTCATAAACCCGGCTTTTGGGCAGGCCATATTTTTTTGCCACCGCTTTTGCGATAGCTGAAGGCGTTTCATCCCGGTTTTTTAAGCCCATCTCTATTTCCGCCCGTAATGTTGTTTCTGAAACATCGTCCTTTATTTCACCTCCCATGACAACGAGCGTGCATTCGCCTCTTATTACGGAACGATCTGCGAGGGTGCTGATTATTGCAGAGAGCCTACCCCTTATAAATTCTTCGTAAATCTTGGTCATCTCCCGGGACAATACACCGGGCCGGTCCCCCATGATCGTTTGAATGTCCTTTAGAAGGGTCAGAACCCGGCGGGGGGATTCATAAAATATAAGGGTACGCTTTTCAACGGCGAGTTCTTTCAGCCTTTTAATTCGATTTCCCTTTGTCCGGGGTAGAAATCCCTCAAAGACAAATGAATCGGTTGGAAGACCTGATACAGAAAGAGCGGCAATGGCGGCAGATGCCCCGGGAACCGGAATGATCCTTGTACGATTTGCAACCGCCATTTTTATCAGACGATACCCGGGGTCTGATACCAGGGGTGTTCCTGCCTTTGAAACAACCGCCACTGAGGAGCCTCTTTTGATCCTGTCTATCAGTTCAGGTGTACGGCTTATCTCGTTGTGGTCGTGGTAAGAAATCAGGCGGGCACCTTCGATCCGGTGATGGGAAAGGAGTCTGGCGGTATGTCTGGTATCTTCTGCTGCAATAAAATCGACCGCTTTAAGTATTTTCAGCGCCCTTAACGTAATATCGTCCAGGTTGCCGATCGGCGTGGCAACGATATAAAGACCGGCCTCCAACTGCATGTGTTCCGGATCATCCATAGGCGAGTTCAAAGGCGTTTTTAATGAGCTCTATTTCGGGTTTATCTCCACCCGCGGTGACCGCCACCACATCAAACCGGGCTTTTGTCCGGGTCTGTTTTGTAGATTTAAGGTACCACAGCGCGACCATTGAAATTTTCCTTTGTTTTTTTAGGGTAACCCCCCATTTTGGATTAGCGTAATAAGATGACCTTCTCGCTTTAACCTCCACAAAAACAAGGGTATCTTTATCCTTAGCAATGATATCAATTTCACCCAATTTTGTGCGATAATTCTGTATTAAAATCTTATATCCGTTCTTTTTTAAATACCTGGCTGCAACGGATTCGCTTTTTTTCCCGAATTCCTGGCTATCGCTCAGCATCACAGATACTCTTTCACCCCTTTGAAGCTACGTCTGTGTATGGGACAGCACCCGAAAGTTTTTATCGCTTCCCTGTGCGCCCGGGTCGGATATCCTTTGTGGCGGTAAAATCCAAATTCCGGATAATCCTGGTGATACCTTTCCATCAAGCGGTCCCGGGTTACCTTGGCAATTATAGATGCTGCGGCGATGGAAACACTGAGGATATCTCCTTTGGGTATCGGTTTTTGCAGGATGTCTGACGAAACAAAGTCTGAAATCCGGTGAAGACCGTCTATCAGAAGGATGTTCGGTTGCGGGTGAAGGTTTTTCACCGAAATAGCCATGGAGAGAAGCGATGCATTGAGGATGTTGATCCGATCAATTTCCACGGGATCGACGATACCGATACCGATAGAAAGTGCATGTTGATAAATGACCGGAAGAATTTTGTGCCGCTGTCTTGGGGTCAGTCGTTTTGAATCCGGCAGATCCCAAATTGGAAACGAAAAGGGGAGAACAACCGCTGCAGAGACAACCGGTCCGGCCAGCGGGCCCCGACCGGCCTCATCAATACCGGCAATTCTTTTACAACCGTTCTCTATGGCTTTTTTTTCAAATGTCCACAGGTCGTGTTCCACGGCATCAACATCCGGGGACTCTTTTTTGAGACTTTCGTTATCACCGGTTACCTAGATAAAAAGAAAGATCGTTTTGGATATCTTTGAAGAGATGGGCGCTTATATTCGGGTTTGGTTTCAGCGGCGTTCCCTTATTCTTGCGGCTTTACCCCTCAGTTTACGCAAATAATAGATCTTTGCCCTGCGGACACGCCCCCTGGAAATCACCTCAATTTTATCGATGATCGGAGAATGGAGTGGGAAAATACGCTCGACGCCCACGCCGTATGAAACTTTTCTTACTGTAAATGTTGCGTTGGTTCTTCCTTTACGTTTACTGATAACCACACCCTGGAAGACCTGGATACGCTCTTTTTCACCTTCCCTGATCTTGACATTCACCTTAACCGTATCACCGGCAGAAAAATCAGGGTGATCAAGCCGCATCATTTCTTTTTCAAGCTGTTCTATCGTTTCCATAATTTTATCCTTTTGTATTATTTATTTTAATGTCGTGGATGAGCACTAGTTAAATGTTAGCTGAAAAGTTCAGTTTTTTTTGCTGACCTGTGCCCTTTAACCGACAATAGGGATTATTGCAATGAAATTTATCGCCCCAGCAATCGATCCAAAATAATTGATGCTGCTGATCGGACCGAAAGGTGATTGTATCCGGTACAGCCGGTGACCGGTTCAAGCAGGTAGTCTGCTCTGGCGAGGATTCTTCTGGAAAGCCCCCATCCCGTGCCAAAGATTAATAGATAGACGCTCTCTTTTTTTAGCATCTCGCGAAACTGGTAAAAACCGATTTCTCGCCGACCGTTCATCAACCTCTGATCCGCACCGGTGACAACCGTTACCGGCGTCGCTTTTTCCTTTGCTTTGATATGATCGATCACGTCATCCAACGCAGGTTTGATCCTGATCAGTTCTAACGCGGCACGCCGTTTTGGATTGTATCTTGAGCCGACTCCGCTGACCCAGTGTGAAATAATCCTGTTAACGAGGGCTTGCTGATCCGTTAAAGGGGTCACCACATAAAATGCTCTCACCCCGTATGTTTTTGCTACCCTGGATATGTCATGCAAGTCTAAATTGGTTACGGCAGATGCAATGGTGTCGCCGTTTTTATTGATTACCGGATAGTGCAGCAGGGCCACGTAAAGATTGGGTGCGAATAATTTCTTCAATCTCAAAACACCACTTCTTTAGGATATATGACTCTTGTTCGGTCAAGATTCTGTCTTTCAACAGATCTTTTCTTTTCAAAAAGGTCCGAATCAACGCTGTTTCAAGGCGCCATTTTTCAATTTCCTGATGGTTTCCCGACAGCAGCACTTCAGGGACATTTTCTCCCTCAAAGGTTCGGGGTCTGGTATAATGAGCATGTTCCAACAGGTCATCGGAAAACGAATCTCTCTCGGCTGAGTCGGCTCCCCCCAACGATCCTGGGATCAAACGGGTGATGGCATCGATGATGATCATCGCCCCGAGCTCTCCACCTGTTAAAACATAATCGCCGACCGAGATTTCATGATCGATGAAATCACTGCAGATCCGTTCATCGACACCTTCGTATCGGCCGCAAACCAGAATGAGCCCCTTTTCGGATGCGAATTTTAGGGCCATCTTCTGATTAAAAACTTGCCCCTGAGGTGTCAGGAGAATCGTTTTTGAGTCAGGGATTTCATTTTGGGCATACCGAATCGCTGCTGCCATCGGCTCGGGCTTCATCACCATCCCACAGCCACCGCCATATGGCCTATCATCGGTCGTCCGGTGCCTGTCCTTGGCAAAATCTCTGATATTGACGGTGGAAACGTTTATCGTCTTTTGATCGATCGCCTTTCTAATAATTCCATGTTCCCAAAACGAAAAAAAGAGTTCCGGAAAAATTGTCAGATTGACAAAGCGGATAACCGGCGCCCGGTCGCTATTTTTTGATCCAGCCTGTCTTTCCGATCCCCTCACAACAGTCCTTCCGGTAAATCGACCTTCATGATCTTTTTTTCAAGATCAACAGCCAAAACCACCGACTCGAGGGCCGGAATCATAATCTCGGAACCATTTTTTTGTTTCGGATCTTTTACCACATAGACATCGTTGCTCCCTGTGGGCATGATCGAATCAACTTGGCCGAGGTATCTTTCATCTGCCGTAAAGACAGAAAGACCGATGATGTCAAACCAGTAATAAAGACCGTCTTCAAGATCCGGAAGTGTTTTCTTCTCAATCAAAAGATCAGAACCGATCAGCGATCCGACCTGATCGCGATCGGTTATGCCCTTGAGAGATAAAAGAACTCCACGGGTATGCGATTTGGCCCAATTTATTTCAAATGTCTTTTCCAACGCTTTTGGCGTTCTGACTAGAATCCGGCTGCCGGGTTCGAAAACCGACAGAGATTCGACACAAGTGTATACCCGTATGGTTCCCTTGACACCATGGGCGCCAACAATTTTTCCAACCGGGAGAAATCTGTCTTTTTTCACAAAATCATTCTATGATCTCAAGGACGGCCCGTTTTTTTATTTTCGCAGATGCCGCGCTGAGTATGGTCCGCATCGCCCGCGCCGTCCTCCCTTGCTTTCCGATAACTTTGCCCAGATCCTCTTTGGCCACTTTAAGTTCCAATACCGATGTCTGGTTTCCCTCCACTTCTTCTACCGATACCTGCTCCGGATTGTCTACCAATGATTCGGCAATATACTTGATCAAATCTTTCATAGCCCCATCTCCTATACAGGTTGTAAGAATTCGGGATAACGTCACTCAGCAAGATTAGCAAAAAAGTCCTCTTTTTTCAAAAGACTTTTGACCGTATCTGTGGGAATGGCACCCTGATCGATCCAGTATCTGATTCGATCCTGTTTCATCGACACTTCTGCCGGGTCAAGCAACGGATTATAGGTGCCGACCATTTCAATAAATTTTCCGTCACGTGGCTTTTCAACGTCGGCCACAACAATCCTGTAAAAAGGTCTTTTTTTTGAGCCGTGTCTGGCTAACCTGATTTTTACTGGCATATCAAATCTCCCTCATATCGGCAACATTCCGCGGTCGATTCCGTGAATACCGCCTTTGTTGATTTTCTTCATTATTTTCATTACTTGTGTATAATTTTTTAACAACCTGTTCACATCCTGCAGGCTGGTACCGCTCCCCTTGGCAATCCGCTTCCGGCGGCTCCCATTGATGATGTTATGTTGGCGACGTTCCTGGGGCGTCATGGAATTGATCGCCGCTTCTATCCTGACGAATTCTTTTTCGTCCACCTTTAGATTCTTTAGGTGTTTGTTTTTACCCATCCCCGGGATCATATTGATCAGTTCGGAGAACGAACCCATTTTGCGTATCTGAACCATCTGGTCCCTGAAGTCTTCCAATGTGAATTGATTTTTTCTCAGCTTTTTTTCGAGGGCTGCCGCTGCTTTTTCGTCAACCACTTCTTGGGCCTTTTCGATCATCGTAAGGACATCCCCCATTCCGAGTATCCGAGAGGACATCCGGTCGGGATGAAAAGGCTCCAGTGCATTCAGCTTTTCGCCGACACCAATAAATTTTATCGGCTTGTTTGTGATTGCCCGGATCGAGATCGCCGCCCCGCCCCGAGCGTCACCATCCATCTTTGTCAGGATGACACCACCAATATCGAGCGCACGATCAAATGATTGGGCGATATTCACCGCGTCCTGGCCGGTCATGGCATCGGCCACAAGAAGAATATCCGAGGGCTTCACCGCGTCCTTGATCCGAGAGAGTTCACCCATCAACTCCTCATTCACGTGAAGCCGGCCGGCTGTATCGAGAAGGAGCGTGTCGCACCCTTCATGCTGAGCAGCTGTTCTAGCCTCACGGCAAATCTGAACCGGATCCATTTCAACGTTGGAAGGAAAAACCGGTACAGATAACTGTTCTCCGAGTTTTCTTAACTGGTCGATCGCTGCCGGCCGGTAAACATCGGCCGGCACCAGATAGGGTTTTCTTCCTTCTTTTCTCAACAAAACAGAAAGCTTGCCCGCAGTTGTTGTTTTCCCGGATCCCTGGAGGCCGACCAGCATGATCGATATCGGTTTGGCGCCCGATAGTTGCAGCCCCTTGTGCTGGGATCCCATCAGCGCCGTAAGCGTTTCATTTACGATTTTGATGACCTGCTGCCCGGGTGTAAGGCTCGCCATCACCTCCTGGCCCAAGGCCCGTGTCTTTATATCCGAAATAAGTTTTTTTACTACCTTGTAATGGACATCGGCTTCCAGAAGCGCCATTCGGACTTCTTTTAACCCGGCCTCGATGTTCTTCTCCGATAGTTTGCCGTGGCCCTTCAGCTTCTTAAATACCAAATTGAGCTTTTCACTGAGATCTTCAAACATAAAAAACCTTTCATGTTAACTAAAACCTTGAAATTATTATTATATAGATGTTATGTCAAGGTAAAATGATACATTTATCTAAAAAAACAGATATAAAAGAACTTTCCACCGATCAACTGACACTTTGGCTCCAAAACAGAGGGTTCCGGTCTTTTCACGCGGGTCAAATTTTTAAGTGGGTTTATCTACACCAGGCAGACGCCTTTGAAACCATGACCGATTTGGCCAAAGAATTGAGGCGCTTGCTTTCGGCCCACTTTACAATAAACCGGCTTGAGAAAAAACAGGTAGAGACATCAAAAGATGGCACTCGAAAATACCTTTTCAAACTGGCTGACGGAAAACATGTTGAAAGCGTAATCATTCCTGAAAGAGATCACGACACACTTTGTATATCAAGTCAGGTGGGGTGTGCCCAAGGATGCAGATTCTGTTTGACCGGCCGATACGGCTTGACCAGAGATCTCACAAAAGGTGAAATTGTCTCCCAGGTACGCGACATTACGAAAGAGATGAACGATTCCGCACGCCTGACCAACATCGTTCTGATGGGGATGGGTGAACCGCTGGCCAATTATCAAAACGTTGTCCGTGCCCTTGAAACGATAACAGACAGTGATTTTGGTCTAAAATTTTCAAACCGCAAGGTGACCCTCTCCACCGCCGGCCTGGTCTCCAAACTGCCTGATTTAAGTCGGGATACCCGGGTCAATCTGGCCGTATCGCTAAATGCCACAGAAAATAAGACCCGCGACAGGTTGATGCCGATCAACCGCAGGTTTCCGGTGGAAGAATTGATGGCTGCATGCAGGGGATATCGTTTGCACGCCGGTCGGAGGATCACTTTTGAATATATCCTGATTCAAGGTGTAAACGACTCGGTTGAAGACGCCAAACGCCTCTGTAAACTCATCAGGCCGATCAAGGCCAAAATTAATCTCATTCCGCTTAACGAACACAAAAGTTGTGAGTTCAGACGGCCGTCAGCCTCCGTCATCGAACGGTTTCAAGAAATCCTGCATCAAAACAACTATACGGTCATCATTCGGCAGAGCAAGGGGCAGGATATATCTGCTGCCTGTGGTCAGTTGAGTGCCCACCCGACGTCACACCGGATCAAACCGGATATCGCCTGACCGGCTTCCAGTAGATCTGTTTTGCTTTTTCTATAAAAGATGCACCGCGTGTTTTGGTGGAAATCAACAGGGAATAGAGTGTGGGGACGACGATGAGCGTCAGAATAGTTGAAATCATAAGCCCAAAAATAACCACAAGCGCCATGGATTGCCACCATTGGGTCGATTCACTGACATAAGACATGCTCATTTTGTGAAAATCGAAGGAGATGCCGGTCACCATCGGCAAGAGGCCTAAAATGGTGGTAATAGCGGTCAGAAGGACCGGGCGAAGCCGGGTGGCGCCTGCGGATATAACCGCGTGGTTCAGGTCCATTCCTCTTTTTATGAGCTTGTTGGTATAATCGATCAACACGATGGCATTGTTGACCACGACACCGGCCAAAGAGAACACTCCGACACCTGTCATGATGATGCCAAAGGGGGACTTAAAAAGGGCCAAGCCGAGAAACGCACCCCCCAAGGATAAGATAACCGATGTCAGAATAATCAAAGGCTGGGCCACGGAATTGAAAAGGGATACCAGGATGAGAAATATTAAAAACACCACGATTACAAACGTTTTGGAGAGAAATGCCTCTGATTCTTTCTGAAATTCAAATTCACCGGTAAATTGAATCCGATATCCGGCCGGGAGGGCAAAGCCTTTCAGCATCTTTTCCGCCTGCACACGAGCAACCGGACCGGGAATCTTTGTTTCATCCACATCGGCTTTAACGGTGACAACCCGGTTGTGATTGATTCGGACAATATTGCCGATACTCCCCGAGTAATCGATGGATGCGATGGAGGTCAGCGGGACCAATTGCCCTGAGGGGGCCGGCAGCATCAATTTATAGAGCACATCCAATACCGATCGGTCTGCTTTACGAAGGATGACGGAAATGTCATAATCTTCATCCCCCTCACGATAGGTGGAAATATTCAAGCCATTATATGCGGTTTTTAGAGCAAATCCGATAATCTCGGTCGAAAGACCGAAAAGAGCGGCCTTTTGCCGGTCCACCCTGACGTGTATGGACGGGATCCCCGAAACATAATCATCCTGGATATCCTCAATAAAGGGTATTTTTTCGAGAATCCCTCTGATCTTTTTTGCCATATCTCCCAGCACCCGGAAGTTATCGCCGGAAATTTCGATATTGATCGGTGCGCCGGTGGGCGGACCTTCTTCTGCTTTTGCAACTGTGATTTTTGCTCCCGGGATCCCCTTTACCCGTTTTCGAATCTCTTCGACGGTCAAGTTCGAAGACCGTCTGCGATCTTCCAGGTCAATAAACTGAATCCCGATATGGGTGGGTGAGTTGGGACTAAACGCATCGCCGCCCCCGGACAGGACAACCGCCTTGGCGTAAATATGTTCAATATTATCCATATCACCGGGTGCAAGAAACTCTTCGCCGCTCGCCTTGTGATGCAATCGGGGCATATAAAAAGATTCGTAACGATCGATGGGAGTCATGGGGGGGCCATCGATCTCTTTTTCCGCCTTTTCGAGCAAGGCCATTTCTGTTTTTTTAACGATACGATCGACGTATTCCAAATCCGCCCCTTCCGGCGGGACAATATTGACATAGAGGTTGTGGGGTTCGATATCTGGAAAAAATTCTACCGGTTTTTCCAGGCCTACCGCCAACAGCCAAAACTGAAAAAAGAGGATCAGAGATGCAAAGGATATCAGGACGACGGCGACCCGATGTTTGAGGGATTTAGCGAGGAGACTTGCATAAGACCTAAGAAGAAACCCTTTGATCTCTACCGGTTTTTCACCGGCCTTTTGAACCTCATCCGCACTCAATGGTTCATGGGCGCCTTTGCTTGGATGCTTGAGCTTTGCAAAGGTAGCGGTGAGTGCCGGGTTGATAACCAGCGCTACAAAAAGACTCGATGAAAGGGTGATGACCAGGGTGATAGGTAGATATTTCATGAATTCACCCATGATCCCGGGCCAGAAAATCAAGGGGAAAAAAGCGGCCAGGGTGGTGAGGGTGGAGCCGATGACCGGTTGTGCCACTTCTGCAGTGGCCTGCATGGCAGCCTGAATACGGGAGACCCCCTGCTCCATGTAGCGATAAATATTTTCAATGATCACGATGGCGTTATCAACCAGCATCCCCAGAGCCAGGGTTAATGAAAAAAGGACCACCATATTGAGGGTGATATCGAGTGCATAAAGAATGGCAAAGGATAACAGCATGGAAAAGGGAATGGCAAGACTGACCAAAACGGCGTTTCTAAACCCCAGGGCGAAAAAAAGAACGACAATGACCAACGCCAGTCCGGAAAGGATATTGTTTTCCAGATCCGCGACCATCAACCGAATATCTTTTGCCTGATCCATCAGCTTGGTAATCCGGGTTCCTTTTGGCCAGGCCGGTTTTTTTTGTTGAATCAGTTCTTCAATCTGATCGGCGATGGCGATGATGTTTTCACCCACCCGCTTTTTGACCGAAATATTGACCGATTCGCTGCCGTCCAACCGCGATCGGCTGGTTTCGTCTTTGAAGCCGTCTTTGACTTTGGCAAGATCCTTCAGATAGATCGGGTTGCCGTCTACCACGTTTAACACCAGGCCATAGATTTCGTCCGGTGTTGAAAATTCCCCGGGAACGCGCAGCTGATAACGACCGTCCCCGAGGGTGATAGCGCCACCCGAGGTGTTCTGGTTCTCGCTGTTGACCACGGTTTGGAATCTTGTCACCGGTATTTGATAGTAGGCAAGCTTGTCCGGTTCGACTTCGATTTTGATTTCGCGTTCGAGCCCACCGGTGACATCCACCTCCAAAACACCCGGAATCGATTCGATGTCTTCTTCAAGATCATCGGCGATCTCCTTTAAACAGGTGAGTCCGCAATCACCTGATAGAGCGTAGACAACAATGGGTAGCTCGGAAAAATTGACCTCAAAGACCGATGGGTCGTCTTCCAGGTCTCCCGGAAGATCCTTTTTGGCCTCATCCACTTTGTCTTTGACTTTTTGAAGAACCTCATCGATGTCGGTTCCCGGAATAAATTCGATATTGATCTGCGAGTCGCCCTCAGCGCTGACAGAGTGAATCTTTTTTACCCGGTCAAGCCCTTTGAGTTTTTTCTCTATGGGGATCGTGATGGCGGTTTCAATATCCGAAGAGGAGACACCCTTATAGCTGGTTGAGATAAATACATTGGGAATCGTGATATCCGGCGCGCTCTCCCTAGGGAGCACCATATAGCAGTAAATCCCGACAACGAGTATAATCATGCCAAGGACCATCACACTGATCCGGTTTCGGATAGCGGTGGTTGAAATGATCATTTCATCAAATCCTCCATATCCTTGATACTGCGGACGATTTTTACTTCCTGGCCCGGGTTGACATTTCGTTGTCCCACCACGATCACCCGATCCCCTTTTTTGAGTCCGCTTTTGATCTGTATGCGCCATCCGTCAAGCAATCCCAACTCCACCGTTCGGGTAGCGACATGTTTATCATTGACGATATAAACAATTTTTTCCTTGGGTCGGTTGATAACAGCATAAATTGGCACTGAAATACCGTTTAAAATCTCTTTTTTTACAATCTCGACCCGGGCAAACATATCCGGCAGGATCTCTTTGTTGACATTTTCGATGACCAGATTTAAATTATACAACCGGGCCATGGAGTCGGCCGTGTTTGACAGAAAATGTTTTTTTGCCCTAAACGTTTTTCCGCCCAGGGCATCGATTTTAACTTCAAAATCATTCAAATGTCTGACCGCATCCACATCGGATTCAGGGATACCCACCTTGACCTTGATACGGTTAATCTGAATAATTTCCGCCACCGGATCAGCGGCACTCAAATATTGGCCTTCTTCGATAAAAAGACGGTTGACGACTCCACTCAACGGGGAGCGGATGATACATCGCTCCAGATCCAGGGCAGCGTTTGCCATGGCGGCCTTGAGGTTCTCCACTTTTGCAAAAGTTTCATCAAGCCGGGCCTGGGTCGATGAGCCTATTTTTTGTAATTTTTCAAGCCGATTCAGGGAAGCTTTGGCTGCATTGTAAGAAGCTCTGATGGAAAGAAAGTTATTTTTAAAATCCCTGTTATCAAGCCGGGCGATGATGTTCCCCTTTATGATATGTTCGCCCTCTTTAACGGATTTCTTGAGCACTTTTCCCTTCACTTCCGATAATACCTTCAATTGAATCCAAGGGGCGGTCACCCCGGGCAGGTTGATACGATCACGGATAGGCGAGGGGGCAATTTCGAGGGTCACCACGTTCACCGCGGTTTGCTCCTGGGCGAGGCCGGCTGATTTTTCAGCGGCAATTCGCTCTTTTTTGGTTTGAATCCGTTGAAAAAGATTCGCGATGATTACCACCAATACAATCAGAAAAATAAATGGCAGGGTCCCCCAGATTCGTTCGATCCATCTCTTTTTTGTGCGAGACGGTTTGGGCTGTTCTGTTTCTGTGTTTGCTTTCATCGTCTTTTATTTCAATATGATCCGGTGTCTAAAGGTATTACAGGTTAAAAGGGCCGATACCTGATTTTCCAATCTGTATTTTTGGATCGTTGAGGATATATTCGTCCGGAAACGGTTTCTTGAGAATCATCCGGAGGAGATGGTGCAGATAAAAATCCATCTGCTCCTTTAGGTTCAGGTAATTTTCAGATACCAGGCTGTGTAACCCGATACCATCAAGAAACGCTAAAAAATTCACCGCAATCTTTTCGGCATCCTTGGCGATTTCGGGTCGAAAGAGACCTTTTGATATGCCATCAAGCAATATATCCACCACCATCTGGCGAGATTCGACCAGCATTTCCTTTACCAGATGACGCTTGTTAAAGAGAACCCCATTTTTAACCAGGGTCTGCTGCATGACCTCATAGATCAGACGCATGGTCTCCAAATCTTCAGGATCGCAGATCTCGGCCATTGTTTCGGCTACGACATAGAATTGCCGAACCGGATCCTCGATGCCTTCAGTTTTTCCGGCGATACGCCGCCACAACTGTGCGGACCACTCCCTGATGGCGGCCAGAAAGATTTCTTCTTTGGTTGCGAAATACTCATATATGGTTCCTTTGCCGATATCGGCGCCTTCAGCAATTCGGCTGACACTGGTAGCCTGGTAACCTTTTTGAGAAAACAATTTCAACGCGACGCGGGCAATCAGTCTTGTTTTTTCTTCCCTGTTCACAATGATAGGTGACATGATTATAACGAGAGTATGATATCCATATTCAACGGGTTTAGGATCTTATTGAAACATCTATTCCGACCAACGGGTCTAATATAAAACAAGCATATGACTTGTCAACACGTATGAACACATATTTCTATAACTATATTGTATTATTAACTATTAAGCTAAAATCAGCTCATAAAAAGACACTATAATTTCAAATAAATGGCCGACCGGTCGGTCATTTTGATCGGAAAGACCGAATTCATCCCGTGTGTGGAGATCGGAAATACCGCTTGACTCATAGAATCCTTTTCCTTATCGATGTGTTCAGCGCCGTCTCTGAAAAATTTATCCAGAATGAAATCAAATCAGATGATCCCGGACTTATCATCTACACCTCCGGCACCACCGGCAAGCCCAAAGGGGCGATTCTCACTCAGAAGAACCTGATCCACGATGCTCGAACTATCATCAATATTTGGGAAATCACCGATTCAGATGTATTGTGTCACGCCCTCCCACTTTTTCATATCCACGGGTTATGTTTTGCACTCCACACCGCTTTGATGGCAGGATCTGTGGTGCTCATGCTCGATGAATTTTCGCCGGACTGGTTTCCAGTAGATCTGTTTTGCTTTTTCGATAAAAAGCCAGTTGACGACTCCGCCCTTCAACGGGGAGCGGATGATACATCGCTCCAGATTCTGGGCAGCGTTTGCCATGGCGGCCTTGAGGTTCTCCACCCTTGCAAAGGTTTCATCAAGTTGGGCCTGGGTCGATGAGCCTATTTTTCTGTAAATTTTCTCTTGACAACCGGAAAAAGAACCAATCTAATAGAGTATACAAAATAGTCGAAATTATTAAGGACGATATGGTATACAAATGGCTAAATCATTATTGAGAGAAAAAATTTACCAAACAATCAGAGATGATATTACCTACGGAAAGTTCGCACCTGGAGAGCGACTTGTTGAAGACAGATTGGTTGAAGAGTTTAAAGCCAGCAGGAGTCCTATACGAGAAGCTTTGAGGCAGTTGGAAAGTGAGGGCTTGATTACATTTGAAAGAAATAAAGGAATTACAATTGCCAGGCTATCGATTAAGCAGGTGGATGAAATATATACCTTGCGTTGCTTATTGGAAAGCGGTGCTGCGTGTCTAACTGCTGAAAGCATCACGAAAAAAGACGTGGCACATCTAAGAGATTTGCAGGAGAAGTTAAGAGTAGCGGTAAAAAATATGGATCTACGAGATTGGCTTCATAATAATGCCTTGTTTCATAATTTTTTGTGTGAACACTGTGGAAATAGCAACTTGATTCAAGTGCTTGATAATCTTAAACGAAGGGTTTACCGATATCACTACATAACTGTTAGTGTTCCCGGGCATTTTGAAACTTACCTTGGGCATCACGAAGGAATGTTGCAAGCATGCGAAAAGAATGATGGAGAAATGGCAGAAAAATATATGAAGCTCCATTTGAAAACAGTTAAAGATGTCCTGATAAACCATTTAAATAAAATAACTCCAAACTATTAGTGGGAATGTTCGGAAACGGAGCAAAGCAGGTGATTAAAAAAATCGATCATATCGGGATTGCTGTTAAGGATCTGAAAAATACTTTGAATATGTACAAAAGGGTTTATGGACTGGAGGCAATAAAAATAGAAACGCATGAAGATATAAAGATAAAGATCGCATTCATCCCGATAGGGGAAGTCCTTATCGAACTATTGGAAGCAACAGAGCCCGGAGCGGGAAGGATAGGGCATTTCCTGGAGGAAAAAGGCGAAGGCCTTCACCATATAGCCTTAAGAGTAGAAAGTATCAATCGAGCAATGGAAAAGCTTAAACAGATTAATATCCCACTCAGGGATAAAGAGCCTCGGGATGGAGGTGATGGTTCTAAGATAGCATTTATCGAGCCGGAGTCCACACAAAACGTTCTAACCGAACTTGTTGAAAGAAAACGAGAGGTGACGGGAAATTGAGAATGAACATTCGGGATCTGCTGGAGAAACAAGCTGAAAAGTATCCTGATAAAATATTTCTTTATTTTGAGGAAGAAAAAATCAATTACCAGGGTTTTAATCTTACAGTCAATCGAATTGCGAACGCGTTTAAAAAAATGGGGATCAAAAAAGGTGAGATGGTAGCCATCATGCTTCCCAACTCTCCTGCTTTTCTTTATACATGGATGGGCCTTAATAAAATAGGTGCCGTGGAGGTGCCTATCAATATAGGCTTTAAAGAAACTGAGGTGAAATATATTCTACAGCATTCGGAAGCTTCAGCGATTGTAATCCATCAGGGCTACTATCCTATATTGAGCGGGATCAAAAAGGAAGAATTGCCCGATTTAAGAAATGTCATTTTTCATGGGGATGAAGCCACTCCTTACGAAACTATCCCATTCTCTACTTTGCTGGATGAGAAGGCTGAACTGGAAGAGGTCGCCATTTCCGAAGAAGATCCAGCTGCTTGTATTTACACCTCGGGAACCACAGATCGTCCTAAAGGTGTCCTTAATTCCCACAGAAGCTGGGTGCTAACAGGGGAGGCCTATGTATATACTGTGGGGATTACCTCTGAGGATCGTGTCATGACCCCCAACCCGCTTTTTCATGCAAATGCTCAGGTCTATTCAACCATGGGCTCCCTGGTGGCGGGAGCAAGTTTAATTTTACTGAAACATTTCAGTTCCTCTCGAATTTTGGAACAGGCACGGCATTATAATGCAACTAAGATGGTCCTGGTTCAGGCTGTAACACCTTGGTTCTGGAATCGTCCGCGCAGGGAAGATGATGGAGACACCCCTGTAAAGACGATGGTGGCAGGAAATGTGCCTGCAGAAATATATCATGATTTTGAGCAACGGTTTCAGCTAAATATCCAGACCATTTACTCACTTACAGAGGCGCCCTTTGCCATTATGGGGCCCAGACAAGGGACACAACCGAGGAAACCAGGGGGTATTGGTGTGCCTATGGAACATCCTGACCCGTCGATTAAAAACGAGGTAAAGATTGTTGATGATACAGGCGCAGAGATTCCTTTGGGGCAGCAGGGAGAAATTATCATCCGAAATCCATCTACGATGATTGGATATTTTAAGAATCCTGAAAAGACGGCTGAAACAAAAAAAGATGGTTGGATTCATACAGGTGATATAGGGTATCAGGATGAAAATGGTTATCTATTCTTCGTAGGAAGGAAAAAGGAAGTTATACGCCGTAGAGGAGAACTGATTTCCCCTGCTGAGATAGAATCCGTTATTAATAGTCACCCAAGTGTTGATGAAACAGCCGTCATGGGTGTCCCATCCGGATTGGGAACAGGAGAAGAGGAGGTAAAAGCCTATGTGCGTTTGAAGCCTGGTGCAATCATTAATTCCGAAGAGATTGTATCCTGGTGTAATGGGAAATTAGCGGAATTCAAGATCCCCCGTTTCCTGGAATTCTGCAATGATTTTCCCAGAAGCGCCATAGGCCGCATTCAAAAAAGCATATTAAAGGCAGAAAAACAAGATCTCACTGATGGATGCTATGACCGCCTGAAGGAGGGATGAGATGTTACTTTGCAAACAACTTCGGATTAGGCAAAAATAATAGACTTTTAGGTGACTAAAAGGAGTGTGTATTGTGGGAATAAAGGTTATACAGCAAGGTGTTGGATATTTAGGTAAAAAAGCGATTGAGCTCATGTTAAGGAAAAATATTGAGGTGGTTGCCGCGATAGGCCATCAAAGCCATATAGGGGAAGATATAGGCAAATTGGCTGGATTAGGGGAGGTGGGAGTTAAAGTCACTAATGATGTTCAGAAGGTGCTCGAGAACGTGAAAGCAGATGTAGTTTCAAATTGTACGGGAACAACATTATTGGGGGTATACGAACACATAAAGCCTTTTATTGAAGCCGGTATTAATGTGGTGACAATGGCAGAAGAGTTTGGTTATCCATGGTACAGAGCACCTAAGCTGTCCAAAGAAATACATACAAATGCTAAAGCAAACAATGTGACAGTAGTCGGCACGGGTCTTAATCCCGGTTTTTCATGGGATTTTATTCCCATCGCCTACATTAGTGCCTGTTGGAGGGTTGACAAAATAAAGGCTCGTAGGGTAACTGACTGGAGCAAAACAAGCCCCAGGCGGGCTCTTTTGAGGTTTGGTAAGAAGCCAGAAGAGTTTAGGAAAGGGGTGGTGGAAGGAAAAATTCCTTTGCATACGGGATTCTATGAATGCATGCACTTGCTTGCGGATTCACTAAATTGGAAATTGGATAAGATAGTAGTAACTTGGGAAATGGCGGTTTCAAAAAGTTTTCGTGAGGCGGAGTTTGTTACTGTACAGCCTGGAACGACTGTTGGTTTCAAACAAGTGGCAACAGGAATAGTAGGTGGAGAAGCCAGGATAGTATTAGAGCTGTGTCCTTTTGTACACCCAAATTTGGACGAGGACGGAGTAGAATCAGGAGAAACCATATGGATCGAAGGAGAGCCGAGTTTTACGATCACCACAAAATGGGCCCCAGTAGAAGATGGAACGCCGCTTTGCACGGTAGCTCGGCTGGTGAACACTTTACAATCTGCTATAGAAGCCGAAAGCGGATTGCTTGCTGTGACCGATCTGCCATTGACTAAAACCGTGCGAATTAGAGAAGTTGTCAAATGAAGTTTATAATATGGGAGTCGCTCATGGCTCGATACGGGGTTACTTTTATCCCAAGATGATTCTAGATGGAAAGACAGGTTTACCTTTAAACGATATAGCTTTCTCTCGATTAAAGAAGTATCACGATAAAATAGGATGGTTATGGTGAAAGAAGAGAAGTGGTCACGGTTACAAGATAAGATATATGAAGCGTATATGCAAAGGACACCTAAGTCCAAACAGATGTACAAGAGAGCACTCACGAACTTAGCTGGTGGTGTATGTGGTCACGCAAGGCTGTTCCAGCCTTACCCACTTTATATGACTCATGGAATAGAAAGCAAAATATGGGATGTAGATACAAATGAGTACATCGATTGCTTTTTAAATGCCGGCTCTTTACTCTTAGGTCATTCCCATCCGGAGGTTATTAAGGAAATAAGGCAAGAAAGTGGAAAGGGATTGCTTGTTTACAACTCAGATTTGGAAGTTAGGTGTGCTGAGCGGCTAAAAGAGGTCATCCCCTGTGCTGAGAGAGTGCGATTTGCAAACAGCGGTACTGAGGCAGTTATGTTCGCAGTTAGGGTTGCGAGGGAGTTTACTGGAAAGAATAAGATAATCAAGTTTTATGGGCATTACCACGGTCAAGATGACCAATTCCTAATTGGTACATCGACTAATGAAGATGAGGTGATTTCATCAGGAGTGCCTCAAGACAGTTTAACAAATACGGTCTTATTGAGGTATAATTTCATCGAGGATGTAGTTCGTAAACTTGACGAAGATGATGATATTGCTGGAATAATTTTAGATCCGCAGATGAGCATGGGAGGCATATTCCCTGCAAGCATAGAATACTTAAAAAAGCTGAGACGTTTGTCAGAAGAGCGAGGAGTTGTTTTAATATTTGATGAGGTGATAACTGGTTTCAGATTAGCATTAGGAGGGGCACAGGAATATTTTGGGGTCACGCCTGACCTGGCGTGTTATTCTAAAAGTATAGCTGGTGGAGCCAAGTTTGCTGCATTTATGGGAAAGGAAGAGATAATGGAAAGGTTAGTTCCGGATGGCTTCAGCGCATACACCGGGGGGGGAAAGTCTGTTTTCCAATCGGGGACATATAATGACGGGATGGCGGCAATAGCGGGAGCCCTAGCAGCAATTAAGGTCTACAAGAAATTGAGCGAAAAAGGTGAGTATGAAAAGCTACATAAACGTACTGCAAATTTAGCTAAAGCCATTGAAATAGCATTTAAGGAGCGACGAATAGGGTGTCAGGTGAATTGCTTAGGTGCCTCTCTCAAAATATTTCTAACAGATCTGGAACCTTCATTCGAAACGTATTGCAAGCTTGATCGAATGGTTCTTTTCTTGTTCTTCTTAAGCCTAATCAATCATGGAATAATATTGTCATGGCCTTCATCGGGGTCAATTTTTCTATCCTTTGTACACACAGATGAGGATAATGAAAAGATAATTGAAGCAGTTAATTTAAGTTTGGAAAAATACAGGTTTGAAGAGGCTATATGAAGGAAACTACAAACTCTATCGAGGCTATGGAGAGATCACCTCCGGAAATCTCTGGCACCTACGGTTCGTCAAGGAAGAGCTTTACAGGCATCTTTGAGAATAACTTAAATCAGGCGATTAAAAATGATGGGAAAGGAGGTTTATTACCTTAATAATCGCGAGTGGAAAAAGTCTAGACGTTAAGGAATCTCACAACGATGACAAAGCTAAAGTAAAATTAAACAAATAATACATTAAAATAAGGAGATAAGATCATGAAGAACAAAATATCGTTGCCATTTTTAACTATAATATTGATAACCAGTTATCTATTGGTCGTTAGTGCTATATCAGCACCAGCGGCAGCCGTTGAGCGAAAGCCGATATTAGTAGGGATGAGCTGGGACATCACCGGCTGGAATGCACCAAGTGGACGACCAGAGGGTGATGGCGCTATTCTAGCTGTAGAGGATTGGAACGAAAGGGGAGGAGTTTTTGGCGGACATAAGGTTGAATACCTTTTTCGTGATGACGAATCAGACCCAATAAAGGCTGCGGGTATAGCACGAGAGTTTATTAGGAAAAGAGCGATCGCTGTAGTAGGCGGTGCTTCTTCCACCGGAGCTATCGCTACGGTAGGGATATTAGCCCCAGCGAAGATCCCTTTTGTCCATAACGCAGGTTCACTAAAAGCCCTTCAAAGGGGCCCAGATGGTAAAGTATACTCCTTTAGTTCTGTAGGCTATACACCCCAATGGCCTGCGGTAACATTTCATCACATGCAAAAGAACAGTTACAAGAGGATTGCTTTAATCTACACGAAAGCCGCATTTGGGATAGCTGTAGCTGAGGAGGTCCGCAAGGCAGTTGTGGAGAAATGGGGGCCAAAATATGGAATGGAGATTGTCTCTGATATTGGGGTTGAGATGAAAGCTGTAGATCTTTCCAGTGAAGTAGCTAAGATTAAGAAGAGTAAGCCTGACGCCATATGGTGCGGCCTTTATGCAGGAAACCAAGCAGCTTTTGCTGTGGGTCTCAGGACAACCAACTGGCTGCCGCCTCCGCCCTTTTACGTTATAGACGCCTGGGTCCACGAGGTCATGGCAGCGCGTGGCCGCAAACTCATGTGGGGTGCTGTGGGCTGGGGCGGTGTTGACTCCCGTAGAAAAGATGTGCAGGAGCTGAATGCCAGGTTTAAGAAGAGGTTTGGATACGAATCTATAGGGGCGATGCTACTTGGTTATGATGCTATGAATGTGATACTTCATGCGATAGATAAAGTGGGGACCGATCCTTTAAAGATTCGAGACATAATTGAAAAGGAGGATTTCCCCAGTTTCAGGGGCAGACAAGGGACGTTGACATACTACAACGCGGAAAATGGGTATAATGCACTGAAACCAGAGGACCATGTGTTATTCCGAGTGAATGAAAAAGGCGAGGAGATCATTGAGTGATACCAGGAATGGCAGTGGTACTCGATATTGTACTTAGTTCGCTAGGAGGCTGTCCGAAAATAAAGATTCTGAAACTACTATCATAGCATATTTTGCTAAATAATAGTGAAACATACTGGATATAGTAATTAAGATAATGATATTTTCATTCTCGTATAGGGACAGACTTCTAGTAGGCAGTTCTAAGCCGAGGATGCTGCAGCTCTGAGACGTCCAAGGGTGACGCTGTAGTATACTACTGAGAACCCTTGGCAAGGAAGGAGATGCGGTATCCTCGGCTTGCCCGTAGGGTAAAATGCCAAAATAAATCCTATTCCTGGATGTCACCTTTGGTCTACTCCAGCTAATTGAATCCATTATCTCTAAAGCTTGCAATTATTGCTATAAACAACCCTTTGGCATTCTTATTATGCAACTATAGGGTAAAAGGAACTGATAGTAATTAGAGATAAGGTGCAGTTGCTCAAGTAACGATAATGTCAAAAGTTTTATGAAAACTATTGACCAAATACTATTAGGAGGATAATTATGAATATTTTATACCTTAAGAGGAGCGAGGTTGAGAGCTTGATAACCCAGAGGGACGTAATCTCTATGTGTGAAAAAGTATTCAAAACTTTTGAGGAAGGAGCGTCTTTACAAGAGTGTCATCTAATTTATTTCAAGCCGGGATACGATCCCTTTAAGGAGCCTATAACAGATGCTTTAATCGTTAAACCTGTTTATAGTAAGTCCTTGAACATAGCTGGTGGAAAAAACGTATTCTATTTTTTAGCCAATGCGGAAAAGGGACTTCCGATCAATCCACAACTTACATACCTGAGTGATGTAGAAACAGGAGCTTTTCTGGCTGTGATGAGAGGTGATATTATAACACAACTGAGGACGAGCGGCAACAGTGCTGTGGCAGCGAAGTATTTAGCAAGAAGGGACTCATCAAGTATAGCAATAATAGGCTGTGGCGCCCAAGGGAAGGGGCATTTGTTGGCGATGAGGGAGCTCTTCAATATCAAGGACATTAGGATATATGATATTAGGAAAGAGGCTATGGGAAAGTACATAGATGAAATGGGTGAGAGACTAAATGTAGATATAAAAGCTTCTGACAATCCCAAAGATGCCGTACAAGGGGCTGATATTGTATGCATGGTTACAACAGCTGCCAAGCCTCTAGTTTTTGAAGAGTGGATTGAGCGCGGATGCTTTGTTTCAGCGGTACACGCCTTCAGCGATTTTGATGTCAAATTTACCAAGAAAGCTGATAAATTCTTGATTGGGGAGAGGAAATCCGATGTTAATTATCTTTCCTCTAAGTTTAAGGAATTTTCGGAGAGTGACGTGTATGGGGCGATTGGAGAGATAATATTGGGTAAGAAGCCCGGCAGAACAAATGATGATGAAAGGACATTGTTCGTGCATCCGGGAGTAGTAGGTACTACTGACCTTGCTTTAGCTTCAATTGCCTATGAAAGGGCCAAAGAAGAAGGGGTAGGAATTAATTTAGAGCCTTAGCAGCCAACAATGAAATAGCGAAAGGAGGCACTTTTATAAGCTACAAAATACATGGCTACAGGTTTGAAAATAACTAGGTTTATAGATAGTTTTAAAGGAGGATTATACAAATGCTGTTATATCTGAAGGAAAGCGAAATTGAAAGTCTAATTAATTATTCGGAAGTGATGCAAATATGTGAGGATTCATACAGGGCATTCGAAGAGGAAACCTCTCTTCAAGAAGCTTATGTAATGTACTTTTGGGAAGGATTCGACCCTAAGAGAGATCCTTTTACGGATTGCTCGATTACCCAGCCTTGCTATAGTAAATTTATGAAAGTCGCAGGAGTAAAAACGTGTCATTATTTTCTTAGCAACCCTGAAAAGGGCTTAGATGTTATACAAATATTGGTGTGCTTAAGCGATCACGAGACTGGGATCCCTCTTTCAATAATGCCGGGAAATTTTATAACACAACTGAGGACGAGCGGCAACAGTGCTGTGGCAGCGAAGTATTTAGCCAGAAGGGGCTCATCAAGTATAGCAATAATAGGCTGTGGCCACCAAGGGAAGGGCCATTTGTTGGCGATGAGGGAGCTCTTCGATATCAAGGACATTAGGATATATGATATTAGGAAAGAGGCTATGGAAAAGTACAGAGATGAAATGGGTGTGAGACTAAATGTAGATATAAAAGTTTCTGACAATCCCAAAGATGCCGTAAAAGGGGCTGATATTGTATGCATGGTTACAACAGCTGCCAAGCCTCTAGTTTTCGAAGAGTGGATTGAGAGCGGATGCTTTGTTTCAGCGGTACACGGCTTCAGCGATTTTGACATCAAATTTACCAAGCAAGCTGATAAATTCTTGATTGGGGAGAGGAGGTCCGATGTTAATTTGCTTTCCTCAAGGTTTAAAGAATTCTCGGAGAGTGACGTGAATGGGACAATTGGAGAGATAATATTGGATAAGAAGCACGGCAGAACAAATGATGATGAAAGGACGTTGTTTGCGAATCCTGGGATATTAAGCTTGCCGGACATGTTAATAGCTTCTACCGTGTATCAAAGGGCAATGAAAAAAGGAATGGGAATGAAACTCGAGAGTTGAAATCAAGAGTAGCAGAAACTTGTAAAAGTTTCCTCTTATGAATTTCATTAACAATATTGATAGGTTATTCAAGACGGGGTCAGCATTAAAGTATTTAACGTTAACCCAAGAAAGCATAAAAGCATAATTTTTTACTATGGGACCCAGCCCAGGACTTAGATACTTAGATAGGGACAAAGCATAATGGATATTTTTCTATTAGCTTTATTTGGAGGTTTAGCTTTAGGATGCATTTATGGCTTAGTTGGGGTTAGCTTTAACGCGATTTATAATGTGTGCCAGCTCGTTAATTTTGCCCAGGGGCATTTTGCTATGTTGGCAATTGTGAGCTGGTATTTTCTAATCGTAGTCTACAAGGTGCCTATAGCCATCGCTTTGGTAATCATGATAGTTGTTTCCATGCTATTTGGGGTAGCTATTCAATTTCTCGTGGCAGAGCCTTTGATTCGACGTAAGATTCCATTAGTGTCCTTGGTGATAGCTACCTTAGGTGCCGGTCTCTGTGCAGAGGGAATTGCGGGCATTTTTACTAACTTCAGTATCCTTTTGATCGAACCGGTATTTGGTTACATGACTATAAAAGTAGGACCGGTGGGGCTGCTTATGCAGTATGTACTCATCTATGGCTGTACCGTATTCTTGTGTTTTTTTTATTGGTGGTTTTTGGAGAAGACCTGGATAGGTTTACGATTAAGGGCTGTAGGTGTTAATGCTGAAATGGCAAGTTTGGAAGGTGTAAATTTGAACAAAATAAGATGCCTTGCATGGTGCATAAGTGCTGGCATATGTGCAATTGCTGGCTGGTTGATAGGCCCACTCATTCAGTCATCCGCTTTGGTTGGTCTGTCCCTGGTAATTTATGGCTTTGTGGCTGCCGCTATAGGAGGATTTCGATCTTCATTTGGGCCGTTGTTGGGTGGAATTTTAATAGGATTACTTATCTCATTTTCTCGCGCTTATCTACACCCTGCGGCCGGCGAGCTAGCGATGTTTTTAGCGCTAATTTTAATTTTAACATTTCGGCCTAAAGGGCTTATAGTAGCATAGGTAACACATAGACAGGGAATACCTCTCGTATAGTAACGTAAACGAAGTGCATTGGAGTTATACGTGGTAAGAAATCCAAAAGTTGTTATCAATATTGTTGTGGTGATTAGTCTCATCGTAATGCCGTTGGTTTTGCCGATCCAGTTCGTATACTGGGGAATGATAAGCTATCTTGGTGCTATAATCGCATTGGCATTCAATGTTTCCTATGGGTATTGTAGGCTTTTTAACTTTGCTTTGTCTGGTTTTAGTATGTTAGGTGGTTATTGCACAGCGATAATGATTGATAAATTAAATGTGCCATTTATCGTGGCGTTACCTATCAGCATTATTTTTTCAATACTGTTTGCCAGAGTTCTAGGGACATTATTACTGCGTCTTCGCCATTGGTTGTTTGGGTTAGCTTCTTTATGTTTCTCTATGATTATTTCTATATCGGTAGAACAACTACTTGTTCCGCTTACTAACGGTGAAGACGGCATACAATTGCCTGCTCTAGTGGTTTTCGGACATACGATGGGTGAATTGTTTTACTATTACCTTCTTTTTGCTGTAACGGTGTTCTGTTATTACATCTCTCACATCGTGTGGGTTTCTCATATTGGACGCGCAATGAGAGCTATTGGGAGCAATGAAACTGTTGCTATTTCAGTAGGCACAGATGTCCCGAATTATTTGAACCTCGGGTTTTTAATTAGCGCTGCTTTTGCATCTTTGGTTGGAGCTATATGGGTCCAGGCGAGTAGTTGGGCATCACCGAAGTTTTTCGATCTGGGATTTAATATAGACGGTTTCACAGCAGCCATTGTAGGAGGCGTGGGGGCCCCACTGGGGGCACTTGTTGGTGGAGTGATTTTTTTCATCTTGCCGCAAATATTTATTGCTTTTGAGAAGTATCATATATTATTTCAAGGCCTTGTGCTGGTATCTATATTAAGATTCCTTCCACTCGGCATTGTGGGAACTCTCCAAAGCAAATATAGAAGGTAGAGGTTTACATTTCAATCATGGCATTGTTAGACATCCGATCGATAAATAAGAGTTTTGGCGGATTAAAAGCCCTTTCGGGCGTGAGCTTAAGCCTGATAAAAGGGGAGATACTTGCTTTAATTGGACCCAATGGGTCTGGAAAGACGACGCTACTTAACGCGATTTGTAGAATACATGAAGTAGATTCGGGTGAGATTCTATTCAATGGGGAGGCAATTACTAATTTGTATCCATGGAACATTTCCAAAAAGGGAATCGGGCGCACTTTTCAACTACAAGGAATAATGGAGGACGCAACCGTTTTCGAAAATGTATTTATAGGGGCTGAAGCGTGGGAGGATAAGGGGTTTTTAAATCTCCTCTTAAGACTGCCTAGTGGTCAAGCTGAAGAAAGAAGGGCTCGAGAGAAAGCCAAAGAAAGTATATTGTTTGTTGGCCTTGAACATCGATCACATGAGAAGGCAATTAATCTACCTCTCGGGGAAATGCGTTTAGTAGAGATAGCCAGGGCTCTTTTGTCAGAACCGGAGATCTTAATTATGGATGAAAGCTTTAGTGGACTAAGTATGCCAGAAGCAGAATTGTTACAGCAGAAATTGCTGGAAGTCAATTCAAGGGGGATTTCTATTCTCTTTGTGGAGCACAATATGAGGATCGTAAGAAATTTAGCCCAGCGTGTGTACGTATTGAACTTTGGAGAACTTTTGGCGCAAGGAACGCCTGACGATGTCATGGCTGATGAGAGCGTAATAGAGGCGTATCTTGGAAGGTGGCGCTGAGATGACCTTACAGGTTACGGACGTTTTTGCTAGCTATGGGCCTTTTAAAGTATTGAAGTCTGTCTCGATAGAGGTAAAGCCCGAACAATGCATAAGCGTTATTGGGCAAAATGGAGCTGGCAAGTCAACTTTGTTGCGCGCTATTTTAGGTCTTTTAGGATTGGAGAGCGGTCAGGTAACCTTTGAAGGTAAAGACATAACAAATCTCTCACCTTGGGAACGGGCAAAGATCGGCCTTATCCTTGTTCCCGAAGGTCGGCATATTTTCGGGCCATTGACAGTGTATGAGAATCTAAGCATTGGTTGCGTTAAGTATCAACGAAAGAAAAGGCTAAAGAAAAGGCTTGACTTTGTCTATGAACTTTTTCCTTTTTTACAACAGAGAGAGAATCAAACGAGTGCTACTCTGAGTGGTGGCGAGCAACAGATGTTAGCAATTGCTCGCGCGTTAATGGCGCAACCCAAGCTCATGTTATTGGACGAGCCTTCCCTAGGCTTATCTCCTGTTATGATTGAAGCGCTGTCAAAAACTCTTGAAGAGGTAAAGAGGACAAGCTCTTTACTATTGGTAGAACAAAACGTACGGCTAGCGCTAAATTTAGCTGAAAAGATGTACATGTTACATGGGGGGCAAGTTGTCTTCCAAGGAACGGATAAGGAATTTGAGTCAGAACCTAAATTTTTGGAGTTGTATTTTGGATGAAGGGCGCAGGTCTTCAATGTAGAAATTCCTCTGTGGGGGGTGTTAAGTTTCAAAAAGATGAATTTAAGAATTAGCCTGTTTAAAATAGAATGGTCTCAAGAGGGAAAGGAGAAGACTGTAAATTATGAAGGCGAGAAAAGAAGAGATCGACCAACTTGATCCTGTGCTGGTTGCAGTAATTCATGCAAGAATGGATGGGATCATAAGAGAAATGGTTCAGACTGTTCTTCGAACATCCCGTAACCCTATACTTTACTCAGCTAAAGACTTTTCATGTTCCATATTGACTCATGATGCCAAATTGCTAACAATGGCTGACAGTATACCAATCCATCTCATGAGTATGGGCCATGCTCTCCCAGCTGTAGTTGAATGTTTTAAGGAGGATTTGCACCCTGGAGACTGTTTTCTTAACAACGATCCCTATTCCGGTAACAGTCATGTGGGTGATCACACTATGTTTGCCCCAGTTTTCTATGAAGGAGAACTTATCTGTTGGGTCTCAACCTTATGCCATCTAATAGACGCAGGGGGAGCTAGACCGAGTAGCACCGATCCGCTTTCTATAGACGTCTTTGAGGAGGGAATACATTTTCCTTCGATTAGGGTAGTTCGAGAGTACGAGGAAGTATCAGAGATGGTTCGGTTTTTTAAAGTTAATTTCCGTTATCCTGAGAGATGGTATGGTGATTTCCTCGCTCAAATAGGTTCACTTCGAAGGGCTGAAACGGAAATTGTTAAGTTATGCAAAAAATACGGGGCTGAGGTAATTAAGAGGTTTCAGAATGAATTCACTTCATATGGCGACAGGCGGATGAGAGAGGAGATTAGCAAACTGCCCAAGGGAGCGTGGCAAACAGATGCACTAAGCGAAAAGATTGAGCCGTGGTGTCCTAAAGGAATACCTTTAAAAGTGAAGATGAGCATTGACCCGGAGAAGGCCGAAATATGTTTCGATCTCAGGGAAATGCCCGATAATCTTCCTTGGGGTCGTAATCTTAGCGAGGCCACAAGCAAAGGTGCATGCATTCAAGCAACTATGGCATGTCTTGATCCAACACTACCCAGCAATGATGGTGTCTTCAAACATTTTAAATTCCTTTTAAGAGAGGGAGCTGTTGTTGGGATACCCAAATGGCCTGCTTCAACATCTGCAGCTACAATTGGTATCGCCGATCATATCAGTAACTTAATATTCGAATTATGGGAAAGGGTTGAACCTGGGAGGGGGCACGCGTCTTCCGGATATCTTGCAGCGTGCGGAGCTTCAACCTCAGGGATTGATTTCCGTACCAACCAGGCTTATGGTCACATACATTTCCTGGCTGTTAGTGGTGGCGGAGCTTCGTTAGGTTATGATGGATGGCCAAACTTCTTTGCTCCCGCTATCCAGGGATGTATGTTTCTAGACTCAGTTGAACTTACCGAACTAGCGATTCCCGAAACAATTTGGGAATTAGGAATTGTTACAGATAGTGGTGGTGCGGGTAAGTGGAGAGGAGGTGTAGCCACTTTTTTTAGGATTCAGCCTAGATCTAAGGCTATATATGGTATTCCGAAGGCCTACGGACATACAGCTCGAATTTTTGGAGTGAAAGGTGGCCGAAACGGCTCAAATGCCAGACACTGGCTAGAAAAGCATCCAACAATGGAGAAAGTGGAAGAGTTAAAAAATAGTGGGGAATTTTTAGTGAACCCGGATTCATATTGGATTGCTCAGGCCAGTGGGGGGGGTGGTTACGGTAATCCATTTGAGCGCAATCCTGAGGCAGTGCGGGAAGATGTGCAAAATAACCTGGTATCAGAAGAGTTAGCGAGAAATGTATATGCAGTAATACTTAAGCGAGGTCTTGAGTTTAATCTTTTTGAAGTAGATTACATGGCTACTAAGCAACTTCGTTATAAGTCGAGAAAGAAGAGCAAGGGAGGAGTTAGAAAATGAGTTTTCGCATGGCAATGGATATAGGAGGAACATTCACAGATTTAGCAGTTTTTGATGAAGAGACAAAAGATGTTGAGTCATTTAAATCTTTCAGTACAGCAAAGCTTGTTGACGGTGTGATCGAGTGTGCATGGGTAGCCGCCAGATTTTACGGGATGGACCTTAAGGAGTTATTGACTCGTACGAATCGAATAATGCATGGTTCTACAATCGCCACTAATACTGTAATTCAGCGGAAGGGGGCTAACACAGGATTAATAACTACTATGGGGCATGGCAGTATTCTCTATCGGGGGGAGGCCATGAAGGAAGATGCTTTCAATCATAAGATCCTCTATCCCCGTCCTTTGATTCCTCAATATTTATGCCAAGAAATAGAAGAAAGGATTAACAGCGAAGGTGAGGTAGAAGTGCCCTTGAGAGAAGATAGTGTTTTAGCTGCTGTTCACCAGTTCAAGAAATGGAAAATTGAAGCTATCGCGGTGTGTTTGCTGTGGTCAATTATCAACGATCAGCATGAACAACGTGTAAAGGAAATTATTAAAAAAGAATGGTCTGAGATCTTCGTATCAATAAGTTCTGAAGTGCAACCTACGATTCGTGAATATCAAAGAACTTGTTGTGTAGTTTTAGATGCCATGTTAAAACCAGTTACAATGAGCTATATGAGAGAGTTTGACGAAACTCTCAGAGAGAATGGGTTTAAAGGAGAGTGGTTCTTTGTGACCTCGGCCGGCGGGGTAGTAGATCCTAGTGAACTGCAGTCCAGGCCCGTGAATGCACTTTATTCTGGGCCGTCTATGGGCCCATCAACTGGGCTTTTGTTTGCCGAGCAAGAGGGAGTTAAGAGTGTGATTACGGTAGACATGGGTGGCACTAGCTTTGATGTTAGTGCTATAGCGGATGGCGTGATCCCTGTGACCAAAAGTGCTAGGGTTGGGTCTTTTCCTACTGGTATGACTTCGATTGAAGTTTTGACGTTGGGCGCAGGCGGAGGCAGTATTGCTCGCGTTGATACGGGAGGATTGCTCCATGTTGGCCCACAAAGTGCCGGAGCGCAGCCTGGCCCTGCTTGCTATGCCAAAGGTGGTGACATGCCTACAGTGACTGATGCTAATATAGTTTTAGGATATATCAATCCAGAGTACTACCTCGGGGGCGAAGTGAAGATAAACGCAAAGTTATCATTGCAGGTCATCAAAGAAAAAATCGCTAAGCCCCTCGAATGCGCATCTGCTGAGGCAGCGGCTGGCATTCATCAGGTGGTTAATGAAAACATGATAGGCGGTATTTTGGAAATGACTGTAAGGAGAGGAATTGATCCGAGGGAATTTGTAATAGTTGTGGGGGGAGGGGCAGCATCGATTCACGCTGCAAGGATTGCTAAAGAATTGGGCGTTTTAAAGATCATCATCCCAAAAGCTGCGCCAGTTTTGTGTGCATTAGGTATGCTAAATTCTGATATCACATCAAGCTTTTCAATCAGCAAGTTTACTCAAAGTAATCGATTTGACTTTGAGGCTGTGAATGATTCGCTTGCCGAAATTGAAGAGAAAACAAAGAATTTCCTGGCTAAATCGAAAATATCTGCCAAAGACATGCGATTTAAATATTATGTAGCCGGAAGATACCCAAGGCAGGCTACTGAGCTTGAAGTGCCTTTGACAAAGAGTAGAGTCACGCCTGAAATGATTCCGCAGTTGAAAAAGAACTTTGACGCTATTTATGAGAGGAGATATGGAGTAGCTGATCCAACATCCAGTATTGAATTCATAGACTGGAGGGCTGTAGGCATAGGATGTTTACCAGGATTGACATTCAAAAAACAACAAGCTTCTAAGGGTAAGGATCCTTCAAACGCATTTAAAGGCAGGCGCAGTGCTTACTTTATAGAGGAGAAAGGAGCGTTCATAGAAACGCCTGTGTACGATGGCAATAAACTTGCGTGCGGGATGGAAATTAAAGGACCTGCTATAGTGGAGGACACTCTTACCACAACATTAGTGATACCCGACTATAGACTTAAAATTAATGAATTTCACAGTTACGTTATGGAACCGACTGCCTAAACTTATTGAAGAAAGATAACGAAAAAACTATAATCTCTGGGCAGAGGAGTAGACCGAAAGCTGCTCATAGCGAATATGATAAGTGCAGAGATCACTGACGTGGAGGTTTATTCAGAACTTAATACATTCAGATGAGTAAGGTTTCCTATATTATATGAAGGGAGGGGTGGAATGAAAGGTTGGTGTGGAAAGCTGTTAAGGGTTAATTTGACGAAAGTAGCTACATCAGTTGAGGAAATTGATCAAAGAATGATGAGGGATTATTTAGGCGGCCGGGGGTTAGGAGCAAGATATTTATATAATGAGATTGACCCACAGATAGATCCCTTAAGCAAAGAAAACAAACTTATATTTGCTGCAGGGCCAGTTACGGGGACTACTGCTTTGGCTGCAAGTAGATACGAAGTTGTAACGAAGGCCCCGCTAACAGGGACAATTGGAGGTGCTAATTCAGCCGGATTTTGGGGTCCGGAACTCAAATTTGCAGGCTACGACATGATTATCTTTGAAGGAATTTCTGATGAGCCTGTGTATCTTTGGATAGATAACGAGAAAGCAGAAATCAGGTCTGCTATTCACCTCTGGGGAGAGGATACATTTACAACGCAGAAAAAGATTTGGGAGGAAACTAATAAAAAAGCCAGGGTTGCCTGTATTGGACCCGCAGGCGAGAAATTGGTGAAATTTGCTTGTATAATCAATGATAACGGTCGCGCGGCTGGTCGTGGGGGGGTTGGTGCTGTAATGGGGTCGAAAAAGTTAAAGGCAATAGCAGTACGAGGAACAAACAGGGTACCTGTGGCTGATAAAGATTACCTGAGTAATGTAGTCAAAAAGGCCTGGGCCGAGCTGCCAAAGCCGCAGAAGCTCACAGAGTATGGAACGGCCTATGTGCTGGAGTTTGTTAACGCAATTGGCGCGTTGCCTACAAGGAATTGGCAGGCTGGAATATTCGAAGGTGCAGATAAGATTGGTGCCGAGGCTGTTAAGAGGATATTGCTTAAGAAAGCTGCATGTTGTTTTAGCTGTCCGATGGCTTGTGGGCGTGAGACAGAGGTTAACGAATCTGGGTTTGACGGTAAAGGGCCTGGAGCGGAATATGAAGGTCTGGCTTCTTTAGGATCTGCCTGTGGAATAGATAACTTAGCAGCTATAATGAAGGCTTATTATATTTGTAATGAACTTGGCATGGATGTGATGAGTGCGGGCTATACAGTAGCCCTGGCTATGGAAATGGCTGAAAAAGGATATTTACCAGAAGAAGATGTCGGCCTGAAGCTAAATTTTGGCAATGCCCCAGCTATGGTTGAGCTTGTTAGAAAAATGGGCAATCGGGAAGGCTTCGGGAATATTCTTGCAGAAGGGTCGTATATATTAGCTGAAAGATATGGCCACTTAGAATTATCGGTAACTGTGAAAAAACAAGAGCCTGCTGCATATGATCCTCGTGGTATGCAAGGTATTGGATTGGCTTATGCAACATCAACCAGGGGAGCCTGCCATATGCGGAGCCAAATGGAGGATATAGATGGATTTGCCATGACGAACAACCCAGCCTTATTTGGACTACCTTTGGGGAGCCAGGATAGACTGGCTACTACAGGTAAAGCAGCCTACTTAATAGTAATGGAGAACGACAAAGCTGTTATTGATTCGATGGGTATCTGTGCTTTCATGTCTGCCTATAAAATGGGATTGGAATACGTTTTGACAGTTCTTGCAGCGGTCACTGGGGTCAGCTATGGGGTCTGTAATTATTTGAAGACAGGTGAAAGGATTTGGAATTTGGAGAGATTATTCAATTTAAAGGCAGGGTTTACAGCTAAGGATGACACATTACCAAAAAGGTTCCTTGAAGAACCATTGGCGGAGGGCCCTTCAAAGGGAAATGTCTGTAAGCTTGAAAAAATGAAGCAAGAATATTATCAGTTGAGGGGATGGGATGATCAAGGAGTACCCACTGAAAAGAAATTGAGAGAATTAGGGTTGATTAACTCGTGAAAAGTCGAAATACGCGGAGTCGGCGTTAATAATATGGAGACGGCTATTATAGATGACAAGTTGACAACAACAGTAATTAATCCTGGCCGGAAAGGTAAAGTAAACAATTCCAAGAGCTATATCTTGGAGGATATCGGGAAGGCCTAAAATGCGGTGTAGCGCCCCCCTCCCCGCCCTTTGGGCGGTCACAGTCATGTGGCTTTGCCTAAAAAGTCTCAAAGGACGCAGAGTATGATTGTGGAAATAAAAATATCTTTTCCCCTTCGTCAGTATATACCAAGTTCCGTCAGACGTTTGGAGGGGGGTAAATGGGATATACCTAAAGGGACAAAGGTGTTAAAAATGGTGGAAATGTTAGGCCTCACTGAAGAAAAGTCCAAGAGCCTTCTGCTTCTGGTCAATGGCCATCATGTTGACAGGGAGAGAGTTTTGGATGACGGTGATTGTCTGCATGTTTTCCCGTTAATAAGTGGGGGTTGATTCATGACTGCAATATGTTGAGACTTTTTGAGTTTTTTTGTTTCAATCCAAGTTTGACAAGCCTACTGTTAAGTACTTGAAAAAGGGTACAAAAATAAGGATGAGGTATTAATGAGCCAACGTGGAGCAAGTAAAACAATAAATTGCCTATGCATTTTCCCAGAAACGGTGATTAAAACGATACGTAATCTCCCATAAATACGCTTGTAAATGCTTTTCTGAAACAACACATCGTGTTGTTTCTCAGATTACTGCCTTTGCATTAGAAATAACTTTATGAATCCAGGGCAATAATCTGCCTGTGGCTTTGGGATCTCTGAGAACAATGCTACCCCTATAACGTTCCTAAAAAAACTTGATATTCGCCTCATGATTTGCCATACTACGAAAAAACCCTTTAACGTAGGAGGCAAGCCATGCTACCAGTTTTGCGAAGAGACGAATATCTTTACTCGGTTCCAAAGTTTGACCTTGGCGAAGGGGATATTAAAGGTTTCATGAATGAACTCGTAGGGTTCCATGAGCAATTTTCCGATTGCTTTCACCGTAGCGAATCCAGAGAGCACTTTTTCAACTACATGGCTGGGCAATTCAGCGACCTGGAACGAAAATCCATCGAACCTATCGCCTTAGGAGTTAAAGATGGAAATGTAAGGGCATTACAGCGATTTGTAATAAGCGTTGCGTCATGGGATGATGATAAAATCATTTTCAAATATCGTAGTCTAGTTAACGAGGACCTCGGAAGTCAAGATGGAGCTTTGATTTTTGATGAAAGTGGCTTTATCAAAAAGGGCCAGGACTCAGTGGGGGTGGCTCGACAGTATTGTGGCACAGCCGGCAAGGTCGACAATTGCCAAGTGGGCGTATTTGCCGCCTATGTATCCGAGCATGGGTACGCGATGGTCGACAAACGCCTGTTCATTCCTGAGCAATGGTTTTCGGAAGAATACCATGAGCGTCGGCAAAAATGTAATATGCCCGAGGATTCTGTGTTTCAGACAAAGCCGCAGTTGGCTGCTGAAATGCTAATGGATATCAATTCGGAAAACGTATTGCCTTTTTTAAGTATGTCCTTGCCGATTCAATATACGGTGTGAGCCCCGAATTCATTGGAGCGGTGGAAAACTTACCGGGCATAACCTACTTCGTATCGGTCCATAAAAAAACACTCTGTTAGCTTAAACGACCAATGACCATTAGCAAGCGGTATCGATGGGGAGGCAAGGAACGAACCAAAATCGTTTTGGCCGACACCGACAGCAAACCAGTATCGGTCTGTGAGCTGGCCAAAAACATCAACGATTATTTCTGGTACCGTCGCCAGGTGTCAGAAGGTGCGAAAGGCCCCATTGTGTATGAGTTTACACGGCGTCGAGTCATCTTGTCTGCTTCGGGGTTACCGGAAAAAACCGTATGGTTGCTCATTCGAGGCACCATCGGCGACGATCCCCAATACAGCTATTTCATCAGCAACGCTCAGAGAAGCACGCAACTAAAGACCCTTATTTGGCTCAGCGGCTTGCGCTGGGCGATCGAACAGTGTTTCGAGGAAGCCAAAACCGAGTTGGGCATGGACCACTACGAAGTGCGCAAGTTTATGGCCTGGTATCATCACATCCTCACGTGCATAATGGCACATTTCTTTCTCTGGCACCTAAAAATCAGGTTGGGGAAAAAAAGCACCATCTATTACGCTATCGCAGCTTAGAGTTTTGCTCAAACTACTGTTGCCAATGAAAAAACACACCTTTGAAACATTGATTGAACAGGTTGTTTGGATTCAGAACCGAAACCATCGTGCCTATCTCTCGCATAGGCGAAGACGACTATTTAAATTTGTCAAAGAGCAATAAATAACGTTGTAGGGCTACAATATGAGAGATTTTTATGAAAATCCCGCTAGGGAAATCAGAATGACACATAAGCACTGTTGATGAAAGGGTGATAATAAATAGCATTAAAAAGGGATAGTAATATGACTGTTCAGAAAAAGAAACTCAGGGTATTGATAGGTAAGCTTGGTTTAGACGGACATGATCGGGGAGCGAAGATTATTGCGAGGGCCTTACGGGATGCCGGGATGGAAGTGATTTTTACAGGGCTAAGAAAAACTCCGCAAGATATTACGAGGATAGCTGTTGAAGAAGATGTGGATATCATTGGTATCAGCCTTCTTTCCAGTGCGCATGAGACATTATTGCCTGAACTGTGCCGATTATTAAAGGAAAATGATGCAGGAGATATCTCGGTGGTAGCCGGCGGGATAATTCCCAAAGATGATATTCCGGTTTTGAAACAAGCAGGTGTTAAAGCAGTTTTTGGCCCTGGTGATACACTTATGAAAATCATTAGTTATATTGAGTCTATAGAAACAACTGAGTAGGAAATGCATTTAACAGAAAAAAATCAGAGAGATAGTTTTGTGCTTGAATTGGTGGACAAAATGTTGAAAGGCTCAGTAAGAGCGCTTGGCAAGCTCATTACATTAATCGAGGATGAGTGCCCCGGATCGTTAGAGGCATTAAAAAAGGTGTATTATCACACAAAGGATGCATATGTAGTTGGATTAACAGGGGCTCCCGGGACAGGAAAAAGCACACTTGTCGATCGGATGGCAGTAGAGATAAAAAGGCAGGGTTTCAAGGTGGGGATTATTGCAATTGATCCGTCAAGCCCGTTCACAGGTGGGGCCTTTCTTGGTGATAGAGTGCGTATGATGAGCAGCTCTAATGAGAATGATATTTACATACGAAGTATGGGCACTCGAGGAAGCTTGGGAGGTCTTTCAGAAGCAACGGCAAGTACAGTCAAAATATTGGATGCGTTTGGAAAAGATTTTGTTTTGATCGAAACGGCCGGCACAGGTCAGGCGGAAGTTGATGTGATTAAGGAAACGGATACAACGGTTGTAGTATGCGTGCCAGGACTGGGTGATGAGATTCAGACAATGAAAGCAGGGGTGATGGAGATCGGAGACATATTTGTTGTGAACAAGGCTGATCTGCAAGACGCTGACAGGTTAGCTGGAGATATTGAAACGATGCTACACATGGCTTATGGATCTAAGGAATGGATTCCGCCAATCATAAAGACAATCGCCACCGAGGGCACGGGTGTTGTTACTCTTATTGAAGAAATACTTAATCATCGTGAATATTTGATCAAAAGTGGTTTGCTAAAGAGCAAGAGGATAAGAAGAATTAAGCAAGAAATTATGGAAATTGCAAAAAACAAGATTATTGACAAAATCAATAATTCAGCAAATGGAGCGAATCAAGTTTCCGATGAGTTATTAAATGAAATCATGCTGCGAGAGAAGGATCCTTATACGGCTGCGGAGGAGATTATTGGTAACTTTACTGAAGTTTTTCAGAAGTCTCATTTATAAAAACTAAGTAAAAAACCGGAAAGGGAGGCATATGACAACCATGTCAGGAACAGTTGACCATATTGGGATGGCAGTCAAGGATATTGAAAAATCAATATCCTTTTTTAAGGAGGTTTTCGGAGCGGAATTGCTTCGTAAAAACGTTGTAGGAGAACAGAATTTAATATCCGGCGTGATTTCGCTGGGGAGCATAAATGTTGAGTTGATGCAATCTACGAAAGATAATAGCGTTATAGACAAATTCATTAAAAAAAAGGGGGGAAGGAGTTCACCACATATCTATTCAGGCAGAAGACTTAGATCGATTTTTGGGAAAGTTGGATTCAAAGAACATCAAAATTTTGAATAAGCTTGCAAACAGTGACTATAAAATAGCATTTATTCATCCTGAGAGGGCATTTGGCGTGTTGATAGAAGTTATTGAAAGATTAACGTAAGTAATAAGAAGAGATGAAAAACCAAGATTTCTTTTAAGAATATTTTCCGGAAATAAATATGGGGGCAACACAGGGAAAGTTTTTTACGGAGGCTTTTATGGGAAAGGGCAATAAAATGAAAAAATTAATACAGGAAAATGAAAAATGGGAAAATGAAATTCTATCAGATGAACTTAAGAAATCGGGGGAGAGAAAAGCTGATTTTAGTACCGCTTCCGGTATCCCTATAAAGAGATTATATTCACCGATTGATATGGAGGGCAAGGGCTTTGATTATTTAAGAGACCTGAATTTTCCAGGATCTTATCCATTTACCAGGGGTAAAACACCGACAATGTACAGGAGTGACTTCTGGATTTTTGGACAATATGCCGGTTTTGGAACGGCAGAAGAGGCAAATAAAAGGTATAAATATTTAATGTCAAAGGGTTCTTCGGGTCTGTCTGTGGCCTTGGATCTTCCCACCCAAGTGGGCCTTGACTCTGATCATGATTTAGCCCGCGGTGAGGTTGGTAAAGTGGGTGTTGCCATTAATTCATTTAAAGACATTGAAGATTTGTTTGACGGAATTCCCCTGAATAAGCCAAGGCAGATCAGCACAACCGCCAACTCTATGGGGCCTGTCTGGGCTGCGATGCTCATAGCCTTAGGAAAAAAGCAGGGCGTTTCTCCTGAGAAATATAACTTGCGTCTTCAAAATGATAGTCTAAAGGAGTTTATCGCCCGTGGAACCTATATATTTCCGCCAAGTCCATCTTTGAAATTTTCTTGCGATGTGATCGAGTATTTCGCGAATAATTCTCCGGGATGGTTTCCCATATCCATTTCCGGATATCATATTAGAGAAGCAGGGGCAACGGCAGTGCAAGAAGTGGCATTCACCATGGCAAATGCAATTGCGTATATCGAAGAAACCCTTAGCAGAGGTCTATCATTTGAAAAATTTGGTCCTCAATTAAGCGTTTTCTTGTCTTCCGGAATGGATCTGTTTGAGGAAATTGCAAAATTCAGGGCGATGAGAAGAGTGTGGTCTCGAATAATAAAAGAAAGATTCAAAATTGACGATTCAAAACTATTGGCCTTAAACTTAATCTGCTTTACCGCCGGCTCAACCTTAACCGCCCAGCAGCCTTATAATAATTTAATGAGGGTAACGATTGAAGCCCTGGCTTCCGTCCTTGGCGGGTGCCAATCCCTTTTACCATCCTCTATGGACGAAGCGTTGTGTACACCTACGGAAAAAGCTGTTACTCTTTCTTTGAGGACACAGCAAATCCTGGCCTATGAGACTAATATTGCCAGTACTATTGACCCGTTAGGAGGATCCTATTTCGTCGAGACATTAACTTTCGAGATCGAGGAAAGCGTTTTGGATTACCTCGATAAAATTGATGAGATGGGAGGAGCAGTGCGTGCCATTGAAAATGGATTCTTCCAGAAAGAAATTTCCGAAGCATCGTTTCGTCGATATCAAAAGATAGAGACTGGAGAAGATGTGGTTGTGGGAGCTAATAAATTTGTCCACGATGAGGATACGAATATCGAAATAATGAAGACAGATCCGGAGTCAGAAATACGGCAAGTGGAAAAAGTGAGGCGTGTGCGAAAAGAGAGAAACAATGACAGAGTTGAAAAAGCATTAGGGGAATTGAGAAAGAGTGCTGACAGGAATGATAATCTGGTTCCCCCAATTTTAGAAGCCGTGAAATCCTATGCGACCATTGGGGAGATATGTGATGTATTGCGAGATGTCTATGGCGAACACGATCAACCCTCTTGTTACTGAATCGTGTAAGACTTGTAAAAGTCAGACTTGGTGAATCTGTCATTTCGAACATAGGCAGAAATCTTATGTTTTCAATGCCTGCCCTCCTCGCCTGAGCAGCTCGTAATGGCGGCTAGGTGGCGGGTAAGCCTCTCACGTTGAAGATTTTTCACTTCGATCGAAATAGCAACTGGATTGTATAGGAATTTCCTTTTTATGACAATGGGATGATCGGAGGCCATTTGACGAACAATATTTCATTTTATTTGTGTAATCATGTGGCGCTATTAAGCTAAAATAAGCTCATAAAAAGACACTATAATTTCAAATAAATGGCCGACTGGTCGGTCATTTTGATTGGAAAGACCCAATTCAGCCCGCGTGTGGAAATCGGAAATACCGCTTGACTCACAGAAACCTTTTCCTTAATTTCATGAAAACATTTATCACATTAGCGAGGTCGTAAATTTCAAAAAAGAATAAATGGCAACCCAGACAATAGGGTGGAGGAGAAAATGTTTGAAGAGTCATTCGGGGATTGTTTTAGAAAATCCTTTTTAACCCATCAAAACAACAATGCGATCACTTTTATTAGAGATGGAAAGGTAGAAACAGAAATCTCATATATTGAATTGGACCGACATACCAACCGGATGGCCCACGGGTTTCAGACTCTAGGGATTAAAAAGGGAGACCGCGTCATTCTGTTCATTCAAAAATCTCTGTTTTTGGTGGTTTCTCATCTGGCGCTTCAAAAGATAGGGGCTGTCTCCGTACCATTGAATCCGGGATTTAGAAAATCTGAAATGAAATATTTGATCCAGGACGCAAAGGTAAAAGTAATATTATCCGATCCCGCCAAGGAAGCCCTCATCAGGGAAGTAGATCCGAACCTCACCAATTTGGTGATTGATTCTCAAAAACCTTATCATGACATCGATGTTTTCAGCGGTGTCTCCGAAAAATTTATCCCGAATAAAATCAAATCAGATGATCCCGGGCTTATCATCTACACCTCCGGCACCACCGGCAAGCCCAAAGGGGCGATTCTTACCCAGAAGAATCTGATCCATGATGCTCGAACTATCATCAATATTTGGGAAATCACCGATTCAGATGTATTGTGTCACGCCCTCCCACTTTTTCATATCCACGGGTTATGTTTTGCACTCCACACCGCTTTGATGGCAGGATCTGTGGTGCTCATGCTCGATGAGTTTTCGCCGGGCCGGGTTTTGTCTGTTCTGAGGAAAGAACACGGGCGGTATACTCCCACGATTTTTATGGCGGTCCCCGCCATGTATGGCAAATTACTCAACCATGTTGGAGGGAAAAAACTCGATTTTGAACATCTGCGTCTCTGTACATCCGGCTCCGCCCCCCTACTCCCAAAAGATTTTAAGCGGATAAAAAGAATGTTTGGCAAAGAACCGGTGGAACGTGAAGGTATGTCAGAAACCGGGATGAATTTTTCTAATCCATTGAAGGGTAAACGAAAGCCCGGGTCTATTGGGTTGCCCCTGCCGGATCTTGAGGTGAAGATTGTCGACCCCAATACCTTTGAGGTTATGCCCCGGGGGCAACAAGGCGAAATTTGGCTAAACGGTCCTGCAATCACCCCGGGTTACTGGCGTAAGCCGGAAGAAACCGCCTTGGCATTTGAAAACGGATGGTTTAGGACCGGTGACATGGGGAGGATTGATGAGGACGGGTATTACTACCTCACAGATCGCATCAAGCATATCATCATCTCCGGTGGTGAAAATATATCCCCAAAAGAGGTAGAGATAATCATTAACCGGATTGAGGATGTGGTAGAATCATCTGTGGTCGGTATCCCCGATGAAAAGTGGGGAGAAAAGGTCGTCGCAGCTGTTGTTCTAAAGCCCGGTTCAATGGTTAAATCAAATGATATCAAAAAATTCTGTAAGGATCATCTTCATAGCTGGAAATGTCCCAAAGAGATTGTTTTACCCAAAAAGCTGCCCAAAAACACGATGGGAAAAATAATGAAAGAATCGGTAAAAAAATTGTTTAATGGCTAAACAACTCGAGTTTCGCATCTTTGATTTTTCAAAAATCCACCTCCGGCGCGAAGCGAACTAAAATTTGGTATTGCTTCGCTATATCGGGAATCCGATGAAGATACAAAATCGATTATCAAATGCGCGAATGAGGTTCGGTATCGGGCAAAACAGGAAGGTTGAACCTTTGATTGTACAACCACCGATTTTCCTTGACAAACAAACTTTCTTTTCGTTACGCTTTCACCAAAATGCCGGCACTGGATTTCTCACTTTTATCACAGGGCAACAACAGATGGCTCTATATCATCCTGTGAAACATCATTTCCCGCAACATCAACACAACTCAATGGATAAAATCTGCTTTGTTAAAACCAATAAAAAACGGCACCGGAGGGTTGCAGATTTTTTTTGAATCTGTTATCCATCATCGATACACCGGTAACAGGAAACTATTGAAAAATGGAGGAGTTTCCGATGAATCAAAATGAGAATAATGGTAGTGTCCGGGACAAAAACACCGCTGAGAACGGCCTGGAACTGTTAAAGATAACTCGTGAATCTTTTCGTACACCGGTCAGTGGCGCCGGTACCGAGACTGCTCAAATTGACGACCAACTTTTTGATATTGAAAATATTGGCCCGAGCGGAATCGGAATCCGAGTCGCACAGGCCGATATGTTTTCCGTTAATCAGGAACTCGATTCGATTCAGCTTGTTTTGGAAGGAAACGCTTTTCATTTCAAAGGGAGGGTTATTCATTTCTCTCCCGACGGAGCCGGCAAGTTCCTCTGTGGCATAGAGTTTGTTGACATGGACCGGAAAAGCGAGGAAAAGCTCCTTGAATACCTCCAAAAGAGCCGGACCGAATTGTTTCCAAAACAAAGGGAGGATTGATTGAGGACGATTGTCGGGGGGCGGTCAATGACGGCTCTGTTTGTGCGGGATAAAAGGAAAGCGAAACGATGGCGGAAAACAAAAAAAAACAAGATGTTTTGAAGGCGATTTTAAGCGACTCGGAAGATAACTTTGTTCCGGGCGTAAAAGAACTGGAAAAACTGATTCACCGTTCCGTTGTGATAGAAAAACCCGAGGCAGAGAAAAAGAAAAGACCCAAAAAGAGAAAAACAACATACTATCTCACCGAAGAGATCTTCGAAAATCTCGGTGACGCCAAAGAAATAATAAGAAAAATGCTTCCCGATATTCAAAAATCTAAAATTTCTAAGACCCGGATCGTCAACTCCGCTTTAAAAATGATATTAAAAGAATTTGAATCCAAAGGGGGCGACAGCACATTGGTAAAACAAATTCAAAAGCGTGATCCAAAATCATGATTCTTGCCCTAGAACACAAACAGGAGGCTGTCTGATGGTTGTCACGTGCCCAAATTGTAAAAAACAGCATGATATAGATGAAAAGCGAATCCCGGTGAACGTTAAAGTCGCCCGCTGTAGAGCCTGCGGGCAACGATTTTCACTATATCCATCTGAAAAAACAGATTCGCCTGACCAAAGACCGGGAAAAGCACCGAGGAAAATCGGTGTGACCCTCAGCAAGGGGGGTGTAGGAAAAACAACAACCGCAGTCAATCTGGCCGCGGGTCTCGCCCTTGCCGGAAAAAAAGTGTTACTTGTCGATACAGACACCCAGGGTCAAGATAGTTACATGTTGGGGACAAAGCCGAAAGCAGGCCTGACGGAACTGGTTGCAGGAGAGCTTGCCCCGGAGGAGATTATCACTTTGGCAAGGGAGGGGTTATGGATTTTGGCCGGTGGAAAATCGCTTGCCGGACTTAAACGATTGATCGACAGAAAAGATTTTGGAGGAGAACTAACCCTTACCGAAGCACTGGCCCCGTTGGAAGACCAATATGACTACATTATTGTTGATACCTCTCCGGGCTGGGATCCGTTGACCGTAAACGTTCTGTTTTATATCGAGGAAATATTAACGCCCGTTTCGCTTGAGGTGATGGCACTGCATGGACTTTTGGAATTTTTAAAAAGCGTTTCGACGATTCAGAGATATCGAAAGGAACTCGCCCTTCGGTATATCCTCCCGACGTTTTTGGATTACAGGGTCAAACATCCAACCGATATCCTGGGCAAGCTTGAAAAGCTATACAGTCACATGCTTTGCACCCCGATCCGGTATAATGTGACGCTTTCGGAAGCGCCTGGATATGGACAGACAATTTATGAATTTGCACCCGGATCAAATGGGGCAGAGGACTATCGGGAGCTGATACGGAAGGTTGCCGACGACCCTTCCCTTTTCCAATAGACGCTTACCCTCCACATCATCAAGCCTTTGGTGATTTGCTTAGATCACCGGTCCACCGCAAGTATTCTATCTTTCTCGGTTGTAAAATCAGATGATGCTTTTTAATGTTTTAAAACCGTAAAAGGACACCGGTTAAGCGGATAATTGAGATGAAATCGATAAGTGAGGTTTAACCATGCTGGAAGACAAGGCCAGAGCCGGCAAAATTAGAAAGAGATTACGATTGACCTATCCCGAAGTCACGACACAGCTCCATTACGGGACATCCTTCGAACTTCTTGTTGCGACCATATTGTCCGCCCAATGTACGGACAAGCAGGTCAACGGTGTGACCCGTGATTTGTTTAAAAAGTTTAATACGCCAAAGGATTTTGCTAAAATTCCTTTAGAATCCCTCGAGCAACTTGTCCGTCCCACAGGCTTTTTCCGCAACAAGGCTAAAAATATAAAGGCATGCGCCCAGTCTCTCGTTGAAAAATACCATGGCAAGGTCCCTGAAACACTGGAGGAATTGGTATTGCTTCCGGGGGTCGGCCGTAAAACCGCAAATTTGGTGCTAGGTGCGGCATTTGGGATTCCGGGTATCGTGGTCGACACACACGTGGCACGAATTTCAAAGCGGCTCGGGGTTACGGAAAGTAAAGATCCGGTAAAAATTGAACGCGATTTGATGAAAATCATCCCCAAAAAAGCGTGGAGCGATTTTTCCTTGCATTTGGTCTATTTTGGGAGAGAATTTTGCACTGCCAGAAAACCCAGATGCAAAACGTGTCCTTTGATCAAGCTATGCCCTTGGCCTGATAAGATTCTCTAATTTCTGTTTAAGATCACAAAGAGATTGTGAAGCTACCCTTCATGAACATGCTTGACCAGGTGACCCAGTTCAGGAAAAATTAGAGCCTTGCACGCGAGTTTACACGCTTTAAGACTTCCCGGCATGCAAAAGAGGATGGTCTTTTTGACCACACCTGCAGTTGCACGGGATAAAAGAGCGGCAGAGTCGATCTCTTGGAGACTGAGATGGTAAAAAAGGGGGCCGAACGCTGTAAGTTCCTTATCGAATAGCGGGCGCACGGCTTCGATGGTGACATCTTTGCTGCTGATACCGGTACCGCCGGTCAGCAGCAAAACCTGGACATCGTGTTGTTCCATGCTATCATAAACCGTTTGGGCTATGGTCTCGGTTTCATCCGGGATCACCCGATGAAGCACTACTTCATGCCCTTCTTTTTTGGCCCGTTTGCTAATCCAGTGACCACTCTTATCGTCTTTCAGGGTTCGAGTGGTTGAAACCGATATGATGCCGACTTTAACCTTCTTGGGAGCACTTTTTTTGTGTTCTTTTGTACCCATCATTTATTCCCGTTCAATGACAATTTTATTTTCATCGTCCTGTCCTTAAAACAACTCCTTGACCGTCTCCTGACGGCCGGTTTCAATAAATTTTCCCGCATAATTCGCCTGAATCAAAGAGGCACGCCAACCCTTATCCGACCTTAATGGGAAGGGTCTAAAGGGGGGTGAAATTGCCTTGATTTTACCTGATTTTGTCTTTATAGTAAAGCGCAATTGTTTAGTTTTTGGCTTGTCCGAGTTAGTGCCCCTCCACGACTTTAAAATAAATAATAAAGGTGTCCAATTCAGAAATGAAACATCAATGCAGCGGTGTGATATTGGCTGGTGGAGAAAACAGCCGATTTGTCGGGCGAAATAAAGCGTTTGTAAAGATCAAAGACAAACGTATTCTGGATCGAATATGCGGTGTTTTTAAAGAACTGTTTGAAGAAATTTTACTGGTAGTCAAGGATCCCTTGCCGTATATTCAGGAGGATATTCAGATCGCCGCAGATCTTTTTCCGGTTCGAAGCTCCTTGACTGGGATCCATGCCGGACTGTTCTATGCTACAACACCCTATGTTTTTTTTATCGCTTGCGATACACCTTTTTTGAAAAAAGAAATGGTCGAAACAATTCTGGACCATATTGAACCGGGATCCGATGTTATTATCCCCCAAACCGATGAAGGATTGGAACCCCTTTGTGCGGTCTATTCGAAAAACTGTCTCCCTATTGCAGAGAGACATCTGGTTCACAATAAGCTCAAGATTTCACGGGTGTTTCAACGGACCCGCGTTAAAACAATTCCAGAAAGAGTTTTACGTTTAAAGGATCCCGATCTAATCTCCTTTTTCAATGTCAATACACCCGATGATCTTGCCAGGGCGGAAAAATTATTTACCTAAAAAACTAGGGGGATGTTCCATGGCTTCATTTACCCATATCGATAAGGAAGGCCGCGTCAGGATGGTCGATGTTACTGAAAAGAAACCGTCCGTCCGTGTAGCGACAGCCCAGGGGATGATTTCGATGAATCCGGAAACCTTTGAACGGATTCAGAATAAAAGTGTAAAAAAGGGGAACGTGCTTGAGACTGCCCGAATTGCAGGTGTCTTGGCTGCAAAAAAGACCTCTGATCTTATCCCCATGTGCCACCCATTGAATATCACGTACGTGTCGGTCGATTTTTTTATGGATGAGGCAAAAAAATCAATCCGGATCGAATCTGTTGTCCGTATTGTCGGACAGACGGGCGTTGAAATGGAGGCGCTGACCGCGGTCACTGTGGCCGCTCTCACCATCTATGATATGTGTAAATCATATGACAGGGAAATGCGCATTTCCGATATTTTCCTTCTTAAAAAGTCAGGTGGAAAAAGCGGAACATTCATAAGAGAAAAGACAGACTAAAATGCGTTACAGCATTAGACCCGATCGGTCTGTTTTATTGGGCAAAAGCATGAAAATAAGGATTGTTTCCGGTCGGATCATTTTTATTGTTTTACTTGTCCCTTTATTTTTTTTGAGTTGTACGGCTCTTAAAAAAGATTCTTCTCCCATCAACAAATCTGTTCTGATAAAATTGCCTCTCTCAAGGTATCCCGATTTTATAGATGATATGAATTATGAGGGTCTGGAACACGCTATCGGACAAAGCATTGCATACCTTAGCCGGATCTCCCATCGTCAAACCTTTTCATTTGGAAAAGAAGAGGTTAATGCGGTTCAAATGATCGATTCCCTTGAACATTTTATTCGATTTATACGGACAGCTCCCTCCAAAGATGAACTGAACCATTTCATTGCATCGAACTATTGGGTCTATAAGGCTGTGGGTGCCTCCCGTCCTGAACAGGTTTATTTTACCGGGTATTACGAACCGATCTTGGAGGGAAGCGCTGAGAAAAATGGAGATTACAAGTTTCCTGTTTACCCCCGCCCGGAGGATTTAGTCACGATCGATCTTTCTTTGTTTTCAACCCGGTTTAAGGGCGAAAAAATCATTGGAAGGTATATGGGCCGGGCGGTCGTGCCTTACTGGGAACGGGAGGAAATCATAGATGGGGGTCAACTCGAGGGAGTGGTGCCCCCTTTGGCCTGGGTAAAGGATCCGGTGGATATCTTTTTTCTTCAAATTCAGGGTTCTGGGAAAATTTATCTTGATAATGACACGCCAATTCATGTCCATTATGATACAACAAATGGCCGGCCTTATCGCAGCATAGGCAAACTCCTGCTCGATCAAGGGAAAATACCCCGGTCAGAGATGTCGATGCAAAAAATTCGCGAGTATTTAAAAAACCATCCGGAAGAGATTGATCCGATCCTCAATCACAACCCCAGCTATGTCTTTTTTAAGCTCGAAAAAGAGGGCCCTATCGGCTTTCTTGATGTAAAATTAACACCTGGCAGATCCATCGCTTTGGACAGACGTCTCTTTCCTTTATCCGCCCTGGCCTTTATTGAGACCCAGCAACCGTTCATCGACGGTGGCGGCCGGATTCGAAAATGGTCTCCTTTTGGTCGTTTTGCATTGAATCAGGATACCGGAGGGGCCATCCGGGGGCCGGGCCGAGCGGATCTTTTCTGGGGAAGCGGCCCCTATGCAGAAATTGCTGCGGGGTATATGCAGCATATGGGTACGCTCTATTTTCTTGTCCGGAAAGTCGACCGATGATCGAATAACCCAAAAAGGGCGATTATCTTTTGTTAAATTCACTTTTTAACACGCTTGGTTCCAAATGCTTGACACATCTTCGGAAAATAAGTATAAGTATAAACTTTTTAGCGCTATTCCCAAGATACGCTATATTTTCCTGGGATTATGGGGATAGCTTTTTCGTTTTTCTTGATTTTGGGCAATCTAGAACGTTTTGAAACGGCCTTTTTTATATTCTATTTTCAAAGCGTTCACATAGGAGTCTATTATGTTTGGCATCGGCATGCCGGAAATGATCTTAATCCTGGCTATTGCACTGATCGTTATCGGTCCTAAAAAACTTCCAGATCTTGCAAAATCGTTGGGTCGTACCCTGGGTGAATTCAAGAAAGCCACACGGGATTTTAAAGAAACTATCGAAATCGACGACGATTTCAAGGAAATCAAAGATGTAAAAAAAACCTTTGATGAGATGAAAGATGATTTCAAAGAGACCATCGATGTTAATCTTGAATCTGACAATGAAGAAAAATCCGAATCTTTCCCGTCCGAAGGAGAAAAATCCGACCCCGCCTCTGCTGACGAAGAAAAATCCGAATCTTTTCCCACTGACGAGAAAAAAAGTCAACCTTCCATCTCTGATGAAGAAAAATCCGAATCTTTTCCGTCCGAAGGAGAAAAATCCGACCCTGCCCCTACTGACAAAGAAAAATCCGAATCTTCCCCCCCTGATGAAGATAAAACCCAAAAAGAAAATTGAAATGTGATGAATAGAAAGGGTTCTCTGAGATGAATAAAGAGACCAATGAAGCCGGAAAACTTCCCTTTACCGGCCATCTTGAGGAGCTTCGGAAACGCCTCATTGTTTGTTTTGTTTCTGTCGGTATCGGGTTCGCCATTTCATACGGTTTCAAGGAACAGCTTTTTCAGATCCTAACCCGCCCATTGATAGCGGTGATGGCGGCTGATGATAAACTGATTTTTACCGGGCTACCCGAGGCTTTTTTTACATACTTGAAGGTCGCTTTTCTATCCGGCATCATGCTGTCTACACCGATCATCCTTTATGAATTTTGGATGTTTGTCGCACCCGGCTTATATCGAAAGGAAAAGCGCTTCTTACTGCCGATCGTCTCTCTCTCCACACTCTTCTTTTTGGGCGGCTCACTTTTTGGTTATTTTGTTGTTTTTCCGTTCGGGTTCAAATTTTTTCTTGGATTTGCTTCTGAAACCATCCAACCTCTTCCTTCAATGAAAGAATATCTGAGCTTTTCTGCGAAATTGCTCCTCGCATTTGGACTTGTTTTTGAACTGCCGCTCGTCATTACTTTTCTTTCAAAAATGGGTCTGGTTACGGTGGATTTTTTAAAGAAAAACAGAAAATATGCCTTGCTGCTGTTTTTTGCCGGTGCAGCGATATTAACGCCACCTGATGTGGTAACACAGATTATGATGGCCCTTCCACTGATGATACTTTATGAAATCAGTATTATCGGTGCAAGAATATTTGGCAAAAAGAAATCAACAGAAAGCGACAAGAGCGATGATTGACCGGTTTTTTCCGATTGACAGAACATCTTTTGATTGGTAGGTAGGCGGCACTTTTCAGCTTGTATGGAAAGAAAGAAAAAAAGGAGATGAAATCTATTCATGAACGAAAGATTTTTGCTGCCGATAGCACTGGCTGCCGGAATCGCATCCCTTATTGTTGTGACCGAAATTTTTGCGGTCACAGAGGTGAAAGATGTGATCCGGTTTGAAAACAAAGCCTATAAAAAACACAAAAGACCGATCACCGTTTTTAATCACAGGATACATCAGGATGACTATTCAGAAAAATACCCGGAGTTTTACGCATCGAAATGCGGAGAGTGCCACCACGATAAAGACAATAAGAAGCTCGTAAACATGAAAGAGGGTGACGAAGTACAGAACTGCATCGAATGCCATAAAAAGCCTAAATTTATCACCGGCAAAAAGGCAAAAAAACTGACAAAGGAACAAAAGCGCGAATACCATGGCAATGCGTTGCATGACAATTGCAAAGTCTGCCATAAAAAGTACAACAAGAAATACAAAAAGAAGAGTAAAAGCGAAAATTACGCCCCGAACACCTGTAAAACTTGCCATCCTAAAGAAAAGAAAAAGAAATAGCAATGGGCTGATATTGAAATCGGATCAACTTTTTTTTCTTTGATGGAAAATCGCATTTCTGACCACTGCTCGAGCCCAGGAAGGTGTGCCCAAGGCATGGACATGGGTAAAGGTGGCCAGGACATTTTTATAGCAGACCCCATCTCTTCGGTTATGAAAACCGGTTCCCCGCTTCATGGAAAATACCATATCCTTATCATTTCCGTCCCACCTTAAAACCCTCGAATAATGGAATTCGTGGCCCCTAATTTCCGTCCCTACTTTGAAATAGGGGTTTTTGGAGTCGACCTTGACAACCGTATACCCATGCCCTTCCGGTTTTTTCGAAAATCCTAAACCGATCGGTAAAACACCTGCCATTGCATATGATTTTCCATCCAGGATCAACTCTTGCGCTAGATACATCAAACCGCCGCATTCAGCATATATCGGAAGGCCGTCTTCGGCTAAAAACCGCAGCCGGTCCTTGAATGCCACATTTTCCGCGAGCTCTTCTGCATGGGTTTCCGGAAAGCCCCCTCCGATATAGAGGGCATCTATTTTTGGAATCGTTTTGCTTTTAAGCGGGCTTATAAATATCGGTTCTCCGCCTTGAAAGGAAAGGGCATCGATATTTTCAGGGTAGTAAAATTGGAATGCGGCGTCTTTTAAAATACCGATTTTGGGCTTTTGGCGGCGGAGATTTTTTTTCTGACGGTTTTCTGATGAACCCGCCCACTTCGATTCCATCTTAAAAGAAGGATCAGAAGCGATGTTTGCGATCCGGTCAAGATCGAGATGGGTTTTTGCAATTTCTGCGGCGGCATCGACAGAATCCCTGGCCCATTTAGATTCAAATATGGGAACTAGCCCCATGTGGCGTTCAGGAAAATCCTGCCAGTTCAGTTTTGGGACCGCACCGAGAACGGGAATACCGCAGTAATATTCAATACTCTTGCGAAGTATTCTTTCATGCCGGGAACCGGCTATGTGGTTTAGAATGACACCGCTTATTGTCACGTCCGGATCAAAATGAATGCACCCGGAAACAACAGCAGCCACCGTTCGTGTAACCTTTGTACAGTCAAGGACCAGGACAACCGGCGCGTTGAGAAGTTTAGCAAGTTCTGCGGTACTGGTGGCTCCTTCAAGATCGATGCCGTCAAAAAGGCCTCTGTTTCCCTCTATGACGGCGACATCCTTATGTGAGGTGTGGGAAGAAAAAGACTGGAGAACGTGTTTTTTTGAAAAAAGGAACGTGTCAAGGTTATAACAAGGCCGGTCCGCCGCTAGGCTGAGCCAGCCCGAATCGATATAGTCAGGGCCTTTTTTAAAAGGGGCTACTGATTTGCCAAGCCGCCTCCATGCCGCAATGATTCCGATCGATAGGATGGTTTTACCCGATCCTCCCCGCAAGGCTGAAATAATGATTCTGGGCAAATCCACGCTTCTTTTCTCCTCGCCCTTCTGTTGAACAAATTCTCAGCGCCCTCGGTTTTGATTTGAGGAGCGCTTAATGAACCTGTTTCTTATCCAGAATTTCCCTCAGTTTTTGAGACAGGTCCTTCATGCTGAATGGCTTCTGGATAAAGCCATTGCAACCCTGAGCTAATATTTCCTTTGCAGGCCCATTTATACTGTATCCGCTTGAAAGAAGGACTTCAATATCGGAATTGATCTCTTTTAGCCTGTCATAAGTTTCACTGCCACCTATTTCAGGCATGATCATATCCAATAAAACCATATCAATCTTATCTTTGTTCTTCTAGTAAGTTTCGATCGCCTCTTTGCCGCTTTTTGCCAGAAAGACCGTATACCCATGCTTTCCAATATTTGTTGACCCACAAACACCGTTTTTAAGGTATTTTATTGATGAAATGATTTTCTTTTACAATGGCCCGGTGCAAACCCGGTTACGCCCCTCTCTCTTGGCTTTGTAAAGGTGTTCATCGGCCCGGTTGATGATGGCATCGGGTGAGATTTTCTCATCATCCGTATCGGTATCAAATCCGGTCACCCCGAAACTGGCTGTAACTGTGATTGTTTTGTTATGTTCTTCAATTTCCATTTGGGAGACGGCTTGACGAAGTCTTTCCGCCGTAAGGCAGCCCCAGTTAAATTCGGTCTCCGGCAGGACCACCAGAAATTCCTCACCCCCGTACCGAACGGTCCAGTCGATTTTTTCTCGAATGGTTTCACGAATCACTTGGGCAAAGGCGATTAAAACCCGGTCCCCGATTTGGTGTCCGTAGGTATCATTCACTTGCTTAAAATGATCGATGTCGCATAAAACAACGGAAAGCGGATGGTTGTAGCGTTTTGATCGCATTATTTCTTTCAGCAGATGTTCATTCATGTAGCCGCGATTAAAACTTCCGGTGAGGGGGTCGGTGATGGATAAAATTCTGATCTCTTCATTCGCCTTTTTCAAAGATCTTTCAAGTTCCAGAATCCGGATGCCGGAAT
>DRHF01000029.1 GCA_011049715.1 Desulfobacterales bacterium
ATATCAACCCGATTTCCGAGGGCCACACGCTGATCATCCCCAAAGCGCATGCCGAAAACCTGTGGGAAATCTCCGATGAAGACCTGACCGCGATTCATCTGGCTTCAAAAAAAGTTTCCGAAGCGATAAAGAAAGCTCTAGACTCGGTGGGAGTGGCAACACTCCAACTCAACGGCCGGGGGGTTAATCAGGTGGTGATGCATTACCACCTCCACCTGGTCCCCCGTGCCAGCGGAGCCCCGGAGCTACCGATTACCAGGTGGGAGATCAAACCCGGAGACATAGATACCATCCAAGAAACCGGTCGACAGATTGCCGAAGCGATAAGATAGGTTGTGCAAATACTGGAAATAGTCAAGTTGAACCGATTGAAAACAAAAAGCAGTTAAACCGATGAGTGAAAAAGAGCAGGGAATTCAAATTGAGGAATTACCCAAACTGAACAATCCTATTTTGATTGCGGGTTTTGACGGATGGGGAAATGCGCTTGATATTTCCAACGGGATGTCCGCCTATCTGATACGCAAGCTAAAGGCTGAATATTTTGCCAAGATAAATCCGGATATTTTTTACCGTTATGACGAAAACCGTCCTATCGCAAATATTAAAGGTGGTAATCTAATAAGCCTGTCACCTCTCGGCGGGTCCTTTTACGCCGCTCGAAATGATGAAGGTATTCACGATCTGATAATCCTGAAAGCAAATGAACCTCATCTCCGATGGGTTCAATTTGTTGACGATTTGTTAACGTTATGTGAAAACCTAAGCGTTGAAACAGTCATTACGCTTGGGAGTATGTATGACAGCGTCCTCCATACAGATAGAATTGTTTCGGGTATTTCTTCAAACGAAGATCTATTTTTAAAACTAAAACAGAAAAATATCATCCCCATTGATTACCAGGGGCCAAGTGCGATTCATACCCTGATTCACTCTGAGGCGCAGAAAAGAGGGATGGGTAGTATCAGTTTATGGAGCCACTGCCCGTATTATCTGCAAGACACTACCCATTTTGGCATTTTATCTCACCTAGGTGCGCTACTTTCTTTTTTAGGAAATTTTGAGCTTGATACAAAGGATCTCGACGCAGGATGGGAGACACTGAATGAGCAAATTCAGTTGCTTATAAATAAAAATCCTAAACTTCAGACAATTATCGGGGAGCTCAAAGAGGCAAAGGTCAGGGGATCCTGGGAAAGCGCTAAGGCATCCATAAAAAAGGGTGAAAAGGTTATCGACTTAAAAGATTTCTTTGAAACAAAATAATCTGTCGATGGATGAAATCACCGACTTTCAATACCCAAATGTCCAGCCCATCAAAAAAATATTTCCCCCGCACCTATAGGAAATGAATATGCACATCTTTGGGAAGCGCCATTCCCATTGCCACCTCCGCCGCTTTTAGAACAGCCACAGGAACCGGGCACGAAGAGTGACAGCCTGCCTCTGTTGCGGAAACAAAGGCAGGATTCCGGGGAACAGGCGCAAAAAGTTCATTCAATGTCATCTGTCTCAGATGTTCTGACATCTGTTGAATGTGCCGGCATTTCGATTCACTGATCACTACCTTTACCATCCGGGCTTCATGCTGCCATGCTTTAATGACACATTCAAAACCACAAACCCCCGGATTTACATTCACTTGAACAAAATGAGCATTATCGTTCATCGTTCTTTCCCTTCAATCACATCCTCGATCGAACAGCTTCATATCCGTCTATCCGGGTGCTTTCCGCCCAACCCGCTGCAGAAGAATTTCAGCAGCGATGTTTTTTACCCGGTGAGGAAACCCGTCCATAGTTTTTTAAGGATGTTCCGCTTGATTATAAATTCGATGAGCTTAAATAGGTATGATCGATCAGATGCATCAAAAGAATGGCCGCCATCAACCTACCCTCATCAGTGAATTCAGGAGGCTTATCCACAATCCAACCGTTTCGCTCCGCCTTTGGAATGAACAACATGCTTTCTTTTAAATGATCATAGGAAAGAACTATTGAGTCAGGCTGTTTAACCGTTTTTTCAGAAAGGCTTGACAAATTACGCTGAATTATGGTCGCAACGTCCCCTCGTTCGGGTATGGAATTGGAACGTTCCCGGAGGGCTTCCCGATAAATCCGCCGGGCATCGTGAATTCGATCGGTGCTGTGATACAATTCAGCAAGATTATTAAGCGTACCGGCACGGCCCACATGGAGCAACTCTTCATATTTTCTTCGCGCCATCTCATCGTATTTCTTTCGATGTTTGTGTTCCATCCTGAGATGAAACAACGAACTCCGGGCGCGCTGCTCCAGATGCATTTTTTTGACCCAGTGCAATCCGGATTGCCAACCCTCCAGTGCGCTTTGGTAAAGGCCTTCGGCCTCCTTAAAGTTTTGTCTGATTCGAAAGGCGATGGCCAGATTGTTCAGGCTGCTGGCCCGCCTAGGATCCCCGGCGTCAAAGCCATGGGTAAAACCATGGGCGGTTTCCCATTTATCTGCAGCGGCGGTAAAATGACCGCTTTCAAAATCATGGGCGCCCTCTTCGGTTTTTTGCACCCACTTGAACTCTGGGTCGACATCACCACTTTTGGATAATATTTCCATCACCCCGTTACCAATTTGTTTGGCACTTTATCTCAAAAGCCCGAAAGCTCAAAATTCCACAACTGCCCGGTTGATAAAACATCAAATACCAAGGTAGGCTTTGCGGACATGCTCATTATCTTTTAACTCATCAGCTTTTCCATGCAGGGCGATCCGACCGGTTTCCAAGACATAACCATAATGGGCGAGGTTAAGGGCGATTTCTGCATTTTGTTCAACCAGAATCACCGAAACACCCTTCCGGTTAATTTCGGTTAGAATTCGAGCGATTTCCTGGACCACCAACGGCGCGAGTCCCAGAGAGGGTTCGTCCAGCATGAGAAGTCTGGGATTTGACATCAGTGCCCGTCCGATTGCGAGCATCTGTTGCTCACCGCCGCTCATTGTCTTGGCTACCTGCCTGCTTCGCGCCTTGAGCACCGGAAAATGACTCAAAGTTTTTTCTAAATCTCTTTTGACGCCTTCTTTATCAGACCGGACATATGCTCCGGTGTATAGGTTTTCCAAAACTGTGAGCCCCGGGAACACCCGTCTACCTTCGGGGACATGGGCGATACCCAATTTGAGAATTTTGTCGGGCGAACGTCCGTCTATTCGCTTCCCATCAAACCGGATTTCCCCTGCACTCGGCCGGACAAGTCCCGAAATTGTACGAAGGGTGGTGCTTTTACCAGCACCATTAGAACCGAGAAGGGTAACCAGTTGTCCTTTTTCGACCCGAAGTGAAATCCCCTGAACCGCGGCAACTTTTTGATAATGGATTACAATATCGGTTAAATTCAATAACATTTTATGCAGACCCCAGGTATGCTTCAATGACTCGATTATTGGACCGAATCTCCTTTGGTGACCCGGTGGCCAGCAATTGACCAAAGTTCAGTACCATCAATTTCTCGCAAAGTCCCATTACCGCTTTCATATCGTGCTCCACGAGGATAATGGTCACACCCGACTCTTGGACCTTTCTGACCAGATCCATCATCTGAAATGTTTCTTCGGGATTCATCCCTGCAAACGGCTCGTCCAGGAGCAACAGTTTCGGTTCAGCAGCCAATGCGATGGCAACGGCCAATGCCCGTTGTGAGCCAAGCGGCAGATTTAATGCCAACTGATCTTTACGATCTGTCAGCCCCATGAACTCAAGAACTTCCGATGTTTTGGCTGCCACCGCTTTTTGTCTATCCTTATCCGTGCGGAAAAGCGCCGTAAACAGGTTTGAGCGGGCATGCAAATGGCAGCCGACCAGTATGTTTTCATACACGGTGAACTCCTGAAACAGGGTTGTCTCCTGGAAGGTGCGAACCAAGCCGCGTTCTGCCACAGCGCTTGCACCTTGACTGGTGATGTCTTCGCCTTGGTAAACGATTTGCCCCTGGTTAGGCCGGTAAAACCCGGCAATAATTTTGAACATAACACTTTTCCCAGCGCCGTTTGGACCGATGAGCCCTCGAAGCTCCCCCTCTTCCACCGAAAAGCTGATATCGTTGAGGGCAACAAGCCCACCGAATCGTTTGGTTATTCCCTTCACATCAAGCAACGCCATCGGTGATCACCTCTATTTATTCGATATTATGGTTTGCGAAGCAGCCACCAGGATTTTGTTCGCCATTTTTTCAAATGCTCTTCCTCTTTTTCCACTTTTTCCATTTTCTCTGGGACATTTACTTCAATCTCTTCTTTGCCGAGCATCCGGTTGATAACACCGCGCAACTTGGATGGTAGACTCTCCAACCCCTCGGGCAGAAACATAATGGAGGCGATCAGGACACAGCCGTAAATAAGCGGGCGCCATATCTCAAAGGCGCGAAACCATTCATTGACTATCGAGAGGACCGTTACCCCGATGATCGGTCCTGCGAAAGTTGCGGTGCCTCCTACAATCACCCAAATAAGCACATAGACCATTATACCCACCGCAAACTGGTTTGGATTGATCGTCCCCAAGTAGTGCGCCAAAAGGGCGCCGGCGATGCCGACAAAAAAAGAGGCCACACCGAATGCGAGGGTTTTATACCGCCAAATATTGATCCCCACCGACTCAGACAGCACATCACGCCAATGGATGGAATGGAGCGTGAGCCCGATTCGCGAGTTTTCCAGACGATATAAAATCCACAAACAAATTGTCACCACCGTCAGTGTAAGAAAATAATAGGGAATCGGTTCCCAGATCTCGATGGCCTCCTTTAGTCCGGGAAACGTAAATTTGGGCGACGGGATGTTTCTGAGCCCTTTCGGGCCCCCAAAGGGAACCTTGAAATATACCCAGGACAGACGGATCGCTTCACCAGCCGCAAATGAACCGATAAGGAAATAGAACTGTTTCATTCGAAAAAGGGGAAAGCTGAAAAGAAAGGCGACCAGTGTACAGATTACTCCGGACAAGGGCATGGTGAGCCAAAAAGATAGTCCGAATTTTTTCGCCAACAGTGCACTGGAATAACCACCTACACCCATCAAAACCACATGGATGAGTGACCACTCACCGGTAAGGGTCATGAGTCGATAGCTAACAACCACCAGAATGTTGATGATTAAAAATATTAGAAAATCCTGTTGATGGAATTTTAGGGTGAATGGAAGCACTAAAAGAAAGGCAAACAGTGCAATGAGCCCTAACGCTTTGGATGTTCGTTTTTTAATCATTCCTCATTCTCACTCAGAATTACTCGGTGGTTTGCGTTCCCATCAGTCCGGTCGGTTTTATTATAAGAACGACCAGCATGATAAGGAGCCCCAATATTGTAGCGATAATGCCGCCATAATAGGTGGTCACAAAAGTGTGGAAAAAGGCGTAGAGGATGGCGGCCAGTATGGAACCCGAAAGGCTTCCGAGACCGCCGACTATGGTAACAATAAATGCGGCAATGATTACCGAATGACCCATATAAGGCTGCACACGGGTCAAGGGGGCCATGAGCGCACCGGCGACCCCGGCCGAACCGGCGCCCAATGCCATTGCCAGCATCGAGATCCGGTTGATGCTAATCCCCTGCAGCGCTGCCGCCTCGCGGTCCTGGGCGGTAGCACGAAGCGCCCACCCGAGTTTTGTTCGGGTAAGAAACAACCAGATAAAGAGTAACAAAGATGATGCCACGATGAGGGCCGCCAACCGCTGTTTGGAAAGGGTGACGCCTTCAACAATTTGAATGACCCCTGGGAAGGCCGGCGGGATGTGTTTCATCAAACCCAATCCTCCGATCTTGATGGCCAAAACCTGGAGTATGAACAAGACACCAATGGAATTGATAAGCCCACCAAGGGGGTTATCACGCATCGGTCGGAAAAGGCCCCTCTCCATCAGCAATCCGATCAACATGACAATCACAAAGGCAGCCAATACCGCCAAGTAAAACGGCCATCCGGATTTCGAATAAAAAAACCAAACAGTATATGCGCCGACCATGAAAAGCTCTCCATGGGCAAAATTGACGATACCCATCACACCGAATATCAAGACCAGGCCCACGGCGGTGAGGGCAAAAAAACCGCTCGCAACAAACGCGTTTACACAGGTCTGTAAAACGACTTCCATGCCGTCCGTCCCCTTTCTAAATATTCGGGACCGGGACATCTTGTGTCCCGATCCCGTCGATCATTTAATGCATTGAAATTATACCGCAATCACGATGGTGGCATTACTTCATTTGATACCACATCTGATTCAATTTTTCCATGTGTTTGATATATACAACCTTGTGTTTTGCCCACCATTTGGGTATGCTCTTGTACTCCACAATCCTGGCTCTGCCGTTTTGTATGGTCACCACCGGCCAGTTGCCCACAAGCGCATTGTTGATGCCCCAAAGCTCTTCGCCCCACCACTGTGCAGGTCCGAAAATATGCGGCAGGGTCGGCATGCTCTTCATGGACTTATACACGGCCATAGGCTCTACACTACCCGCTTTTTCGGCCCCCACCTTCCATAAGTCCATAATGGAGGCATACTCATATGAAACAGCCGTCCAGGAGGCCGGATGCTTTTTGTTGTACTCTTGGAAGAACTTGCTGGGGTTTTCGAAGCTTATGTTCGGTGCATTTAGGGCCGGGTCATCGAAATCCGGAAACTGGAAGATAAAGCCTTCCAGGAAATCCTTACTCGTTTTATCGATGATCGCCGGATAATTATCAAGAGTGCAGGATATCATCTTCCCCTTGTACCCCTGTTCATAAAGTTGCACACTCAGCAGGTTGACAAAATCCGAATACGACGTATCCATGCAAAAGATATCCGGCTTTTTGGCCAGCAGCGACGTTACGATGGGGGCAAAGTCGGTCGTCGCCATGTCAAAGATATTTTCTCTGACCACTTTAATTCCGGCTACTTCAAAAGCTGCCCGATAGGTCGCAACGGATGGAATCCCGAGCTCATCGTCCTGGGCGCAGATGACGGCGGTTTTCAGGCTTGGAAATTTCTCGGCCAACCATTCTACGCCTGTTACGTTATAGATGGGATGCACCTCGCATGGCGCCAGGTGATATGGAGAATCAGGATTCAGATCGCTGGGCAGCAAGGTGCTGGTAAGCATTTTTCTCCGTGTAAAAAACTTTTGTACTCCCGGCCATGTAGATCCCCCGAGCATCATGACGAATTTGACATCGTTCTCCGTAACCATCTTTTTGGCTCCCTGCAAGGCTTTATCCGGGAGGTACTCATTATCAAATGAGACAAACTCCACCATATAGTTGTCACCACCTATCTTAATCCCGCCGGCGGCATTAATCCATTCTGCCCAGATTTCGCATCCGTAAAGACCGGGCAGACCCCATCCGGCAACCTCGCCGGTGAGCGGTGCCAAAAAGCCGATTTTAACTGTTTTTTTTGCCCCAAAAACAGTGCTTGGCAGCCCAATTCCGGTTAACACCGCGCCTGCGGCAGCGGCCTTTATAAAATCTCTCCGTGTAATACTCATAACTTTCCCTCCCTTTCGTCATTTCTGACAATGCCATTTTCGGCGGTAATGGAACGGGTGTGCAAATTCTATAAAATGTGCCGGACAATTTCCATGGCCTCCTTGGTCAAGAATCCGCCCCCACCTAATTTAAGGAATTTCGTCTCCATTTTATGATGCGCTGTCCTTGCATCATCCGGCAAAATGTAAATTTAAGATTAATCAATAAACGGTTACGTTTGTAAAAGGCTTTGCTACGGAATTAACCACTCTCTGCGGCCTTTGCCGCTTCTTCTTTCTCCAAAGCCTCCTGTTCTTCGATAATGGACCTTAGTTTGGACAACACGTCCTGCGGAAGCGGTGCCGGTTTATGGTTTTCCAAAATGTGTCGGGCTTCTTCACCGGCTGCCTCAGCCAGATCCTTGCCGCCACGTTTGTTCCATGCGCCCCGCATCCTCCGGTCGATCAGCTTTACTTTGGACTGTTCCGATGCCATAAATTGCCTCGTATGTTTCTGAGACAAAAAGTCCTTTCCGGCACCGACCTTTTTGATGGTTTCAACCGCCAAAAGATCATCGTTAATTCTCACGCCTTGAACCACCCTTTTTACCATAGCCGCAATTTCATTATCAATGACGAGCTGGGTCCAGCTGAAAGTCACACCTAACTCCAGCATGCCCATCCCGTATATCAAGTTTGCACCTGCCAAAGCAGGGAGCAGGGAGGTCATGGTTTTCTCATGTCCGGCCTGAGCATCGGACAGTTTGCTGTCAGCCTAGCTACCCGCTACATAGCTCGGTAGCATGTATTTGCGGGCCAATGCAACCACCCCGGCACTGATCATCCCCAGTTCCGGAGCCCCCACAGGCGCAGTCGCATAGGTCAGATCAAATGTCGTGGTGGAACTGCCGTAAATCACAGGGGCTCCTTTTACCGTTAGCTGATTCAGGACAATACCTGCCAAAACCTCGGCATTGTGAGTGACCAGCGTACCAGCGATCGACACAGGAGCAGAAGCACCTGACATGGCCATGGACAATACATTTACAGGAATGCCGGCCTTGGCGCATTCAATGATTATTTCAGCTGTATGCGTGTGCAATTCCAGGGGGCTGGTTGGACAGACGAGAGCAGAAACCAAGGGTCGCTCCCTCAGTTTGTCCATGCCGCCAACAATGGCTGCAGCCATTTCAAAGAATTTTTTTGCGCCTGCGCCACCGGTCAGATCGATATGATGGCAGTGCTTTGAAGTGTTGGTCAAAAAAGCCTCAGCCTCGTTTAGATCGGTCGCATACTCTACATCCCTGGCCACAACTGCACTCGAATAAATATCTACGTTTACCAAAGCATCACAGGCCAGAGCGGTGGCAGCAACATCCTTTTTGTTTGATTCACGATATTCTCCGGTAAAAGGGTCTATAACCATTACGCCGGCGCCAAACGAAGTAAAACCGACCCTGCCACCCTGAAGAGTTACATCATATTCAGGGGTTCGACCGGCCAACAAGATGGTACTGGGCGCCGAACGAATGGCATCCTCCACCAGGTGAGGGGCTATCTTAACGTGATTCCTCTCTCGATCCACAGAGGCGCCACCGTTTTCAAAAATATCCAGGGCCTCATCACAGTGCACACCCACGCCGTAGTTTTGAAGTACATCCAGTGTCGCCAGATGAATTTCACAAAGCTCGTCGTCCGTGAACATGTTCAAGCCCCAACCTTCAAAGGTACTTATCCCAGGTTGAAGTCCTCGGTACATAAAATCACCTCCTTTACAATATCATTTAAGTAGTTCTTTGGCCTTTAAAACCGTCTCATTCACGTCCTCGGCATAACAGTCCGCACCGATTTTATTTGCCCATTCCTGCGTGCAGGCTGCGCCGCCGATCATGGTTTTAATTTTGTCCTTGAGGCCTTCCTTGCTGAGTTTTTCCTCAAGAATTTTTTGCCCACCCATTGTAGTGGTCATTAACGAAGATGAACCCACAATATCCGCATTGGTTTCCTTTGCTTTTTCAACAAAATCATTGATCGGTACATCCCTGCCCAGGTCATGTACTTCAAAGCCATAGACCCTGAGCATGGTTGCCACAATGCGTTTGCCGATATCATGAATGTCTCCCTCAACGGTTCCGATGACGATAGTGCCAAGCTTTTTCGCCATATCTTCCTTTGGAATGTGGGGTTCCATGATTTCTATGGCCTTGGTCATTGCTTCCGCAGCCACCAGAACCCCGGGCAGGGGAATCTCTTCGTTGGCAAAGCCGTCGCCTACCTGAGTCATTGCGGGCGTCAAAGCCTCATTAATGATTTCAACAGGGTTGATACCCTCTTTAATGACCTGGTTCGCAACTTCCATGGCAGCTTCCTCATCACCATCGAGCACTGCCTGCATCCCCTGTTTTACCAGTTCTTCTTTACTCATTCAATCACCTCCTTTCCTATAATTTGGTTCTTTAGTTTTTGACAGCTTGTGTCTGCTTTTCCCACGCATAGCTATGACCAACAAATAGCAGATAGACCCCGCTTTTTCAGTAATAATGCCGCCGGATACATAACACAAGGTAAAACTCATCCCTTTTTCGTTTCCAATTCAACACCGACAATGACCGTACCCAGTCCTTTTTCATCCAGACCCTTGAAGTAATGTGTTTTCAGGTAGGTGTCAGAGGGAGTCGACGGATTGGCATAGATAATGGAATGGCACTTAAATTTTTTATCCTCTATGACGCACCAGGCCGCAGGGAGTGCCGGAATATCAAAGTGACAAATTTGTTTCATGATATCCTGGGGAAAAGAGATTTTATCCTTATAAACAACAAAATTTTGATGCATAAACCAGACATTTTTCTGATTGGAAAGATCGGCAATGACTTTCTTGTCCCGCACTTCCTTCCCCACGATTTCATGCCCCTTTTTCAGGACCAGGGAGGAATCGCAACCCCAGTCAAAATCCATGTCTGTAAGGGCAATATAAATCAAGTCACATTGCAGTACCTCTTTCACACCCGAGTTGACCACCTTGCCCAACCCCATAAGACCCTTTTCTTCCGCGTCCTTTTCAATCTCCAGAATGTTCCGGCGATCTCGGTCTGAAAAGGGGTGTGCTTTTACGATTCCGGTTACCCTGTTCAAGGCCGAAATCATTACATCATCTGCTAGGTTTGTATCCATATCCGATTAATCCTGGGTCAGGGGGCAATCGTCGGTTGGGGCAGTAATCAGTTTAATCAAATTAAAGACCTTTTCCGAACAAGCGCGTTCACACCTCATGCAGGCAAACCCGTCGCATAACGCCAGATTTAAGGTGATCTGAAAGTCTTCCCCTTCTTCTCTCAACGCAAGGGCATTTTCCGGGCAGTCATCGATACAGGCCCTGCAACCTGTGCAACCCGGAAAACCGATGGTCTTTCGTTGTCCGATATCCGAGATAATCCTAAGGCCCATGGTGCCAAGGTCCGGAATATCTTTTTCTACGGTTTTGATGACCTCCGGATCCACACCGACCTCCTTTAAGGGAGGAAGCCCGAATTTTTTTAAAAATGTACGATACTGATTCAACGACAACCCTTCGGTCCAATAGGACAACTCTAAAATATAAATTTTTTCAAAAACCTTTGATTCAGCAAACATGCAGTGGGTTTGTCTCAAATCATCAGCAATCTGTTTCATATGCCAGAGTTCATCCTCATCCTTAACCATATCCCTGGCCATTGCAAGAGATGTGTTTCCGACCTGAAAGATTTTTTTGACCCCGGAAGGAATCATACCGATCGCCTGCGCTTTTAAAGCATCCACGTAGGTGCCGGAGGCCCCTGACATATATGCTGTTTCGATGTCTTCCATACGAATGCCCGCTTCCTGGCAGAGGCTCATGTGGCCTGCTCTGACCGCACCGATGGCCTTGCCCGCCTCTGCAAAGTCTTTTTCAGTAAATTTGATCCTGTTGGGTAGATTAATTTTTCCGTCCGGCGTTTTAATTCGCGGAATGCGAATAAGTCCTGATTTTAACCCCTCGCTAAGCAAAGCGACGACCCCGGTTCCGGTGATACCCACCGCATCAATCTTGCCTCTAGTGATCAATTTTCCTGTAATCGGGTCGACGGTATCCCCGGGAAGCGGCTCCATATTGTTATCGAGGACAAAGGTTTCGAGCACGCCACGGAGCGGTTTGTCAATTTCAGTGGTTAATGTCAACTCTGAGTTTATGTGATTTTCTGATATGAACGCCACATCGGAAATAGCGCCGGGTAATGCTAAAAGTCCATCTTCGATCTGCTGCCCCTCAAGAGCAGGTCCTGCCGCCGTTGACCCGGTATAGACCACGCCGTCGACTAAGAGTGCCATCTCGGCATTTGTTCCGTAGTCTGTGGTTATGGCAATCTCTTCTTTTTCGAGCATGCCGGACTGAATCATCATCGCCAGGGCATCGGCGCCGATCTCATGACGAATCGCCGGCGGAATCAGGACGTCGGTCTCTTCAGGTAGATCGAGCCCGCGAATTTCCGGGGCCTTTACGATTTGGGCATCTCTTTTTGGCGGAACCACCCCAAGCGCTTTCAGTTTACGCTTGCCTGCATAGGCCAGGTCTCTAAACTCAATCTCCTGGAAAAGGGAAAGCTGGATAGGATTGCCACAGACAGCGACGCGTACGACCTGATCTTTTTTGATCCACAGGTTGTCGATAACTCGATTGATTGCCTGAACCATTACTTCGTGGGCCCAATTAAGACCCACATCAACAGCAAAATGGAGATGGTCCATGACATTGGCGCCGGGGAGGGGATGGCGGGTTGTAACTGAGGTGGAGAGAATTATCCCTTTATTATCCAAATCGATGGCCTGGCCACGAAATCCACTGGTGCCCAGGTCCAATGCAATACCCAGTTTCGGCATTTGAATATTAAATCCGTGCTTAGCTAGTGGGCTTTGGCCACTTCAACCATGGCCAAAAGATTCTCGGTAGATGTACCCGGTGCCACCGCACATCCGGGGGCCAGAATCTGGATCCCGTCGGCAATGGACTTCTCACATGCCCGTTTGACCGTTTCAGCATCCTTCAAAAAGAGCGTTTGAGCCGTATCCGCACCACCCAGCATAATGGTATCCGGTCCACATTTTTCCCGAGCTAGCCCGGCGTCGGCTTTCGGTTCCAGGCTTAAAATATCAGCTCCGGTCTGCCCCATCCATTCCACAATCCGGTCCACCTTGCCACAGATGTGCAGAATTTTAGGGACAGAAATCGCATCGAACTGTTTCTTTTGATATTTCAATTCAACATCCCCGTAAGTTTTAGGAGCTATCAGTTCAGGCGAAGCGGTCATATCTTCACAGGAAATAATGTCAGCACCGGCCTCAATGAGCGCATTGGCAAGCGCGGTCCCTGCTTGTTCAGCGACATCCAGGAAGGGGGGAATTTTTTCCGGTGTTTTAAAGGTTGCCTTAAGAAGAGGAACCGTATCTATGAGCGACCCGGCTATGGTAAAAGGCCCGATAATTCCGCCGATGATCGCCACCTCATCCCCGAGCTCCCCTTTCAGAATGCGAACCGCTTTAAGCAATTCCGGTATTTTACCCCGGGAAAGAAAGTCATCTGGAAACACAGGCACATCATCCAGGGTGTAAGGCGGTGGATGTTCAATTCCTGGAATTCCTTCATTCCCATCTACACCGCGCCCGGGTTTTACCTTACAGCCGAACGCCTCTGCCTCAAAGGTCTGGGAAAAGGGGACCCTAACAGCGTCAAAGCCAAGGACGGTGTAGGCAGCCATGGCCTGCTTGGCCATGGTCTCAGCATTTTCATGGCCTTCGGGCCAGAAAGCCTGCACTTTTTCCATTTGTTCGTAAGTTACGGTGGAATTGGCCCCTAAGCAGGGCATTCGATCCGGTTTTTGATGATTGATCACAGCCATCACCCGTTCTTTGGCATTCATTTAACTATCCTCCTTTGAAATGTATTGGCGCTTTCCATATGATGCCACAAGTGAACCCAATTAAATCTTACCGGTTGTTTCCCGGTTTGATCTAGTTTAAGCATCTCAGAATAGCCCCGGCTATCTCGCTCTCATCCTCAATAAAGGAAAAATTGCCTTTGCCTCTCAGGGACAAACTCCGGATTTTCTCTTCCTTGGCCGGTGGAAAACCGATAACATTGAGTTTGTCGAACCGGACTGCCGCTTCTAAGGGATCTCCCCCCCGGTTCCAGGCGCCGTCCGTCAGTATCAATCCTATTTTCCGCTCAAACTTATCGACATGTTTCAATCCCACTTCTAAAACCGAACGGATATCGGTATCCCCGCAAAGTTCTAAAGCAAACAGTCTTTCTAAAACCTCTTCAGGGCCTGTCTTTTCATCTATTGCCTTTAAAACAGAAACCCTGTTGCAGAACGCCAGCACCGCATAATCCCTTTTGAAATGTTGTGCAATGGAAGCGGCGGTGATGGCGGCCAGAATAATTTTCAAGCCTTTCATGGAATAACTATGGTCGAACATCATGACAAAGGCTTTTTTTTCCCTCTGCCTCTTATACGACACAAGATTTTCCAGTATCCCCCGTTCAGGCGCCTCGGTGTACTTTTCCAAGCTCTGGTCCAGTTCAATTTCGGCGCCGTCTGTAAAGCCCTGGACCAACTTGAGTTCGCCGGAACGGTATCCGGTATCGGCAATTTGTCTGGCTATTTTAATGATTAGCCGGCAGGCTATTTTTACGGCGAGCGCCCGCACATCACGTTTCAGCATCCCGAAAATATTAGCAAAAACCTCAAGCGAATCTTGTTTTTCAAAAAAAAGAGGGAGCTTTTCCGGGTGAGCGTTAAGAAAGGTAGCTATGCGATAAAAATAGGAACAGTGGGCCATTTCATCGCTCAGAAACTGATCCCCTACGTAACGATTTTTTTTTTTACCCGTTGTTCCTCTTCTGATTCTTTTTCTTGAACCCCGTTGTCTAATGACGATTTTGCAGTCGCGTTTTTTTGAGGACGCAGCAGATCAGGGTATTGATTTCGAAGGCCGGCATAGACTTCCTCGATGATTTCATCGGCGGTTTTGGACGCCATTTCATTGAGCCAAACTTTATTGGAAATCGCCATAAAAGCCGTTGTCAAAAAATGGCTGTCAGGTTGATCGTCCAGTTTCTGCATGCCGACAAATAGGTCAACCACGTCAATGGCGCCCCTGATCGAAGCGCCCAATTTGATATCGGGGTGTTCTCTTGTTTTTCGCACCATCTTGACCGACAGATCGACGATTTCAGACGAATCCATTCCGGTCCGAAGCCGGACAATCTCCCTCTCTTCGGCCTCGTTCTGATAATTCATTTTAATCAAGCAAATACGATCCATAAATGCCCTGCTGATCCTGACCGTGCCCACATCATCATACGGATTTTGAGCAGCTATCACGGTAAACGGAGATACGGCCTTAACGGTTCCATACCTGGGAATCGATATTTCTCTCTCTTCCATAGGGGATATCAGCACATTGGAAACATCTGCCGGCATCCGGTTGAATTCCTCGATGTAAAAGATTCCACCCTCTTCCATTGCCCTTGTAAGAGGGCCTTTTTCAAAATACTCGGGTTTATAGCTATCCTCCATTACCTGGGACGGGTTGAAATGCCCAACCAGTTTGGCGGGTGTCAGATCGATGTTGCCTTCCACAAGATAAAAAGGGATCTCGGCTTCATGGGAAATTTTTCGCAGCAAAGTGGATTTGGATGTTCCGGGCGGTCCTTCCAAAAGGATGTGTTTTCCCGCATTCATTGCCGTTAATATGGATTTGATTTCGATTTCTCTGCCGACTACACCCCGGGCAACCTTAGCGTGTATTCGAAGCAGATCCATTTTTTTCTGTGATGTTAATGTCAATTTCAAATGCTTCCTTTCCTGCTCAATTGAAGTGAGCTTGATTCCAAGTGTTGTATCCGGCCTGGCTCAGACCAGTACCAACCCGATAAAGCTGACCTGTTTTTTCGGAGGCCATTCCACCATTGCGCCTGCTTCCCTGGCCAGTTCAGTTATGTCGATACCAAACCCCTCCGGACTGGGACGGGCTTTGAATGGATGGTGACACCGCTTCCCCGGTGGGGTGCATTCTTTGCACAATTTACAACCGCCTACGCACAGGCCTATGGCCAAATAGTAGCCATGTTCAAAGGCGGTTCGTTCCAGATCTGATACAATTTGTGATAGCTTTAATTCAGCACTAAAGTCGTTCCGATATATATCGATATCTTTGATTTTTTCTCTTAAAATCACCAAAAAAGCCTTGGTATAGCTTTTTAGGGCTTCACTGAATTCTGTAACACTCGGGATATTCGGTGGGCAAACCTTACAAACATCGTAGTATTCACACAAAGGGATCTGACATTTTAAGCGAACACTCTGTGCCGGTTTTATTTTTTTGACGTCAAAGGGGTGGACGTCAACCCCCCGTTGTTGGGCCAGGGCTTTAAAGGAATCCTCTAAAGCGATGTGTTTATCGGTGTTAACCTTATTCAATACCTTGACGGACATCGGTTCTCGTTTTAAGAAAAAGGTGCGTTTTCAAGGACCGCAGAATGATGAAAAAAATTTTCGCTCCAAGCCGGATGCGATGCTCCGGTGGATTGGGACTTCGAAACTTAAGTTATTATTTTTATGTTGAAACAGATCGAGTACAGGCCCCGGCATGATGCCGGAGCCCTTAGAACTCGAATTTAAAATTTCATTTTGTTTTTTAACCGAGTTACACAATTGATTTCGATCCCTAGCAGTTCGGCGATGCGCACTTTGGCTTCAATTCCCTTGGCACAACCCGGAACGGACGTAATGATTCCAATGTCCAGCTCCTCGCGGACCTCCCTCATTACATGCACGTCTGACAGGTCGAAAGGAGATACCTTGAGCTTTTCGGCAACATAGGCTTTGGCATCGTCGATCCGCATCCTGCGGGCCATCTGCATACGGACCACCAGATCTCCGGCAGTCCTGATTCCGCCTATTCCGCCTGCTACTACATGAGCTATCGACATCCCCATCGGATCACCCACACCAACCTACAAACCGTCCACATTGGCGATCTCCACCATGGCTTTCGTGGCCCTGCTCACGGAATCGATCGGGGGAGTTTCAAAGACCGGCGATCCGCCCACACCCATTCCCATGTTGACATGGATCGGAATGTTGGATGTTTCCACACAGGCCTTAACAAAAGTGACCGCCCTTCCCAGGTTCCATGCCATGGATTTACTCGGTTTGGTGTTGACAACCGGACCGAAAATATCCGCACCGGCTTTTTCGGCTACCTCAACCTGTTTATGACAGTACAAACCGGCCAGCCGCTCTCCATCGTATTCCAGTTCGCCGTGCATACCCAGAATAAATTCCCCGGCCATGCCAACTTGAATGCTTAAATTGGTGGTCTTTTTAAGATGCTCTACCGCATGCATTGTCGCTTTGAAATCCGGATCGCCCGCAGCTCCGGTCGTGTCAAAGTTGATGCCGTCAATACCGATATCAGACATCGCTTCGGAAATATAAATCATATCTCTGGTAGCGTGTTCCACAGCACTTTCCTGGGCTTCTTTGGCCTCTTTGATCTTACCCATCGGCAAAAGATCTGAAGGGTTCCCAAAGGGTCCATCCGGGCTGTAATAAAGGCCCAGGTTTGGCATGGCACCGTAAAATAGCGGTAAGATGGTACTCAACAGGGCATTTTCAGCTTCTTGTTGTTCCATTGTAATTACCGGCTTTATCGGTTTAAAGCTGTAATCGATATGTCCCAGTTCCATCGAATCAGCGCAAAGCGCTCTTTCGTGGACCTGAATTCCCTGCACCCTGCCGATCGGAATTCCCACACCGCTGTTGCCCTGATCTCCCATTAATCGTAAAGTGCCGATATCATGTGTTAGCGGTACTTCTTTACCCGGTTCCACACTGACAAATTTATTGGGATTGGTGAAAATATCCTGCAAATGGTCGAGTTCATCTTTTGGCAAGGGTGATATCTTCCCCCTATCGGCGGCGTCTTCTGTACCGATTTCAAAATCCCGCATCAATTCGTCCGCGGTCATTTCTATAAAGGCCCCGTCACCCCGACGAGTGAGGTATTTCTTCATTATAACACCTCCTTTCAGCTAAATATTTCTTTGAGTTTCATCACAGTGTCTGAAGCGCTTTCAGCGTGAAGATCCGCACCAATTTTGGAGGCCCAGTATTCGGTTGTTGCTGCGCCACCGACCATAGTCTTAACCTTGTCCCGAAGCCCCTCTTCTTTTAAGGCGGCCTCCAGCTTTTTCTGGCCAACCTGGGTGGTTGTCATCAAAGCCGATGACCCGACAACATCCGCACCCACCTCCTTGGCCTTCTGAACAAAATTATCTATCGGAACATCCCGCCCAAGATCAAAAACTTCAAACCCATAAACTCTCAACATTGTGGCGACAATACCTTTGCCAATGTCATGCACGTCACCTTCAATAGTCCCCAGCACAACTTTGGCCAGTTTTTTACCCACTTGGTCTGCAGGCATGGCCTGCTCCAGGATTTTTACCGCTGCAGTCATCGCTTCGGAGGCTATGATGAGGTGCGGCAGGAAGATTTCACCCCGATCAAACAGATCGCCCAGTTTTTTAATTCCTTCGGAAAGCCCGTTTTCGACCATATCTGCTGGATCGAAGCCTCCTTCTAGATACTTTTTAGCCAATTCCACCACACCTTCCTCATCCGCGTCTATGATATACTGTGCGGCTTTTTCCATAAATTCTTCTCGATTCATTTTTCACCTCCTTTCTCGTTCGCCCTTTTTCAATATGTTAATCCTCATTGAGGTAAAAGAATAAATAAAATAGAGACCATTCATCCTTTTGTCACATACGCTCCCGGGGCTCAAGACCCGGCAATTGAGTTAATTGTGAATAGAGTAAAAATCCCTTTGATTCAGAAAATATAGAAAAAACAAGGAGTAGGAGTCAAACAGTTTGTTTGTAAGCCTTTGCTCGCCTCGATCGCCTTTGCCGGTAAAGATCACCTTTTTTCCCTTGCTTTTTTCCATGAAAAACTGGATAAAAAATCGTTTCTCCCGGGCGTGTCTTTTTTACTTTTGATGGAGAATTTCGTCCGCTACTATACCTTTCAGATGTGTGAATTCATCCGTCATATGCGGTAGATGCATGGCTTCCATGAACTCATTCTGAAAGTCTTTCTCCACCGTAAGCTCGATATATTCAACATTTCTGGAAACCCAGTCGGCCTCTTTACGTTTTTCACGGTTCAAGAGTGCTGCCCGGCACCCATCCCCTGCTGCATTGCCCACTGACGATATTTTTTCGATTTCACAATCTGGAAACAGACCCATAATCAAGGCTTTCTCACGATCCACATGTGTCCCGAACGCCCCGGCGATTTTCACTTTATCGACTTTTTCCAACCCCATGCGCCTCATCATGAGCTTGCAGCCCGCATACAGCGCGCCCTTGGCGAGTTGGATTTGGCGCACATCCTTTTGCGTGATCACGATGTCCTTGCTAATGCTCGACTCTTCGGCCCAGGCCAGCACGAATTCCGGTAGTTTGGTATCCGGATTTTTGCGAAAACGGTTCGACTTTTGTCCTTTCTTGTTAAATCTGCCGCTTTTTTCAACTATACCGGTCCTGTAAAGCTCGGCAAGTACATCCAGAATCCCCGATCCGCAGATTCCCTTGGCCTGCATCTCTTTGGGTTCAGAATACTTTCTCCAGGCATCCCGACCAATGACCTTGTAATTCACCTCGTGCGTTTCCGCATCGATTTCGATCCGCTCGATGGCCCCCGGCGCCGCCCGCATACCAAACTGGAGCTGCGCCCCCTCCAAAGCCGGTCCTGTGGCACAGGAAGAGGATATCAGCTTGTCACTATTTCCCAGCACCAGCTCACCATTGGTTCCAATGTCGATAATCAGCTGCATCTCCTCTTTATTGTAAGGTTCCTCTGATATGAGTACACCCACATTATCCGCCCCAACAAACCCCGCTTCGTTGGGGAGCACGAATATATAGGCCGAAGGGTTGATCTTGATACCCAGATCCCGGGCTTTGATGTTCAGGCTGTGGTGAATCACCGGAGGGAAAGGGGCAAGACCCATATGCTCGGGGTCGAGATTGAGAAGAATGTGATGCATGGCCGTGTTGCCGCAAAGGGTGATATCCTCAATATCCTCCTTGGTGAGTCGAAGATATGTTTTGCCCTCCTCAGGCGCCTCCACGCATTCTTCAGGTCCCTCTTCTCCTTTTTTCTTTTTTTTCTTTTTTTTTGGCGGATGCGTTCCTTCAATGGCCTGGTCGATCAGCCAGTTGAGCCCCTCGGTGATGTCGTTGTTCATCCTTTCAAGTCCGTCCGGATTCATCATATGGTAGGTAATCCGACTCATCACATCCTCGCCGTACTTGCATTGGGGATTCATTAGGGAAACCGTGTCAAGGACTTCCATGGTATTGAGATTGCAAAAGTACCCGGCCACAGTTGTGGTGCCGACATCGATGGCAAGCCCGTAGCTGTTTTCGCATTTACCCGGTCGCACCCGGATGATTTCCTGATCCATCCAGACACTGACGGTCACCTTCCAACCCTCCTTGCGAAGCGCTGCAGGTAGCTGCCGCAGGGCGAACAGGTCAATTTTTAAATCCTTAAGACCGTATTGTCCTTCAATCCCCTTGCATATCCGTTCAAAATCGCCTGTCGGTTCTTCAAAAGTCGGTTTTTCCACTTCCACATAATAAAGCTTGACCGCCGGGTTGTGATCGATGTGGATGTCACGTGCAGCTTTGCTCACCACCTGTTTTCCAGCGCGGGATTCCTCGGGGACAAAAACCAGCATATCCCCTTCCACTTTAGCGACACAACCCAACCGGTATCCCTCATCTCTTTGGGCGGCATTAATGAACTTTTCCTCCTCTGCCTGCCATTCACCGGCATTTTCCCTTTTGGAGGTAATTCCAAATTTTTGGAAGACCCCTTCTTCGATGCGAACCTTACATTTGCCGCATACTTTTTTCTCGCCGCATAGCGCTTCAATATCTACACCAAGCTGCCGGGAAGCCTCAATGATGCTCAATCCCTTATCCACCTCTCCTCGACTTCCGGAGGGCTGAAAGATCACTTTTATCTTTCCCTGTTCGCCCATTAGACGCACTCCTTCCCAATTCAGCATGATTATCTCAATGCTTTCTGTTGACGAATTCCAATACCATTACAATCACGCCTGCATTTTCCTCAACTGGCTGATCATTTTGATGGCCTCCTGAACGGCATTCCCGGCGGTTTCCGCGTAGCCATCTGCCCCAAACAGATCTGCCGTGTCCTTTGTAACAGGTGCTCCTCCCAGCATAATGGCCACATCGGGATTCCTTTCTTTGATCATTTCGATAACCTTTTTCATCCCCATCATGGTGGTGGTCATCATGGCGGATAACGCCACAATCTCGGAATCGGTACGTAGCTGCTCCTCCACAAATTTCTCCAATGGCACATCCCTTCCGAGGTCATGAACCGTAAACCCGGCGACTTCGAACATCAGTTTAATGATGTTTTTTCCGATATCGTGGACATCACCCTGGACCGTCCCGATAACGACTTGGCCTTTGGGCTTGTCACCCAGATCTTCGAGATTAATATGGGGCTTCAGAATATCCAGACCGATATAAAGCGCATCTGCACACATTAGCAGCTCGGGCACGAAGTACTCTTGCTGGTCATAAAGTTTGCCGACTTTCTCCATGCCAGCGGCCAAACCGTTCATAACGGCATCGTATGCGTTTACTCCCTCATCCAGCGCCCTTTGAGCGGCTTCCTTTACCTGATCTTCTTCATATTGGACAACCCCTTCATCCAGGGCTTTGAGAATTTCCTGTCTAACTTCTTCTGTTGCCATGGTTTTTCCTCCAATAAATTAAGTTATAATTTGTCAGTTATTATATTCTTCCTACCGCGGGTGAAGCTTGTTTTCCATAGGTACGTATGGTTTGCACATAGGCATCCACATTCTCTTTTTTCACATCCGGCCAGAGATCACAACCGGGCCAAACCGCATCCACACCGTCATCAATACATTTTTTTATCACCGGCTCAACATTTGATACATCTCCTTGTACCAGGAGAGCATAGGGATTAAAATCTCCAAACAAAAGCACATCATCGCCCAGTTTCTTTCTAGATTCAGCAGTTGTATTTTTATGGTCCACGCTGATGGCATCTGCCCCGCACTCGTTCATCATCTCAATGATCAAGTCGGTTGATCCACAGATGTGATTTACAGTAGGGCAGCTTAAAGCGTCGAAAACGTGTACGAGGTTGGGCTGAATCATGTCTTTCCACATGCGTGGCGAAAGCAGGTCGGACCCTGATCCCATCTCCCTGATGCTGATGTAATCCGCCCCCAGGGCTTCATAATGTTTGGCCGCCTTTATGACCAAATCGGTCATCTGCCCAAGAAACGCAAGGACCCTTTCTCTATCCTTTCTGAGCCCCTTCAGCAAGAGGTCCAGTTCATATATCTGGCCGGCCATGGTGAAAGGCCCAAGCACAAACGCACCCACAGCAAATTTTCCGTCCTCTGATTCTGCCTTCAGCTTTCGAAACGCCTCATCGATCATCGGTAAACGGCCTTTAGATAGAAAGTCTTCGGGGATCTGCACATCCTCTATTTTATCCCACTTATGGGGTACCGTGGGATAAAGAATCCCTTCCGCATCATCATACAAGCTAACGCCTCTCCCCAGAGCTTCCGGTATGTTGCAAAGATCATAGGGGATGATTACCGCGTCAAAATCAAACATCTCTGCCGTAACCATGGCGGACTGGGCCAGGTATTCAGCGGAAGTATGAACCTGGGCAAAGCGGATCCCCATTTTTTCAATCGCCTGGATGGTAACCATGCCCTGACCACTGAAAACGGGCATGGTATCAATCGGCTCCTTTTTGAAAAGTTTGGTGATTCTTTCTTTCGGTGTCATCTCAGTCATGGTTTTTTCCCTTTCTTTTCTTTATCTTTGAATAATTTACTCGAGTTTCGCATCTCCAATCCATCGGAACATCCCCTGGGGTGTCTAAGTGCTTTCAGACACTTTCTCGACAACCGCCAACTCAGCTTTTAGACCCAACGCGGCCGTGGGGCAGATGGCGACACACTCCCCACAGTCTTCACATTTTTCCTCCATAAGGGGAATGTTAGAAGAGATGTTGAGTCTGGTATTGCTTCCCCGGTAAGCAAAATCGATAAAGGTCTCCCCGTTTCTCTTGGTGCAAACCCAGACGCACTTTCCGCAAAGAATGCATCGATTCGGGTCATAAATGATAAAAGGGTTTGTTTCGTCCAGAGGCAAAAACTCCGTCGGTAGTCTCCGGAAGTCCTCGGGTGTTTTGGCCTTGACCTTAACCTTGGCCGAAAGTCTTAAAAGTTCACATTTCTTACGCTTCCAGCAAGAAGGGCAATCCAGATCATGGTATGCGATAAGCAGCTTATAGGCGGTTTGCCGAAGTCGTTTAACCGCCGGTGTTTGTGTCTTTACCACCATCCCCTCGGTAACAGGTTGCGTGCAGGAGGTCACCAACCCCCGTCCCTCAATCTCAACATAACAGAGGCGGCACCCCCCGAAAGGAAGTTCAGACTCTGGAATATAGCAAAGATTGGGAATATAGATTTCAGCATCTAAGGCTGCCTGTAAGATTTTGGTTCCCTCTTTGGCCTTAACCGGTTTATCATCAATTTTTATCTCAACTGAGTCCATTATTCAGCATCCTTGATCGGTAATTCACTCGCAGGTAGTTCAGTGATCGGTGAGATTTTGATCACCGCGTCATACTCGGGAGGACATACTTCCAGACAGTTACCACATTTCACGCATTTTTCCTGATCAACGACTTTAAAGCGCTTGGGATGCTCGATGATGGCCTCGGTGGGGCAGACGATGACACAATGTTCACAACCGCGATAGCATTTTTTAGGAATGATATAATAGGCGATAAGGTCCCGACAGATCAGTGCCGGACAACGTTTTTCTTTGATATGCGCTTCATACTCATCCTTAAAATACTTGATTGTCGTCAACACCGGATTTGGGGCTGACTTTCCCAGGCCACAAAGGGAACCGGCTTTGGTATCTTCACCCAAATGAACCAGCTGATCCAAATCTTCGGGCGTGCCATCACCACCGACGATATCCTCAAGGATCCCCTGCATCTGCTTGGTACCCAAACGACACATCACACATTTTCCGCAGGATTCCTCCACAGTAAAGTCGAGGAAAAACCGTGCTGCATCCACCATACAGTTATCCTCATCCATGATGATCATCCCGCCGGACCCCATCATGGCGCCGGCTTCGGTGAGAGAATCAAAATCAATCGGCGTGTCAAGGAATGTTTCAGGCAAACATCCCCCGGAAGGTCCCCCGATCTGAACCCCTTTAAATTTTTTGCCGTCCTTTACACCGCCTCCGATATCATAGATGACTTTTTCAAGGGTGGTCCCCATCGGCACCTCGACCAGGCCGACGTTTTCCACTTTTCCGGCCAAAGCAAAAACAGCCGTTCCTTTGCTTCGTTCACTGCCGATGCTCGAAAAATGTTCACTCCCGCGGGCAAGGATTACCGGTATAAAAGCAAAGGTCTTTACATTATTGAGTTGAGTGGGTTTTTGACGGAAACCGGACTCGATGGATTGGGGCGGCCTTACCCGGGGAAAACCTCTTTTTCCTTCAATTGAGTACATCAGGGCGCTCGATTCTCCACAGATGAAAGCGCCTGCACCTTGAAACACTTCGATATCAAAGCAAAAATCCGATCCCAGGATATTTTTTCCCAAAAATCCGAGTTCTTTGGCTTGCTCGATGGCTGTTTTTAGACGTTCGACGGCCAAAGGATACTCCATCCGGGTGTAAATGTACCCCTTAGAAGAATTCAATACATAGCCGCAGATAATCATTCCCTCCAAAACCGCATGGGGATCACTCTCCAGTACAATCCGGTCCATAAAAGCGCCCGGGTCCCCTTCATCTGCATTACAAATTACATATTTCGGTGTTTGGGAAGATGTATAACATGCCTCCAGCTTTTTCCCCGTCGGAAATCCGGCTCCGCCCCGTCCCCTGAGTCCAGATCGCTTTATCTCCTCGACAATTTCTAGTGGGTTCATCTCGAAGGCCTTGTTCAGGGCGCCATAGCCTCCCAGGGCGATATAATGATTTATGTTTTCCGGATCAATAAAACCGCAGTTTCTCAGAAGCAGCCTTAATTCATGCTCCGATCGGGGCAACTCGGGAATGTGAGGTGGTGTATCCATGTCACCCTCCAGGGTGCCCAGGGCAAATTCCATACAGGGGTCATCTTCAATAAGGAACCCTTCCACCAGACGGGGAACCATGTCTGAATTTACATTATTGTAACAGATTCGAGGATAATCAGGTTTGCTGATGATCACTAAAGGTTCATAATTGCCAAAGCCAACCGAACCGGTCAAAAGAATCCTGGCTTTTACATTTAACCTTGCAAGTTCCTTTTCAAAGGCTTCGATAACATCCAGTGCCCCGGCCGCCCGATCGCTTGTTGCAGCGCCGATCCGGATAACCGGGATTTCGCTCTGTTCTAAAGATTCCCATTCTTTTATGGCTGTACGTTTTTTTTCCTCAAAATCCATTTTGGCCTCTTATTGAAAAATGCCCTTATCCTTTTTTGGCTGCTTGCTCTCCGCCTTCTGATTCGGTTTTCTCTTTGATCTCTATTTTCAGATTCACCAGGACTTCATCCACTTTAGTGGAAGTCATTTTCGGATAGATTTTTTCTCCGATCACCATCACAGGCGCCAGACCGCAGCATCCGACGCAGGCGACCCGGTCGAGACTGAACTCTTTATCCTCTGTAATTCCACCCACTTCGATATCCAAGGCCCTTTCCAAACCCTCCAGGACCAGACCCCCGCCAACCATATGGCAGGCAGTCCCCATACACATCTGGATAGGATTTTTTCCAAGCGGGGTGAACCGGAAATGGTTATAAAAAGAGGCCACCCCAAAGATCTGCGCATCGGTCATTTCCAGGTGGGAGCTGACGGCGAGTATCGCCTGTTTGGGAAGATAGCCAAATGTTTCCTGAACCTTTTGCAAAATGGGTATTAATTGACTTCTATCCTTCTCGCATTGGACAAATATCTCGGTGAGTTTTTCATCTATTTGATCAGCTTCTTCATTTGTCTGGACCGTCATGATACCTTCCACTCCTCTGACAAGAATTTTGGAATATCACTTCCTTCCAGTGGACCAAAAATGATCTCCCACCCGGGAAGCTCTTCTTCCAACTCGTCTTTTAGCTTTCTGGCCACGCCCGGGATGATAAGTTTGCGATGTTTCACCCTATCCTGGATATTGTGTGTGTTGAGAAAATCGGCAATCGATTCTCCGTTAAACTTACCGGATGTCCATGCCGCCATGACCCCTAACCCCTCTGTATCCTTTATACATAGATAGGCCGGCATGCCGGTTTCTTCGATGGCCGCAGACACAATAAAAAAGTCCAATGCATAGTTCGTGGAAATAAGAATAGGTGCATCTTCACCGGGGTTGCTTATTTCGTAAATCTTTTCTTCGACGGTCATCGGTCTGCGGGGATCGCTGTAGATATTGAACCGGTGGACCAAAAGAGGTAAAAGGAAGTTCGTATCCACCTGCGACAGCACGACGATGCCGGCATATTTTGTAATGAGCGCAGCCGCCGCCAGGGTTTCCTTAAGCGGGTCCGAGTACATGCTACACGGAAAGGTTATGGTCGGATACCCCAAGGGTCGAAATCCCTTTTTGAGCGCCGCGCGTCTGATAAAGGTCTGGTCACCGATTGCCTGCAATATGTTATCGGAGCAAGGATCGAGAAGGGATTCTTCAATACCGGCCGCCTTGAGATCAGCAGTGATCTCGGCTATCTCATCCAGGTTTTTCCCTTTTACCCCTGCGACAACGCCCAGTTCCTTGAGCTTTGGAATCAAGGTGTCCACATTCTCTTTTGTGATGGGGTAGGCGAGCGGCTTGCGGTCGGCACAGAGAGTAACTGCCGACAGCAGCACATCGGTATCGTCGGCGATTAAAATCAAACCAAAATCCGTGGTTTCGTAAACTCTTTTAACCAAAGCCTCGAATCTGTCACGTTTCCCGGACTCAAACGAAAGGGCCAAAAGATTAATCTCAAGTTCCTGCCCGATCCGCTCAAATCGAAACGATTTTATGGTGTTCAGTCTGGTTTCAATCTCCGATTCATTCTCCTTGTCGGAAATTAAAATGGCAATGCCGGTCTGATGAAAAAAAGTCTTTTCATGGCGGAACATGACCTCTTCTTCACCTAGTTCCAGTGCCTTTTGACCGGTCCCGATCGTCACCCGTTTGATGGGGGGTGCCATGGATGCATCCAATTCATTTCTGGCTTCGGGAGAGAGATGAGGACAAGCTTCAATTTTAATTCCTCCGGTGGCCAGTTTCATCGCAAATGCAAAGCAGGTGGCAAGACCACAGTCTTTGCAGTTGGTTTTGGGTAATTTTTTCATTATGTCGGCGCCCTTTAGAGCCATAACGAACCTCCTAATATCAGATAAAGAACAAAATAAACGATTGGTTATTCAGATATGATTTCTTTTATCAATTTAAGTGCATCCGGGTGCCTCAGTACAATGAGGTTAGCCCCTCCTAAAAGAAACGTCATTCCGGTGATGGCCTCCCAAAGAATTCCCATGGTTTGACTCTGTTTTGCCTCCTTGGTCCGCCAACAGTCCATTCCAACATCTGCAAAGATCGGCATCAGCATCATTTTATCCCGATCCTTGAGGCCGAATTGCTTAATTTCTTCAATGATGGAAAAGGTATATTCCATCCCATATCCCAAAGCAGATGATGTCGGATCGATGACAATTTTATCCGCGGGGAAAAATTTACAAAGGACAATGTTCAGTTCTTTCGTCAAGTTCGCATCCATGGAAGCCTGAGCAACAACACTGTGGCCATGTTCCAGGGCTGCTTTGGCAATTTCTTCGTAATTACCTTTCAACATCGGACCCAGCAGAAGATTCTTCTCCGCACACGCCTGTGCCACGGCCGTCAGAACCTCTATGTCCTTTTCTTCGGCCCCTGTTCCCCATACAATAAGGGGAACATCAACGGCACCGTTCACCCGGGTTACAACCTCGGCTGCATGTTGTGGTGAGGTGTCATGCCCCAATGGATCGGTGCTTGCAAGACGAAGAAAAAGGATCTCAGCGCCATATAGCTCCACACATTTTTTGGCCCAATCGGCTGGGTCGGAAATGACGTCTGAAAAAGGTTCGAGAATTGCCGGCGCCCAATTTTCAGGTTCCATGTCCAGGATTTCCATGGCAAGACCCGGTGAATTGGGAAGCAATCCTTCAAAAGAATGAAAGGGAAGCGTGTTTTCGCCCCCGATCCTCTTAACATTTTTTCCTTGTCCCAGCGCTGTTTCCCTGATGCTCACCGAATATTTTTCCAAGGGTAATTCAAATGTCATTGGGTAGGTCTCCTTTTATATCTAGTGCCGATCTGCGACTTTAAAATAAATAATAGAGGTGTCCAATTCAGAAATGAGCAATTTTTGTCCTGATCAAGGCCGCACAAGGGTTTGTGGTAAGGCGTACGTGCTGTACGCCGCAACCGAAAACCCGCGGAGAACGCCGAGCAGGGCAAAAAAGGCCATTTATGGATGGACACTATCTATACTTCCAGCCAGGAATGTGAATAGAGGCTCTTCCCCATGAGGACCTGAGCCGTTTTAACATATTCCTGTTCCGACTGGTTCAGCGAAGAGAGATCGATGTCCTCTTCATCCATGGCGCGGTAAATAAGTTCGACGGTTTCCGGCATGTCGCCCTTAACCAGACGAATGAGTTCCTGATCAAAACCGCTTACGATGCTGGAATGCATTCCGTATCTGCCCACTATCACTAAAAAAGTACGGTTGAGCAAACTTTTTAAGGCCTTCGGTGCACCAAAGCACAGGTTGGACAACCCGCAGGTCGATTTGACCCCTGGTCCCAAATCCTGCAGCATCTGGATAAATTCCAAAAATGCCGTTATCTGACGTTGATCGACTCCGATCGGCAGAAGAACCGGATCGACCCAAATATTCTCATTGGGAATTCCCAGTTCGTTCGCCGCATCAATGGATTCCATAATACTGGCCGCTCTTTCATCTGCATCTGACGGCAGCCCGGCGTCATTCATGACCGAAAGCACAACGTCGGCCGAGTATTTGGAGGCTAGCGGCAACATGGTTGCCTTGCTATCGGCTGTACCGGAAGCGGAATTGATCAGCGCCTTTTTTGTGCAAGCTTTAAGGCCTGCCTCCATGGCCACAGGGTTTGTCGTATCCAAGCACAATGGGAGTTCAGTGCAGGCCTGTACCGTGTTCACGATCCAATCCATGGCCCCCTCCGGGTCTTTCCTTACCGGGCCCACATTAATATCCAAATAGTCCATGCCATTTTGGGTCTGTTCCTTGACAAGAGTCTGGATCGGTTCATCATTTCGCTCTTTTATGGCCTGAGAGATCTGCTTGGACATCACGTTTAAGTCTTCGCCGATTAAAATCATAATGGACTCCCTCCGTTAGTTAATAGGTTAGATTTATCTGCTTATTATGTTTATATAAGAATAAAACCCTGATTCCTATCGTCCAAAGGATGATTTTTTGGATACAAAGGACCATTTTAGGTTCAATCAAGGTGAACCGCTTATGACTGAATTTCCACGATTCCAAGGTGGATGGCGAATTGGACGAGCTGTGAGATATTATTCATCTTCAACTTTTTCATGATATTGGAGCGGTGGGTTTTAACCGTACTTGTGCTGACGAAAAGGATTTCGGAGATTTCCTTTGAGGATTTCCCTTCGGCGATCATCTGAAACACTTCGCGCTCCCGGTTGGAAAGTTTACTGTAAAGTAGTTCCTGGGGTGACTTTTTCCTTAAAGAAACATAATCCTCTATAACCCGTCGCGATATCGAGGGACTCAGGTAGGTGTTCCCGGCTGTGGCCGCATGGACAGCTTTGATAATATCTGTGCCTGTAGAATTTTTTAAAAGATAACCCGAGGCGCCGAGGCTGAAAAGTTCACTGATATAGATATCGTGGGAGTGCATTGAAAGGATGATGATTTTTATCTTGGGGCAGACCCTTTTGATCTGTCGGGTTGCTTCAATTCCATTTAGAAGGGGCATCGCGATGTCCATGATTACAACATTTGGGCGCAATTCCGTCACTCTTTTTACCGCTTCACGACCGTTTTCAGCCTCGCCTACAACCCGAAAGTTCGGCTCCCCCTCCAGCAACTTGGCCAGACCCTGGCGGACGATGGTATGATCATCGGCCAAAAAAATTGTGATAGTTTTATCCGTCATATGGGGCCTTTCGGATCGGGATCTCTATCCGAATTCGGGTGCCTTTTCCACAAGAGGTGCGAATATTGAAATTTCCGCCCAACATTGCCGCTCGTTCTCTCATAGACAACAGACCCATGGCCTGTTTATTCTCTTCGAATTTACTGGAATCAAATCCCACACCGTCATCTTCAGCTAGAAAAATAATATGCGGGTAACTTTTAATGATGGAAAGCTTAAACTGCTTTGCATTCGCGTGCTTTAATGTATTGTTAAGCACTTCTTGGGAGAGGCGATACAAAACACTCTCGATTTCCGGATCGACCCGTTCCTCAAACCCCACCATTTTAAAATCTACCCTAAGTTCACTATGTTTCAAAATATTTTTTAGATATGCATCAAGAGCAGGTTCCAGTCCAAGGTCACTCAAGAGTGCCGGATAAAGTCTGTAAGATATGCGACGCATTTCCTCGTAGGTACGATTAATCTGTTTCTTGATTTCCGAGATATACTCTCTAAGGGCATTCGATTCCGGCCAAACCCCTTTCTCAATGGTCTCCAAGGTAAAATTAATTCCTGTCAGCGCCTGCCCCGCCTCATCGTGCAGTTCCCGGGCAATTCGTTTGCGCTCCGACTCTTGTGAGTGAAACAGTCGGGCGGTTAAACCTTTGAGTTCCTCTCGATGTCGGTGAAGGGCTTTGTTGAGGCGGGCATTTTCAATGGCGCCGCCCAGAAAGTTTCCCAGCGAGCCCAAGAGGTGAAAATCCTGACCGGTTGTCAGGTCTATTCCGGAAGGGACCTCAAATGATAGAAAACCGGAAGCCCTTTCTTTGGCGGTAATCAAAAAACAGGTGAGTTCAACGGTTTTTGCATTGTTTAGGCTTTTCAAGGTGGCCCTGAAGGGAGGGAAGATCGGTTCGGGTGTAAGGGAAAAATTGCCTTTGAGTAACGAGTGCGAGAGGGCTTCGTCATGAAGCCGTATCTGGCTGATTTTATTAGATGTAGTGCTTTCCGGAAGACCCTGTTGGGCGTGGAGTGAAAAACCCGCTCGTTGATGATCGATTAAAAAGATGCCTCCGGAGGTGAGTTCCAACACTTCCAGAACCTTTTTTAAAGCGGTCATAAGAACGTCATTCAGATCTTGGGTTTTGTTCATGGCAAACGCTACCGAATTTAAGACCCACAGCTCGCGATGCCGTTGTCGAAAATTTCGAATGGCATCCATGCGGGCGGTAATATCTTTGGCGATGCCCTCATACCCGATTATCCCATCATCTTCCCCTCTCACGGCGTTTCCACTGAGCAAACAGTGGAGGCGGGTTCCATCCTTTTTCTTGAACCCCGCCTCAAAATCCTTTACAAATCCATGCCGGTCGATTTGCTTTTTAAATACCTGCCAGTGCATGGGATTTGTGTATATTCCCTCAACGGAGCTCAAGGACAATACCTCTTTTTTACTATCAAATCCAAGGAGGTCTACACAGGCCTGGTTCACCTCCTTGATCCTGCCGTTTTTAGCGGTGATAAATATCATGTCTTGGGAGCCTTCGAAGATTCGACGATACTTGCTTTCTGAAAGTTTGAGATCATCTTCCAAAAGTTTACGTTGGGTAATATCTTTTATCATCCCCTCGAACTCAATCATTCGGGTTTTTGGATTTGTATATTGCCAGCTGGAGATCAGAACGTGTACGGGAGAATTGTCGCGTTTTTTGAATTCTGCTTCATAATCCTTAACAAAGCCTTTCCTGCCCATAAACGAAAAAAATCTTTTTCTCTCCCCTGCCTTACGAAAAAGATCACTGATCGACCCGATCCCCATTAATTCCGCCTTCGCGCGGTAGCCCATCATTTCGATCCCCGCCTTATTCACATCCAGGAACCGGCCTGTCGAATCAGATGTAAAAATCATATCGTGACTACCATCAAAAAATCGACGATACTTGTTGCCTTCGTCCAACAATATCTCCCTCTCAGATCCTTAAAAGCTATTTTTGTGTATTTTGTGGCAAGAAAATTATACCTGCGCTGCGCGAGCGACATCCACAAATATTCAATTATCAGTATTCAATTGTCAATATTCAATTAGGCTCCGGCTCTGCCGGGTTAGGGTCTAATCGGTATCTGTTTTTAGAACCGCTAAAAAGGCGGACTGGGGAATCATGACCTGTCCGACCATCTTCATCCGTTTTTTTCCTTTTTTTTGTTTTTCGAGGAGCTTTCTTTTTCGTGTGATATCTCCCCCATAACACTTAGCTGTTACATCCTTCCGAAAAGGTGAAATGGTCTTCCGGGCAATGATCTTTGCGCCGATGGCGCCCTGGATGGCTATTTTAAACATCTGCCTCGGAATTTCATCCCGAAGTTTGCTGCATACTTGTCGGGCTCGCTTTTCCGCTTTATCTCTGTGTGACAGTTGAGAAAGGGCATCCACCCGTTCCCCGTTGATTAAAATATCCGTTTTCACAAGGTCTGTCTCCCTGAATTCCAACAGATCATAATCGAACGACCCATAGCCCTGGGTAATCGACTTGAGTTTGTCGTAAAAATCATAGACGATTTCAGCCAGTGGAATTTCAAATATCATTTCCAGACGATCGCTGGTCAGGTACTGATAATTGGTATTGATGCCACGACGATCAAGACAGAGGTTCATCACCACTCCCATATAACGGTCGGGGACAATGATGGAAGCCCGAATAAACGGCTCTTTTGTTTGCACAATTCCGCTGGGATCCGGGTAAAGCGCAGGATTGTCGATTGTAAACTCAGAGCCATCACCCATGATCAATTCATACTGGACCGAAGGAGCTGTTAAAATCAAGGAAAGACCATATTCGCGCTCAAGCCGCTCCTGGACCACCTCCAGGTGGAGAAGCCCCAGAAAACCACAACGAAAACCAAATCCGAGTGCCGTAGAGGAATCCTTCTCATAAATCAGAGCAGCATCGTTCAACTTCAGCTTTTCCAAGGCAACGGCCAGTTCCTCATATTCATCCGACGCCACAGGGTATATCGAGGAAAAGACCACCGGCTTGGATTCTTTAAACCCGGCCATTGAACCATCGCAGGGCCGGTCTTTTAGGGTAATGGTATCTCCGCAATGCGTGTCACTGACGGTTTTAATCCCGGCAATGAAATATCCTACCTGTCCGGCTGTCAGTTCATTTTGCGGTAAGCGTTCAATCTGAAAAACGCCTACCTCTTCCACTTTGTAGGCCACTTGGTTGGACATAAAAACGATTGTATTCCCCACCTTTACTTTTCCTTGAAAAACCCGGATGTGTGCAATCGTCCCCCTGTAGGCATCATAGTGGGAATCAAAAATCAACGCTTTAAGAGGCGCCCCCGGGTCTCCCGATGGCGGCGGGAGGTTTTTCACGATCTTCTCAAGTACAATTTCAATCCCTGTACCCTCTTTAGCAGAAACAAGAATGGCGGTTTCAGGGTCCAAGCCAAGGTCTTTATCGATCTGTTTTTTTACCCTTTCAACATCAGCGGACGGCAGATCGATCTTATTGATAACCGGGATGATTACTAGATCGTGTTCCATGGCCAGGTAAAGATTGGCCAGTGTTTGCGCTTCCACACCCTGACTGGCATCTACAAGAAGGAGCGCCCCTTCACAGGAAGCGAGCGCCCGCGAAACTTCATAGGTAAAATCAACATGGCCAGGCGTATCGATCAAATTTAAAAAATAGATGTTTCCATCATTCGCCGTATACGGAAGGCAAACGGTTTGGCTTTTGATGGTAATACCCCGCTCTCTTTCGATATCCATTGTGTCAAGGATCTGATCTTGAAAATCACGGTCTGCTACGATATCCGTTGCTTGAATCAGACGATCAGAGAGGGTGGATTTGCCATGATCAATATGGGCGATGATACTAAAATTTCGAATATTATTCACAGTTCAATAGCTACATAATCCAATGATTATAGGTGTTTAAATCTTTTATAATTCTCAATAGTGCTCATCCACAACGTCCTCAGGTCAACCTGTTGTTCAAAAGTCGGTTGACATAGGCTTCCCTAAGGGCTAAATATAGGTTTTTAACAAGTTGCATTTGTATTTGTCAATATCGGCACCATACCAATTTTATGCCTGGTTTAAAGGCCTTAATCAAGAATCTTAAGTCAAATCGGTAAAAATGATTGCGCAAATTCTAATTGTCGATGACGATCCAGCTATCCGGGACTCATTGAATGAATTCATGGAGATTGTCGGGTATCAATGTTCCGTAGCCTCATCCGCCGAGGACGCCCTCGAATTGCTAAAGAAAAACACGTATCATGTTGTAATCACCGATATCATCCTCCCGGGAATCGATGGTTTTGAGTTTACCGAAGTCATTAAAAATAAATATGACAGCGATGTGATTATCATGACCGGCTACAGCGCAAAGTATTCCTACGAAGAAGCCATCAGTAAAGGTGCCAGTGATTTTGTGTTTAAACCGTTTCGCTCCGAAGAGCTGCTTCTGAGGCTCAAGCGGGTATTGAAAGAGCGTGAGCTCGCCCAGGAGCAAAACCGGATAATGGAAAAACTAAAAAATCTCGCTATCACCGATGGGCTTACGAAACTTTATAATTCCAGACACTTTTATAATCAACTGCTACTGGAGGTTGACAGAACCAATCGGTATGACCGTCCACTTTCCCTACTGCTGCTGGATATAGATCACTTCAAAGCTTACAATGATACCTTTGGGCACCTCGAGGGCGACGTTGTATTGCTTAGACTCGGACAAATCATCAAATCATGCCTCAGAAAAATGGACTCGGCTTACCGGTACGGAGGAGAGGAATTTACCATTATCCTACCTGAAACCGGCGGTGACGAAGCAAATACTGTTGCACAAAGAATAAGAACGGCAGTCGAAAACGAAAAATATATATCGACCCAGGGAAAGGAAGGTTCCGTCACCATTAGTATCGGAGTAGCTGAATATCATATCAAAGAATCACCGAAGACATTCATCATGAGATCAGATAAAGCCATGTATAAAGCCAAAAAACAGGGGCGGAACCAGGTGTTTTTCATCTCAGCCGACCCCTCCCCGATCATGCCTCAAATTTTGCGTTCTAGAATAAAACCTACCAGATAAC
>DRHF01000030.1 GCA_011049715.1 Desulfobacterales bacterium
ATAGATCTTTGAATAGCTGCCATCCCCGGTTTTCAGTCAAAATCTCTGTCTGATCATCATAGCAATTCCTGATAATACCGAACCTTGTGCGCCTTACGCCACCTTTCATCGGTTTTTGCTCATTTGCTCTTCGCCATAGCTCCCAGGAACACCCGGTGGACTTCCCGGACCTGACCGGTCCCATGATGCCCCGGTAGAAGGCATTGGAATGGTGGAGTTGGCTCATTGTCGGAACTGCGGTGTATTCGATGTTCATTGTTTTGGTTTCGGTGGAGAAGGCCATTTAGCTGGCCTCAATGTTGCTGAAGCCCAGATTTGTCGCCCAGGTATAAAACTTCGATCTCTATTGCCACCCCCAGTAGGCCATTTGCCTAACTTCTCCCAAACCTCTTCCGATATCTCTGCATATTCATCAACCCAAGCACCTGTAATTTCATCTTTTTCCATCACTTTCCTCCTTTCTTCCCGATATTCATAATGAAATTAGCAGCTTCGGGGGTGATATCATGGAGTTGACCCACTGGGGCAAACATCCCCTTAACCTTAACCGCCATTTCCACATATTGACGCTGTATTCCCAATGCTTCGACCTCTTCTGTCTCGATAACTTCTCCTTGGTGGGCAAAGAACTTTGTTTCCTTGGCATCCATGCCTTGGGTTATCTTAGCTTTAATGCGGGCTTCAGATAAACCCTCTTCATCCAGCCACTTTTCAATTTTGTTGCTGAGTTTTGTAAAGTTTTGGCATCCGATTGTTCTAAAAGACACATCTGACCTTGCCTTATACCCTGCTGCCTTTGCCGAAGCTGATTTATTGAAGAATGTTTCCCGGTTATCACTATCCAGAAAATACTTAAGCCATAAGTTGAGTTTCAGCGATACGGCTTTTTTTTTACGCCTTTATTTTTCTTTGGCTTTTTTTTGTCCGTGCCACGTGGCATATTCACCCCATCCTCCTCTTTAACGCCTTCATTTTCTTCAACAATCTGGCCCGGATCACTGGTTTATTTTTGGTCTTTTCGATATCCCTCTCGAATCTTTTCACTTTTTGTTCAATTTTGTCCATGAAATCAAGCATTAACCTCCGGTAACACTTTGGCTCGATAAGCCCGGTATCGTTCATAATTAATCCCCAGCCATTGGGCTGCCTCTATATCGGTCTGGTTCTCACGGTGGGCAGCGGCAATCAACAACCGGAAAATACTATCAAATCGAGGTTGTGGCAAGAATTCAACAAGTCCAACAAATTCTTTAATCATTGCGGTTTCAATATCTACATCGGTATTTTTAAGGATTCTTGGTGGGATTTCGACATTCACGGAAGTTGTTTTATTGCCGGAATGGCCCTCATTTCCTATATTTATCATGACGTTATTGAGGCAAAATTTGGCATCAGTCAAGCCACATTCTTTGATCGCTTTACCGATTGCCTCAATCAGGATTTGAGTTTCTTGGGATATTTTGACTACTGCTGCCATAGACCACCATAAAATAAGGCGGCCCAGGCGTCCCCAGGCCGCCCGAAGGAGGATTGTAATGATGGCTTGGGATTTTATTTGATTATTTTGAGGATGTCAAGGACCAAAAAACGTATCACCCCTTACCTACCCCTTCATAACCCCTTAAAGATCGTCTCACGTGGCGATTTGGAAGCCTCAGCCCCTATTTAGGATCATTTCACTGCC
>DRHF01000031.1 GCA_011049715.1 Desulfobacterales bacterium
ATTATTAACTGATCAAAATCATAACGGTTTGTTATTAAAAGAACAATTTCCTGTTTTTCCTTTACAGACCCTTATGGGCGAGTTTACACGATTAAAAATCTGATAACCCATGGAGCGGATGATTGAAAAACTCCCCGAGCCCTCAGATAGATGAAACGATCCTTTAGGAACACACCAGACAAACGAATATATGGAAGTACCCTAGTTGGAAACCATCATCGACGACAAGCGAATTTATAAAGTATCACCACAATTGAGCGTCGGATTGACGATGAAATGGAGGTCGTATGATAAAGAGTGAGCAAGAAATTATCGATATCGTTGACAGACAGCGCGCGTTCTTTAACACGGCAGTCACTCGTGCTTATGATTTTAGATTTAATCAATTGATGGAGCTCAAGAGTGGAATTAAAAAATTTGAGAGCAAACTGAGTGCTGCACTTAAAGATGACTTGGGCCGACCGGATTTTGAAATATATGCCACTGAAATAGGGTTCGTTCTGCATGATTTGTCCAACACAATAAAACACTTCAAAAAATGGATGCGACCCAGGAGAGTAAAAACCCCACTGCTTATTCAACCTGCATCGAGTCATATCCACTATACGCCCCTGGGTGTAAATTTGATCATCTCGCCGTTCAACTACCCAATCAGTATAACTTTTGCCCCGCTAATTTCAGCCATTGCTGCGGGAAACACGGCTGTAATTAAAACCGCTGAGATAACGCCAACCTGTAGCAGAGTGATCCAGGAGTTGATCGATGAGATATTTGATCCCGAATACATCGCATATATTCCGGGTGAAGTTCCTGAAACAACATTATTATTAAAACAAAAATTCGACCATATTTTCTTCTCCGGAAGCCCCAGAGTCGGCGCCATCGTTATGGCGGCTGCAGCCAAACATTTAACCCCTGTCACATTGGAACTGGGCGGCAAAACCCCCTGTATCGTCCATTCTGATGCAAAAATGAATATTGCCGTGAACCGCATCGTTTACGGCAAATTTATGAATGCGGGCCAAACCTGCATTGCACCTGATTATGTGATGGTGCATCAAAGCGTAAAAGAGGAATTTCTCGAAAGGATAAAGAAACGCGTCATCGATATGTATGGTGATGATGCCTCTATATCGCCTGATTTTGGTCGTATCGTTAATGAGCAGCATCACAGCCGAATTGTAAATCTCATCGATCAAAATAAAATATTAGTCGGCGGCCAGGTCAATAAAGCAGATCGATTTATTGCGCCAACAGTCATGAGGGATGTGACGCTTGAGGACAGGGTAATGTCAGAAGAAATTTTTGGACCTATTCTGCCGGTAATGGAATACGATAATTTTGATGAAATATCAGGCGTTATATCCAAGCTGCCTCATCACCCCCTGGCCTGCTATATTTTCAGTGAAAGTAAAGCGGTGCAACGTGAGTTGGTTTCAAGGATTCAGTTTGGTGGCGGGTGTATTAACCACTGCTTGCAACATGTGGTAAATCCCAATCTGCCATTTGGTGGTGTAGGTGAAAGTGGCATTGGAAGTTATCACGGATTTAATGGATTTGAGTGTTTTTCACATAAAAAAAGTATTCTAAAAGCAGCCACGTGGTTTGACCTGCCGTTGATATATCCCCCCTATAAAGGAAAATTGGGTATTATTCGCAGGATAATGAAATGATCTATTGAAGAACCCTGCAGCTCCGCAATCGGGATTTTCGCTGCGCTTCCGATAGGTATGTGTTCAGGGGGTCAGTCATTTCCCCTTCACTTAGGTGTCTTCATCACTGGTATTTTCAATGAGTTAGCAGCGGTGGCATTCCTGCCCCCTCCGCTGCGCTCAGGATGGCTGCGGTCTCCCCCACTGCTAAATCACTGAAAATACGAAGCGACTCCGCCAATATCGTTACGGAGAAACAACCGCCCCCTGAATAGTTACTCCGATAGTTGAAACTGTTACCTTATTTTTTCAGCCCTATTTTTTTGAGTGTCATATGGGTTATGTCGTTTGGGGAGAGATTCTTGACCTGCAATCAATTATAGATATCGTACTCATTTCAAATGCTCTTCCGTGTACAGGGACAACTCGATCATCCGTTCAAGGAGTTCGCCGGTCTGCAACCCCGGGAAATTGTGAAGAACAAGTTCTTTACAAAACAGGCGGCTGATATACCGGAGCTTGCGGCTTTTTTTCTTTCCGGCATAGACAAAGTCTCTGTGCCCGTTGTTAATGACAATCACGTTTTTTTCCATTTCGAATCGTGAACGCCACATTTCACCCGGCGCCCGACGATACGTATATCCGGGAAGTCCTTTACGGGCCTCTCTGCCTTTGGACGATTGCTCCACAAGTGAATCGGTGACGGTTATCAAGGCTTCATCCCTGCATTCCGTGTCGCCCTGTCGGACAATCACCCTCAATGAGGTCAGGCACGGTTCTGCAGGGGCAATAAAAACGACCGATTCACCATCATCCCCCCGGAGTTGACCCTCTCCGTCCGTGATTTCCCATTGATATACCAGGTTATCCCAAACGGTCCGTCGTGACCGATCCCTGCAAACAACACGATATTTCTTGTGCTGGTCAACCGGGACCACACTCGATTTTGGTGATATCAGCGCACTAAACAAGGGGCCGGCGAATTCAAAAAACTCTTTTTGCCCCTCTCCTTCGTCGTCTAATTCTGCAACAGCTCCGGAGTTTTCGTTTTTGCGGCCGTTATCATCAAGGGAACCTCCCCCCATCGATCCGCTGGAAAAAAGACTCCCTGATTTTTTTTGAGGCTTTCCGTTATGAATGTCAAACCAGTCATATTCTTCTTTTGGGAGCCGCAAAAACGCCTCTTTGAGCGCGCGCCGGACCCTGCGCAAAATCTGGCGACTGGACCGCTCCTCTTCAGCCCTGCGCTGCTCTTCAATGATTTGTTGAAGGTGGTTTTCAACCGGAACCATCGCCCGGCAAAAAACGTCAAAATGATCATCGCGAATAATCCCGTGACGCGTCCCCGGTGTGAGAGTCAAAAACGGCGCATCCACAACCCCCTGCAGATACCCGGCGGTCCATGGTTCTTTTTCAAATTGGTCGATTTCAGTGATCGAAGGCAGGACCCGTGTACCTCGTCGATACAAACCAACTTGGTTTACGGTTCCCGGATCGCTGAGATAAATTTCCAGATAGATATCCCCCTGTGCGGTTTCGGCCGGTTCCAGGTCATGGAGCAGTCGCCCGGTGAATTGCCGGGGGACCACAATAAATTCTTTGCGACTGGTTCGATCAATAACTTTAACCGTTACCTTCGTCTCTCTGATCCTGTCCCTGAGTTCAGAAGAGAGATAGCGCTGAATCTTTTCCCCTGTCAAAGACCGCAATCCCGGCAGTAGAGGATGGATCATCAGGTCCGTCCCTTTAAAGGGAAGCAGTATCCGTTTCTTCGAAACCGTAAAATCCGGTGAGTCCTTGGCCATGGTCATTTTGTAAGGGTTCCCATCAGCACCGCAACAGGTCAAATAGAGGTTCTGGCCGACCGTCCAAAAACTGAGAAGACCGATACCGAATTCTCCCTGGATCCCCTTTGCGCCCTCGGACTTGAACTGTCGCTTGATTGAATCACAAATATGTGTCGCCACACGACGAAAATCCGGCAAACCCTGTTCATCTCTTGGAATCCCGTCACCATCATCGCTGATCTTGAGGTAGAATTCACCCCGGCTTTTTCCTCTCATGATGACGATCTGCTTTGCGCGTGCATCGATGCTGTTTTCCACAAACTCGGCCACTGCTTTCAACGGATTGACCTGAGAACTGGCGATGATGCTGATTGCATTCCAGTGATCGGCAATGCGCAACTTCCCGGAACGTACTCGTTTTTTTCTCTTTTTACCTGCGGATCTGGACATGATTGACCTCATGGCAGTTCTGAATGCCTAAAAAACAATAAAGCTTGGATAACGCTTTTCATGCAAAAAGAAACCGGTCTGGTTCATCCGCCTTCTTAGCGACTTCTATCGACTAGAACCCTAATTGAGCAAAAGTCGAGGTCGAAGATCCGCCTCTGGAGGAGTGCCCCAGCTTCAAGGCGTCCAAGGGTGAAGCTGTAGTCATTTACCGCGAGCCCTTGGCAACGCAGAAGATGGGGTGGCATCGGCTTTCCCGAAGGGTAAACAAAATGGAGTATTTGTTTTTAAAATTATATTTCATTCATAGAAGATATATGAAATTTTGGACAAACGACAAAACAGGTAATTATTTTAAATAC
>DRHF01000032.1 GCA_011049715.1 Desulfobacterales bacterium
ACCCTGTTCAGGACTGGGAGTTCTGAGAAGAAACCCAGACGCCAAATGGAATCGGTCCAAAAAGCAGATGAAAATATACCATGAGCAACAAGTAAAATTTTTGGATAATGTTTCGAGCGTGATCAAGCCATCGGGCGTTTTGGTTTATGCGGTGTGCAGCACAGAACCGGAAGAGGGTGAGGATGTGATTGGTGCGTTTTTAGCTAAACATTCCGCGTATACCGTTGACAGGACGCTTCCAGGATTACCCGTGGCAGCACGCTCACTCGTGAATGATCACGGGTTTCTTAAAACGTTTCCTCATCTTCACCATATGGATGGGTTTTTTGCAGTCTGCATGAAAAGAGGCGGATGATTACAAGAGTTGTGAAAATATCTGTCCTAGTTATTGCATTTTTTGCTGTTTTTGGCCTAAGTGCATTTCTCACACTCACCTATATTATAAAGAGAGAGGATCCGATTGTCGTTCCGGATTTGGTTGGAAAAGACGTTGTTTATACCCTTAAAATCTTAACCGATATCGGGCTTAACACAAAAGTGAAGAGATCTGAGTACAGTTCAGATGTTCCGGAAGATCATGTTATTTTTCAAGATCCCAAGCCCGGTGCTGAAATCAGAAAAGGGAGGGATATCAGGATTATCATCTCAAAAGGCGCCAAAACGGTTTTGATGCCGAATCTTCAAGGGCTTTCAATTCAGCAAGCCCGAATTATATTGGAAGATAACGGTCTATGTCAGCGTGAGTTGTCGAGGGTTTCCAGTCAGGATATTAAAAGAGATGATATCATTGCTCAGACCCCTAACCCCGGTGTTATGATACCCCGAGGTGAATGCGTCAATCTCCTGGTGAGCATCGGAGTCCAGGCGAAGGCATACCAGATGCCGGATCTACAGGGTCTTTCAATAGAGGATGCTATTTTCCTCATTGAGCTGAACAACCTTTTGCCCGGGAAGATAACTTCAAAATTTTATAAAGAGAAACCCAAAAATATCATCGTTGACCAGGAAACTTTGGCAGGTCACAGGGTGATAGAGGGATATATTGTCAATCTCGTACGGAACAGAAAGTCCGGCCGGGGATTGCAAACATATCTAAACGATGCAAAAGGGGTCAATCTGTTCAGGTATAGGCTCGAAAGTGGGTTTTTAAAAAGTCGTATTCGTGTTAGATTAAATAGTTTTGGTGTTTCAAACGATCTTTTGGATGATTTTATGAAGCCGGGTGATGAAATATGGCTTTTAATACCAAAAGGGAAAGATGCAACTGTTTTTCTTTATAAAGATGATGTTATGGTTAAAAGCCAGGTGTTTGACGCGTGGTAGAACGATGTCAGAACTTAAAAATAAACACGACTTCGCTATAAGGGAATATGAACATGAAGCTGTTGGCACCATCTTTACTATCTGCAGATTTTTCTAAACTGAAAGACGAGATAAGGGCTGTTGAGGCGGCTGGAGCAGATTGGTTACACTTAGATGTCATGGACGGCCATTTTGTGCCGAATATCACCTTGGGACCTATCATTGTCCAGGCAGTAGACCGACTCGCTTCCCTCCCCCTTGACGTTCACTTGATGGTTGAAGAACCAGACTGCTATATTCCAGCGTTTGCAAAGGCAGGAGCCAGTTTCATTTCTGTCCAGGTAGAGGCCTGCACACATTTAAACAGGACGATTCATCGGATAAAAGAATCCGGTTCAGGTGCTGGAGTTGCCCTGAATCCTACTACCGACCTATCATCGATTGAATGGATACTGGAATCTGTCGATTTCATATTGATAATGAGTGTTAATCCAGGATTCGGTGGTCAGGTCTTCATACCGAACGCCCTGGAAAAGATCAGACGACTTCGCTCGATGATTCAGGATAGAGAGCTACCCACACGAATTGAGGTTGACGGTGGCGTTAACGAACAAAATATAGAGGAGATTTCTTCGGCAGGCGCAGACATTTTTGTGGCAGGATCCGCTGTTTTTGGTAGCCAAGATTATACCATGACAATCAATAGTTTTAGAAAAAAAATCGGTCCCTGACGCTCAAGTCAGTGCGATTCACCTTTTAGGAAACTAAAAAAGGGGTAAATCATTTATAATTGGCACCCTATAGCGCACTATTATACAAAATGAGTGGGATAGGTTAAATTTTCTTATTGAACATCAATGTCCACAGTGTGGCGCTCCTGCAACCCTGCAAGAGACCGATCGTCTCTTTACCTGTGAGTATTACCGGGTAAAGTCCTAAACGTTTCTCAAAAATGACATTCACAGCAGATTCAATTGTAAATCCGATAAAGCCTAAAAACATTTCGGACTTGGGACGTATTGCATTGATGGTCAGCACCCAAGCGGATCTTGCCTATTTTTGCCATTTAATGAACATGGATGAGAGCCGGTATAGGGGGCTTTTTATGAGTCGTTTATATATCGGTGACGATGATAATAGGGCGATTTCACTTGCTGGCCCCATGATTGGTGCGCCCTACTCGACAATGATATTGGAAACACTTATTGCTTGGGGTGCGAACATATTTTTGTTTTTCGGTTGGTGCGGTTCGATTTCACCCAATGTGCGGGTGGGAGATATCATTGTTCCCGAATCATCCATTAGCGACGAGGGAACATCGAGGCACTACAAAACCCATGGGCTAACTGGAAGCAAAGAAACTGACGCCCTTTCATATTCATCGGAAAGGATAATAAGACAGTTAAAGATTGCCTTAAACCAATGCGGACATCAGTACCATGCAGGTACGATTTGGTCTACCGATGCGATCTTTAGGGAGACCCGTGAAAAAGTCGAGTATTATCAGAGAAAGAATATACTGGCTGTTGAAATGGAGGTTTCCGCCCTTTACAACGTGGGGAGATTTCGGAACGTTGAGGTGGGAGGCGTGCTTGTGGTCTCGGATGAACTTTCTACCTTTCAATGGCGACCCGGGTTTAATGATAACCGTTTTAAAAGGCGGCGAAAGGCTGTTTGTGAGGTGATATACAGTTTATGTCAAACCCTATAGATGCAGACATTATTAAAAGGGTCGAGAACCTCAGAGATAATCTGCACCGGCATAATTACCGGTATTATGTTCAGGATGATCCGGAAATATCGGATGGGGAGTATGACCGTATGATGCGGGAACTGATAAGGCTTGAAACCGCTCATCCAGGTCTTTCAAGCCCGGATTCTCCAACCATGCGAGTCGGGGCGCCACCTCTTGAAAAATTTGAGACTGTTGATCACTCAATACCCATGTTGAGTCTTGATAATGCTTTTGGTGATTCAGATATTATCGACTTTGATCGTCGAATAAAAAGAATCCTTAAACACGATGATAAGATCATTTATACCGCAGAACCGAAGTTAGACGGTATTGCCGTGGAGCTTGTTTATGAAGATGGAAAATTCGCCAGGGCTTCAACCCGTGGTGATGGTGTTCGAGGAGAATTGATAACATCAAATGTGAGAACCATTCGGTCGGTCCCGATTCTAATGCAGAAAAACAAAATAATCAAGGCGCCTGCGATCCTCGAAGTGAGGGGAGAGGTCTTTTTGGGCAAAGAGGGATTCAGACAGCTAAATGCGGAACGACTTCGTCAAAAACAGGCCCCCTTTGCGAATCCGAGAAACGCTGCAGCAGGATCCTTAAGGCAGCTCAATTCCAAAATTACCGCAAAGCGTCCCCTGGAAATTTTTTTCTATGGGATTGGTATTATCGAAGGTCTAGTTACTCAGTCGCACTGGGAGACGCTGCGGACACTGCGACTTTTGGGCTTCAGAATTAATCCCCAAATTCGACCGAGAATATCCCTTAGGAAAGTTCTCGAATATTATCAAGAACTCAAAGAAAGCCGATCGATGCTACCTTATGATATCGACGGTATGGTTGTTAAGGTAGATCGCGTTTCATTTCAACAGCGGTTGGGTACAACCTCCAGGAGCCCCAGGTGGGCCATTGCCTACAAATTCAAGGCGGTGCAGGAGACCACCCGAATTGAGGATATCAAAGTTCAGGTTGGGCGGACCGGAGTGCTAACACCCGTTGCCCGGCTGATGCCTGTTATTGTCGGCGGTGCAATGGTGAGCCGTGCAACATTGCATAACGAGGATGAGATAGAAAAGAAAGGGATCAGGGTCGGAGACACTGTGCTGGTTCAACGTGCGGGTGACGTGATTCCGGAAGTTGTCAAAGTGATTGAGTCAAAGCGAACAGGAACGGAAACGTTTTTTGCTATGCCGAAAAGATGTCCTGTATGCGATTCTCTGGTAACTCGAGCTAAAGACGAGTCAGCCACTAGGTGTATCAACTCAACCTGTCCGGCACAGGTAAAGGAACGTATCAAGCATTTTGCGTCCAAAGGGGCATTCGATATTGATGGGCTCGGAGACAAACTGGTGGAACAATTGGTCGACAGGGGACTGTTATCGTCTTACGCAGATATTTTTCAACTGGAGGAAGAGCAACTCATCCATCTCCAGCGAATGGGGAAGAAATCGGCCCGGAATCTGCTCCTTGCTATTGGGAGAAGTAAAAAGGTTACGTTGAGTCGATTTATTTATGCATTGGGCATCCGGCATGTCGGTGAACATGTAGCAGGGATACTGGCAGATAAATACCGGATTTTTGAAAGTCTCTCGAATGCATCGACCGATGACCTCAAATTGATTGAAGGAATAGGGCCTGTTTTGGCTGAGAGCCTACCTAAATTTTTTAGACAGAATGAAAACCGGGTCACCATTTCTCGAATTCTGAATTTCGGTGTACAGGTTGTTCACCAGGGTTTTGAAAAAAGAGATGTGCTGGACGGAAAGATATTTGTCTTAACCGGAACCCTTGTGAGCATGACAAGAAGTGAGGCCCAGAGCCTCATCAAGGTGGCAGGGGGCAAAGTGGCTCGCTCGGTGACACGAAATACGGATTATCTCGTCGTTGGCAAATCACCGGGATCTAAACTCGACCGTGCTAGAGAACGCCACGTTGAAATCATCGATGAAGCTGTTCTAAAAAGGCTAATATCAAAAAGTTGAAGCTGAAAAAGCAGAGCCACATCAAAAAGAGTAGAATTCCCCCGGATGATGTAAGAATTCCTATCCCACGGAAAGCGGGCTTGCTGGACGTATAAAATTGAAACGCATACAACTATTGGAGAGGTCATGGATACAGATGTGAGGGCCCGCGCTATTATCAGCGGGAGAGTTCAAGGCGTCTTCTTCAGGATGGAGACGCGCCGTGCTGCTGAAAGATATGGGGTTTTCGGATGGGTGAGAAATAGAAGGGATGGAACTGTTGAAGCGCTATTTGAAGGAAATAAAAAGTGCGTTGAGTCAATCCTTCAATGGTGCAAAAAAGGGCCTTCCCATTCAAAGGTAAAAGATATCAGAGTGAGTTGGGATACGTATTCGGGGGAGTTCACGCAATTTGAAATCAGGTTTTAAAAATTAAATAAGGCGATCTATTTGGCCCCCTTGTAAATAAACCGCCTTATTTTTTTTTGTATTAAATGGCCTCTTTGAGTTTTTTACCGGGACTGAATTTTACCACATTGTGAGCCTTAATTTTAATGGGAGCGCCTGTTTGGGGGTTTCGACCCTTGCGTGCTTTGCGGCGGACTTTTGAAAAGGTTCCAAACCCAACTAGTGTGACCTTACCGTCTTTTTTCTTTAAAGCGTTTGTAACATTTGCCATGAAAGAGTTGAGTGCGGCAGCAGCCGCAACCTTTGTAACGCCTGCATCCTTTGAAATTCCATCGATTAATTCTGCTTTTGTCATGATGCATTACCCCCCCTTTTTTTGTGGTTAACATCTGTTATTGTAAGTAATTTTTTCAAAGCCTTATAGCAGCTCATTTTCGATGTCAATAGAATTCAGTGTCTAGAGGAACTTTTTTTTCTTTTTACCCTTGATCCTGCCCTGGGAATGGATCTATGAACATCGGATGGGTCCGATCCCTTTCAACAAAGCTTTGGGTCGGACAGCCGTAATCAACATTTCAGCGCTTAAAACAGCGCTTCTGTGAATAACGCGGGATCAAAATCCTGCAAATCATCGATTTTTTCTCCGATCCCAATATACCTTAGTGGAATCTGGAGTGTCCGGCAGATGCCGACAACTATTCCCCCTTTTGCTGTTCCATCTAGCTTGGTCAACGCGATTCCTGTAATGCCAAGGGCATCGTTGAATAGCTTCGCCTGGGACAAGGCATTTTGACCGGTAGTTGCATCTAGAACTAGAAGAATTTCATGGGGGGCGTCTGTCATTTTTTTTGAAATCGTTCGTTTAATTTTTTTAAGTTCTTCCATCAGGTTTATCTTTGTGTGGAGCCTCCCCGCCGTGTCAATGAGGACGATGTCCACTTTTTTGGAAACGGCCGTTTCAACTCCGTCATAAACAACAGCGGCAGGGTCTGTTTTCGCCTTTTGCACGACGATTTCAGCTCCCGCTCTTTCAGCCCATATCATCATCTGTTCGGTTGCAGCTGCCCGAAAGGTATCTGCCGCAACAATCAGGACTTTTTTCCCCCTAGCGGTATATTTTGCTGCAATTTTTCCGATGGTCGTTGTTTTCCCCACACCATTTACGCCCACAACCATGATAACATGAAGCCCCTCTATATTTTTAACATGAGGTGGATTCGCCATCAGAAATGTTTTTATTTCTGATTTGAGTTCTTTTTTCAGCTCATCGGCATCGGATATTTGATTCGATTTTATGGAAATGTGCTCGATCAGCTCCATGGTTATCCGGACGCCAATGTCCGAAGTGATGAGAAGCGCTTCAAGCTCTTCCAACATCGCTTCATCAATCTTCTTTCTCCCTGCAAAAAGCTGGTCAATGTCTGTTGAAAGTATTTTCCGGGTCTTGGACAACCCTTTTTTCAGTCGCTTAAAAATACCGATTGATGCTGATTCGTCTTTTTTTTTTAGCCAGTTCAAGGACATTATTTTGGTTTTCTATATATATGCGGCTTGGTTTCAGAGAGGCGGTTCAGAGGGATTATGCGTTCGCTCGATCAAAGTTTACAGATACCACTTTGGAAATTCCCTTTTGTTCCATGGTGATCCCAAACAAAGTGTCCGCAAACTCCATACTTGTTTTATTGTGTGTGATCACCACGATTTGTGTTTTCTCTCCTATTATTTTTACCAGATCGTTAAAACGATAGATGTTGGCTTCATCGAGCGGCGCATCGATTTCATCCATCAAACAGAATGAGGTCGGTTTGATTAGATAGATTGAAAAAATCAAGGCAATGGCAGAGAGCGCCTTTTCCCCACCGGAAAGGAGGCTCATTCGGGTCAGCTTTTTCCCGGGAGGATGGATTAAAAATTCGACACCGGTATCCAAAACATTTTCTGGTTGAGTGAGTACAAGCTTGGCTGAACCCCCTTCGAACAAACGAGGAAACACTTCGTCCAGTTTTTCATTGATCAAATGAAAAGTAGCCATAAACCGTTCCTTGGTAATCTTGTTGATCTTCTTGATTACCTTAGCAAGATCATCTAAGGCTGTAGTGAGATCGTCGCGCTGTGTAGATAAAAATTCATACCGTTCTTTTAGCTCCTCAAATTCCGATATGGCGCCCATATGGACATCACCGATTTTGTCCATTTTCTTTCTCAAATCGGCCAATTCGTTTTCCATTTCTTCAGTTGACATCTCCCGGAGTTTTTCAATCTCCTCTGATCCGTCTTCGGTTTTTCGATTAAGGTCTGCTCTCAATACAGCAGGAGATTTTCCATAACGTTCTTGCAACCGGTCTGAAATATTCTCACGCTTGATCCGCTGCTGGGATTGTTCTAGTTCGAGGAGGCGAATTTTTTCCAGTAATTGCTCACGTTGATGCTGTATACCGGATATGATGTCGTCGTTTTCATTCAGCTTCTCATCAATCGTGTGATATTCATCTTCATTCTGCTCGAGGGTCGCTTCAAGTTGGTTGATGACATCGTATCTATCTGAAAGAGAACGGTTGTTTTCAATACTTTTTTCTTTCAGATGGGTTATCTCTTTCTTTTTTTGTGTCGTCTCCCGGACAAGACGATCGAATTGTTTAATGCCGTCGTCGTGAAACAGATGGAGTCGATTCAAATTGTTAAGGTTGTTCTCCAGTCTGGCGTTTAATCTTGTCAGTCCGAGTTTGAGCTCAACGATCCTCTCGTTAATATCTTCTGTTTCAGATGTTGCAATCTGAATCTTTTCTGAAAAATTAGCCACATTGTCCTGCATTACCTGGATCTCCTCGGTGATTTCAGCCAATGCGTGATGGTGACCTTTCATTTCCTCGTCAATATCATTTTTTTCGCCGAGCAGCTGTTCCTGTTCGAGACGTGTGATTTCAAGGTAGCGGCGGGCGTGCTTGAGCTCCTCTGTCGTTTTATAAAAAGCTTTCTCTGCTTCGATTTCCTTTTGTTCGGCATGATTCTTTTTGTCGATTCTTTTTTGCAGGTGGCTTTCGATTTCACGAACTTCAGATTCAAGCTTTTTTTGAATCCGGTGTCCGGATTCCAATGCCTGATGGAGTTTGTTGATTTGGCCCTTAAGCGCTCTCAGTTCATGCTTTTTAGCGAGGATGCCCGCCAGTTTTTCTTTACAACCTCCAGTGATGACTCCCTGATGGGAAATTACATCACCCTCTTTGGTGACAATCGTTTGAAGCGAGCCGTTGCGATTCCAGATATCTATCGCTTCTTTAAGGTCATCTGTTACGATGACATGTCCCAACAACGCATCCGCAATCTTTTTAAAGCCTGACTTTACGGTGATATGATTCAATAGCATTTTTGATGGTTCAGGTCTTATTTTTGGGTCGGACTCCATCGACCTCACCGATGACATCGGGATAAAACCACTTCGCCCGGCGCCGGTTTTTTGAAGGTATTGTATGGAACCAATGCTCGATTTTTGATCCTCAACCAGAATATATTGCAGGGATTCACCTAGAACCGCCTCAACCGCTGTTTCAAAAGAAGGCTCGGGTATGATGATATCCGCCATCAGGCCGGTGACATTTACGCCTAGATGATTGCCTGCCTCAGATTGTGGGGAGGTTGGATCCTTTGACGTTGGGCGTTGGGCTTTCATGATCGCCCTGACACCGTCCCGGTACCATTCGAAGTTTTCCTCCATTTTTTTTAGCGTACTATATCTCGATCTGGCCTGGTTGTGTTTAAACTCCATTGCCTGCACCGATTTTACTTGATGGCCGAGTTGATCGGTTTTTTCTAAAAGTTGCTCCCCGAGGATGTCTGTTTGTCGGATGAGATCGGCTTTTTCTTTGATGGCTGAATCCATCCGCGTTTTTGCTTTGGTTTCTTCCTTGATCAGCGCAACTTCCTTTTTGCCGGCGATTCGCTCATCTTCATCTATTCGGTTCAGCTGTCTTTTAAGGTTTTCTTTATTGGTGGATGAGGTTTGGCATATGTTTTTATACCGTGCTTCCCTGGCAACCAGATCCATCAGAGAGGTTTTATAATTTTCTATTTTTTGATTGAATTGAGACAATCGGTCTTGGGACGCTTGGGCAGCGAACGTCTCTCGGTCTAAAGTGGACCTTAGATTTTTAATTTCTACATTCAGCTCGGCGATATGATTTTCTACCTGAACAATTTCAGATTTGATGCCCGCGTTTTTTTCTTTTAGTTCTCGATGTGCTGCATCAAGATTGGTAACTTCACTGGCGAGCCTTTTGATATCCTGGTCGATGTGGGCGATATCATTTTCTATGCGGTCGACATCCCGTTGGGTTTCAAATCTGAGCGTTCTTTGTTCGGATATTTCTTGACTCTTTTGTTGGAGTCGCAGCTTTATTTTTTCGATGGTCGCATCGAGCATTTTTAGTTTGGATGTATGCCCAACATCATCATCCTGAAGGGTTTGCAAGAAACTGTTCGTCTCTTCGAGCTGTTGTGTGTAATCGTCAAAATAACAAAGGGAAACAAATATATCGAGGTTTGTGGAGCGGTCCTGCAAGTTTTTATAGATGCCGGCTTTTCTAGCTTGACGTTTGAGGCCGGCCATCTGTCTTTTTACTTCGGTAATGATGTCCAAAACCCGCGAAAGATTCTGATTTGTGGCCTCGACTTTACGAAGTGCTTCATTTTTTCGGCTTTTGTATCGCGAAATTCCTGCGGCCTCTTCGACAAAAAATCTTCTGACTTCCGGGCCGGCATCGGTAATCGTTTCTATTCTTCCCTGCTGGATAACCGCATATGTTTTGGCGCCCATGCCGCTTCCCATAAAGATATTGTGGATATCTTTCAGCCGGCAAGGCTGTTTGTTAATGAAATAGGCGCTTTCTCCTGATCTGTAGAATCGTCGGGTGACCATGATTTCGGTAAAATTTTTTAATTCCTCGGGTGCGGAGCCGTTTTCATTATTAAGGGTTAATGAGACCTCCGCCATGTTCAGGGGAGGTTTCCCATCCGCTCCTAAAAAAATGATATCTTCCATCGACTTTCCGCGGAGTTGTTTGATGCTTTGTTCTCCCATGACCCATCGAAGTGCATCAACAATATTACTTTTTCCACAACCATTGGGGCCTACGATCGCCGAAACACCCGGGGGAAAAGAAATGCTGGTTTTTTCAAAAAAGGACTTAAATCCAGTTACTTCCAGCTTTTTTAGTATCATGGGGGAAAAACCTCCTATTTTAGCGTCCCATTCTTTTTGCTATTATCTATTTGTTGGTGTTTGAAACAAATAACCTATAACAGGAGAAACTCGGTTTGTAAAGGAAAAAACACCATAAGGTGTATAATTTTCGATTGATAAGTACAAGATATGGTAGAAAATACTAAAAAGCGAGGCCATTTCCCGCACCCGTGACCGAGGCTTTGATTTCAGCGATAGGAGGATAGGGATACTTGGTTTCCCATTTTGACAGAATATGGTTCAAAATGGGGTAGAAATGAGCTATAAAATTTGACTCAGGAAAAGCTTTGTCCGCTCATGGGTGGGATTGGTAAAGAAATGCTCCGGTGTCCCCACTTCTACAATGGCGCCCTCATCCATAAAAATAACTCGATCAGCCACTTCTCTTGCAAAACCCATTTCATGGCTGACCACCACCATGGTCATTCCTTCTCTGGCTAAGGTTTTCATTACGTCGAGAACTTCACCGATCATTTCAGGGTCGAGCGCAGAGGTGGGTTCGTCAAACAACATTACTTTTGGGTCCATGGCAAGCGCCCTGGCGATGGCGACCCGCTGTTGCTGACCACCGGAAAGGTTGTCGGGAAAGACTTCCGATTTGTCGGTTATCCCCACCTTTTCCAACAGTTTCATCGTCTTGTCTTGTGCCTCTTGTTTCGATCTTTTTCTGACCACTTGCTGAGCCAGCATAATATTGTTGAAAACGGTTTTATGCGGGAATAGATTAAAGGACTGAAAAACCATCCCGACTTCAGCTCGCAACTGGTTGATGTTTGTTTTGGGATCCAGAACATCGATACCATCAATAATGATTTGGCCCGAGTCCGCGATTTCAAGGCGATTTAAACATCGAAGGTATGTACTTTTGCCCGATCCGGAAGGTCCGCAAACCACAACCACCTCTCCGGGTTCAATTTTTGTCGAAATATCCACGAGCGCTTTGACTTCATGCGGCTGCGTAAATGTTTTATAAATATTACGGACATCAATCATGCGATAGCCATCCTTTTTTCAAGGCGGTTGACATACATGGAAAGTGTAAAGGTTAAAACCAAATAAAGCGCCGCTGCGGCCAAATAAATTTCAAACGGCTGCAGACTCGCTGTTACCGCTTCCCTTGCAGCCTTGGTCAACTCTCGAATTGCAATGATTCCCAGCAACGAGGAGTCTTTTATAAGACTGATAAACTGGCCTGCAAGCGGTGGCAGAATTCTTCTCATCGCCTGGGGGAGAATGATATGCAGCATCGACTGGGCGTATGACATCCCCAGGGATCGTGCAGCTTCGGTTTGCCCCCGGTGAATGGACTGTATTCCCGCTCTGACAATTTCCGTAACATAGGCGCCGGCAAAACAGGAAAGGGACGCTACACCGTACCAAAAAGCCGAAAGATGACCGAGGCCATATGTGGTAAGCAGGTCGTTTATCATGGTCCCCAGGATAAAATACCAGATCAGTATTTGAACCATCAAAGGAGAGCCTCTGATCAATTCCACATATGCGGTCGCGAGCCATCTAAATGCAGGGTTCGAGGAGACGCGTGAAAGCCCGCCGATAGTACCGATAATAATCCCGAAAATCGTCGCTATTAAACTGAGTTTCAGGGTGACCCAGAGACCGATGATCAGAAGTCCCGGTTTCCACTTTTGGTAAACAGCAAGCGTATCGCCGTAAGATATCATCTCAGCCACGTCGACCTTGACGCTTTCTGCAGGGGCTTTATATGATTCGGAAGCATCCATTCCTTTGATCGTTATAACAGCCTCTTTTTCTTTTAGGACAATCGATTCAACCTCGCCGTCTATTTCAGACGTGATTTCAATGTCATCCTTGTATACAAAGTAGATCGGCAGGCGGTTCCATCGCCATATATACTCGATTTTCTGTGATGCATAATAAAACGAGCCGGTCAAGGTGAAGAGAAATAAAAAGAAAACGCCCACCCATATATAATAAGATGTGGGCCTATTGAATTGCCGTCGATTTTTCGATTTTTTCATCATCAGTTTTTTTCTTTTCCGTATAAAGTTTTTTTAATATCTGATGGGGGTTGATGAACTTGCCGTTTTATCATTGAAAATGAGACAGGCCAGCCACATCTGTTCAGACGTGGTTGGCCTGCTTTTGCATAAAAATCGGATAAAACCTATCCGGATCGATTATTCGAGTTCCTTTTTCCAATCTGAACCGATGATCCATTTGTTAAAGGTTTTATCATAGAATCCATCGCCCCTGGTCTGTCTTAAGAAATTATTAAGAAAGTTAAGAAAGTCCGGATCTCCCTTGTTTATTGCCCAGGCAAGGGGCTCATAGGTAAACGGTTCGCTTAAGAAAACGGTCTTTCCCTTGCCGTGGCTTCCATAAAGAAACCCAACATAGGGAAGATCGTACACCAAAGCGTCTGCTCTTCCATTAATAACCTCAAGACCGGCTTCCATTTCTGATTCAAAAGACTTATATGTGGCCTTGGGGATCATGCGCTTGATGGCCTGCTCACCGGTGGTTCCCAATCGTGAGGTCAGAATATATTTGGGATCATTGAGATCTTTATAGGATTGTACCACCCCTAGATGTTTTTTATTCAACAATATTGTCTGCCCAACAACAATGTAAGGGTTGGCAAAGGCTATTTTAAGGTTTCTTTGCTGGGTGATGGTCATACCCCCCATGAGGATATCGAATTTATCGGTCATCAGTGCAGGAATTATGCCGTCCCATGCTGTATTGACCGGGACAAATTTTACCCCCATGGCTTTTGCAAGTTTTCTGGCGTAATCCATGTCAAACCCGATAAATTCCCCTTTTTTATTGGTCATTTCAAACGGGACATACCCGGATTCAAATCCAACCCGAAGTTCACCTCTTTTTAGAATTTTTTCAATCTTTGATTGCTTCACAAGGCTCATTCTAACACTCTGCTCAGGCGCTTTCTCGGTCGAATCCTTGACCGCCTTGTCAACCATGGCCTGTATCTCATCTTTGCTCACCTGGGGAGCCTGCTGTTGATCCTCTTTTCCGCAGCCAACGATTAAAAATATCGAACACACTAAAAATACGATGAATATCCCTGTGGAGTTAAAATTTTTTCTCATCAAATACCCCCTTTTCTTTGTATTGTATTGGGTTTGAAGATCGACAACTTTGGGTGTCGCGCGATCATACAAGGGTTAATAAACTCAAGTTTAGCACCCCCGATCGACCGGAGTATCGCTTTTGTCTACACTTCGGGCCTTAATTTTATTCGCTTCCGATCGATTTTCCATGAAAACGACCCCGGATGAAAAAGGGAGGCCTGTGTGTATGTCGATTAGTTAAATCAAAAAAAAATGAAAGTCAATCATTACTCGATTTCAGTCTTTTTTAATCTGTAAAGAGGCTTTTTTAAACATCTTTTATATCAGACGGAGTATCGGTCTCGTGAGGCAGGTGGGCCCGCCCCCACCTTTTTTGCACAGGTTTTCGCCTTCAAACTCAAATACATCCGCACCTTCATTTTCTAGCATTTCCTTTGTTATCGGGTTCCCTGAAATAACGATGCAGTTGCGCGGTGCAACAGCCAGAACGTTACATCCCAAAGAATCATACTCCGTATCTGGAACTTCGATCAGTTTAATCCCTCTAGAGATCAGGAACTCCCTGAAAAAAACCGGCATCAGTCGAGAATACACAACAGCCAGGTCTTTGTCGATCGGGCTGATGATCGACATTAAATGAAGACAGTCGTCCTTACCCTTCCAGTGAGGCAACGGCACGCTGATAATTTCATCAGCAATGCCGGCAATGACTGTAAGCGATTTTAACTGTCGAACACCCTCCATATTGCTTCTATAGGTCAATCCGACAGCGATTGTTCGTTGATCAAGCCAAACCACATCGCCTCCCTCCAATTTCCCACCACCTTGAATTGTACCCAGGATAGGTATATCCAATTCGGCAAGGTGCTGTCCCATGGCAGGCGGTTCGGTTTGTCTTAGTTTTTTACCCATTTGACACAGGATCGCTCCTTTTTTCGTGATGAGGGCCGGGTCGTGTGTATATATGGAATCGGGTCCGGTATTTTCGTTTCTGGGCAGATAATAAATATCAGGTACCTCTTTTTGTAACCGGGCTGCAAAGCATTCGAATTCTTCGATCGTTTTATCGTAGTCCGGACAGCCGGTATAGTTCAAATCTTTCCAGTTTCTGTTAATATGATCCTGACTATAGAATGCATCTCTTGGATGTTTAAGTAACAAGCGCTCAATTTTTCCTGTTTCAGACTGACAACCCTGATTCACAAAACCCTCCCTGCTTGTTTTATTTTATGTTTCTACGGCGAGCTGTTTAAAATGCCTCCATTTATCAAAAATAAATTTTTTCAGCAAGGTGTAGATTGTTCAATAAAAAACATGCGGTTATTGCGCTTGACACACCTGTTTTGGGGCAGGTATTAAAGTGGTGCTTGTTTGAAAAGGATCAACCCGTATCGGTCATGAAAGGGTCTAATATCCGGTTTAAAGGAAAAAAACCATGTCAAAGAAATCGCTAGATATCGATAAAATATTGAACCATCCGGAAGTTCAAAAGGTAATCAGCCATATCAACCCGGAGCTTATCGAGCGAAGGGCCTATGTTCCTGCAAAATGCGCTGTATTTTCCGGAGGCTATACGGTTTTGAAAAATGACGAGGCGTATCAGTTTAATATTGATCGAGAGGCAAAGATTCAACTTTCCAAAATCATAAATAATAAGGTGCAGGTGGTCGAACGAATCGATTCTCCAGAAGAATCATTTAAGGCAAAGTACGGAAAAAAGCGAAATATCGGTCTTGTATTCTCCGGTGGCCCTGCGCCGGGAGGGCATAATGTCATTGCAGGAATTTTCGATGCTGCAAAAAAAGCAAACCCGAAAACGAGAATTTTTGGTTTTCTCATGGGGCCGGACGGTGTGCTTGAAAATGAATATATTGAGCTGACTGAAAATTTGGTGGACGCCTATCGAAACCTCGGTGGGTTTAACATGGTCAAGACCGGCCGGACCAAAATTGATACAGACGACAAACTGGCCTTGTCAAAAGAGACGTGCCGTCAGCTTCACCTGGATGCGTTGGTGATTGTCGGAGGAGATGATTCAAATACCAACGCTGCATTTCTGGCCCAGGATATGTTTGATGACAATATCCAGGTCATCGGGGTTCCCAAAACCATCGATGGCGATATCCAGGTTAATGATGAGACCGGCAAGGTGTTGTGCGCCATGTCGTTTGGCTTTCATACGGCTGCTCGGGCTTTTTCAACTGATATCAGTAACTTGTGCACCGATTGCAGCTCCGATGTCAAGTACTGGCATGTCTGCAAAGTCATGGGAAGGGTCGCCAGCCATCTGGCGCTTGAAGTTGCCCTGCAGACCCATGCGAATATAACATTAATCGGTGAGGAACTTGCTGATTATGTGGATGAAAAAAGGCTTAATAAAGCGAAAACCGTAGATTATAATGCCTACGGCATGACGTTGCGGCATCTTTCCCGTGTGATCTGCAATGGCATTGTCAAAAGGGCTGCGGTGGGAAAAAACTACGGTGTCATAGTTATTCCGGAAGGTGTTCTGGAATTTATAAATGAGATCCAGATCTTTATAATAAAATTAAATGCCATTATCGCCGAGTATAACAAAGCCCATGACAAGGGTTTCCACTTAGAATTTCCCGGGCTGGAGGATAAGCTGACCTATTTGCGGCGATTGGCCAGAAGATCTCGGGAGGAAAGCTTCTTTTCCATTTGGAGCACCAGGGATGATGATCTATTCAATGAAATTCCTTCCTTTTTTCAGGAAGGGCTACTGACCGAAAGAGACAGCCATGGTAATTTCCAATTTTCACAGGTAAAAACAGAAAAGGTACTTATGGGATTGGTGAATGACTATTTGAACAGTTTAAAAGAAAAAGGCGTTTATAAAATCGGGATAAATCGTAACTATTACAAAAAAACACTTGAAAAGGCGGGCCTGGCCCCGGATTTTTTTGGAGCTCTTCTCTTTACAGGCTATGATCGGGATGAGTTTCTTTTGCTCAAACCTTCCATCATTTCCATGAGAGCCCTAAAAGAGGCCCTGATAAACGGAAAGGCGGTTCAGAAAACAGAAGAAATTCCATTGGCTGTTGAAAAGATTTACAAACAATCAGTTCCGAATTTTAAGACGCAGTTTCATTTTTATGGTTATGACGGCCGGGGGAGCGACCCCACCCGTTTTGATTGTATTTATACCTACAACCTAGGATTGACCGTGTATAGTCTCATCGCCAATGGAGCGACCGGACAGATGGCGGCCATCAAGAATTTGGAAATGGATTTTTCCAAATGGGAACCGATCGGGATACCGATCGGGGCGTTAATGCATCTTGAAGAAAAAAAAGGAAAATTGGTGCTTGTGTTGAAAAAAAGCGTGGTCGATCTGAATACACCCGCCTTTAAGATTGTCCAATCCCTCAGAAAAAAATGGCTGGCCGCATCACCGGAAAAAGATGAGTACAGAAGACCCGGCCCCATACGATTTGCTGGAAAAAATGAGGAGGAGAGGCCGATAACGCTGATATTGAATGCCCTTGAAAATTTAGAAACATAATTTGCTGCACCTTCTTCATTTCCAATCAGGTTAGGGAGAAGTCTTCAATAAGGACCGGATCGCGCAGAAGAAGATCGATTGACTTTTTGGCTGTTTCAGAAGTGTCGGGAAAAGTGTGATGAAGCGCCCGGATCTGTCTGAGGTTGTCTGCTGTCCTGAGGATCAACGTGGCCAGATTTCCCTCTGGCATATCAGCGGTAGATAGGGTTTGCTCCCATGTTTGGCCTGTGGCCCAGGTGTAGATTGAAAACGCGGGCCGTATGAAAAAAGAATGGGTCTCAAATCCATGATCGGACATGATTTTTAAGAAAGATCCCAGCCCCTTTGTCACAGTGAGAAAAGTGTTTAAGAGGGTTTTGGGCATGTTTTTTGTGTCATTCCGGTCGTCTGAATTTCCCTCATATACAAATACGGCCATGATCGCCGCAAGCAGGGCTGGGTCGGTACCCGGAAAGATGCGACGTCTGAATCCTTCGGCAATCAGGAGGGGTTGATCCACTCTGAGCTGGGATGCCCATGCACCATCATCCGTGAGTTCTCCCTTATCGGTAACAAATCCGGTTTTTTTCAGAAACTTCAGATGCCGTTGAAAATCTTTCCACAGATATTTTTTGTCAATTTTTATCCCTTTATGTGCAAATCCCTTTTTCTTTGTTTGCACGATCTGAAATGTTGCAAAAGATTTTTCAAAGAGGTCTTTTATTTGATCAGGGGTATGGGACAGAAGCAGATTGAGGACCATGGAAAAGTTTATCTTAATCTGGCTGACAATATCGGATGATGACGAATCGATAAGTTTTGGGAGTAAATGAATATCCATAAACTTGCCGGGAATTGCCACGGCAAATCCAATATGGTCCATCCCCCTCCTTCCGGCCCTTCCGGTCATCTGGTGAAATTCTGTGGGGCTAAGTGGTTTAAATTCCCGGCCATTGAATTTGTCGGAATTCAGAAAAACCACCGATCTGGCCGGAAAATTAACCCCTGCCGCAACTGTTGATGTGGCAAAGACCGCATCGAGAAGCCCTTCGGTCATCAGTCTTTCGATGATCAGTTTCCACGTAGGAAGATGGCCACTATGGTGGGACCCCACCGCCAGATGCTCAAGTTCCCACCGCTGTCGATGATTGGCAATATGAAGACTTCTTGTTCCCAATTCTTCGATTCTTTGGCGCAGTTTTGCTTTGTGGCCTTCATCCAAATTGAAGTTTTCAGAACACCGGCTGAGTGCATGGTCGCAATCCGAACGGGATTTAAGAAAAAAAATAGCCGGAACGAGCTTATATTTTTTTAAAACCCGGAGAATATCGCCAAAAGGGGGGAGTTTTCGCGAATTGAAGAACAAAGGCGGATGACTGTGGCTGAGATATTCTTTGACATTTTTGTTGAGTCTTTTTCTTTCATTTGAATCACCTAACTTCAGAAGTGGAAAAAGCTTCCCCGAAGGATGCAAAAAAAGAGGGAAAAGGGGGACCGGTCTTTTTTTTTCTTCGACTATCACACATTTTTTCGATCGGATCGATTTCAGCCATTCAGCGATCTCTTCTGCATTTCCGATGGTGGCAGAAAGCATCAGAAGGGGTATTCGGGGTGGAAGATAGATCATGATCTCCTCCCACACCACCCCCCTGTCCCCATCGCCTAAGAAATGGGCTTCATCCAGGATGACCAGGTCGGTTCGCAAGGTTTCGCCCAAATGCATGGCGTCATATAGTTGATTGCGAAGAATTTCCGCGGTTCCGGTGATGATGGGTGCATCGGGGTTTTCTTTTCTGTCACCGGTTAAAATACCGACATTTTGAGGTCCGAAAATCCTGGAGAATTCATCGTACTTCGAATTGGTTAAGGCTTTCAGCGGAGAAGCATACCATGATTTTCCCCCAATGGCATTTATCCGGGCGATGGCTTGCTCAGCGATCCAGGTTTTTCCGGAACCGGTGGGGGCGGTCACAAGACAGTCGGTGCGATCAATAGCGGACAACGCCTGAAGCTGGAATGGATCCGGTTGAAAGGTTCCTTTTTCAGGAACACCGATAGAGGAAAAAACCTCCTTTAATTTAGGGTCGGCTCCGGGCCTGATCTCCAATATTTTCGATTTTTTGCCAAAACGGCGTTTTGACTTTCTGGGAAATCTTTTTTGCTGGTGCATTACAGCCTTGAAACCATTTCTTTAACTGCTGTTTTTGCGGAAGCGTCTGTATCAAAGGGTGAGATATTGTTGAGATCAGCCTCGATCAAGGCCTCATCATAGGGTATGAAACCAAGGAATTTATATCCGGGGAGGTGTGTTTTTAAAAAATCCTCGTCTTTTTTTCCGCGTATTTTATTTCCGGCTAGAACGATGTTTTTCAGCCCAATTTCAGATGCGAGTTTATCGATGTGAAAGGCGGTATCGATGCTGCGACGTCCGGGTTCAACAACAACAATCAGTCTATCCACGGCCTGGGCGGTTGCTCTTCCCAGATGTTCAATCCCCGCTTCCATATCCATCACCACCACCTCATCCCTTGCGAGGACCATGTGACTCACCAGAACTTTTAAAAGGGTGCTTTCCGGACAGATGCACCCGGATCCCCCTTTTTTGATCCCCCCCAGCCGTATCAGTTTGATATTTTCGAATCTAACCGACAGTGCATCCGGTAGATCATCCACTTTCGGGTTTAATTTAAAAAACCCCCCGATGCTTCCCGGTTTTGCTTCAGTTCTTTCAAAAATAAGCGATTTCATTTCAGATATGGGCGTTATTTTATCCGCACCATCGATGCCGAGAGCAGCTGCTAGGTTGGCATCCGGGTCTGCATCGATTGCAAGAACCCGACGTCCCTGTTCATTGAACATCCGTATCAAAAGGGCTGAAAGCGTGGTTTTGCCGACACCTCCCTTGCCGCTGACTGCTATCTTCATCGATCCATCCTTTTTCAGAGGTCTCTCATTGTGAATTGATATTGCTTTGTCATTTAGGAATGTTTATCATTTAACGTACTGATAAACAATGAAATAGTAGAGGCAGTGGCAAGTAGCTGCCGATAATTTAAAAAAAACACCTTTATGAAGTTAGCAAGTTTTGATCAGAAAGGATAGCGAATATTGAGAACTCAACGATCACTCAACCGGTTTTATATGGCGGTATTAATAGGGTTATTTTCTGTTTTCTTTTCAACGACTATGGCCGCTGAAAAGAAGAAGGGAGCGCAAGAGGTTCCGGTTCAGGTTGTCCCGGTTGAAAAGAAGATGGTTTCAGATCAGATATCCCTGATCGGAACAACGGAACCGATCGCACAGAGCACGGTTGCTGCAGAAGTATCCGGCATTGTTCAATTTTTCCCGGTAAGAGAAGGAAGATTTGTCAAAAAAGGTGCTCTTTTGGTGAGATTAAAATCGACCGATCTAAAACTGCGACTCAAACGGGCGAAGGCAGGGCGGGAGAAAATCAGGCTGAACCTCCAACTGGCGAAAAAGGAACTGGCCCGGGTTGGCCGACTTAAAGATTTAAACAGTATTTCTGAAAAAAAATATGATGAAGCGTTTTATCGGCATCGCTCTCTCCAGCAGGAAGTGATGGAACTAGAAGCGGAAATAGAGCTCCTGAACTACGAAATAAAACAAAAGAAGGTTGTGGCGCCGTTTTCCGGATTTATCTCAAAGGAACACACGCAGGTGGGGGAATGGATCAACCCGGGCGGGCCTGTGGTAACGCTGGTTGATCTCGGAAGAGTTCGGGTTACCGTTGATGTACCGGAGCGGTATGCGATCATGCTTTCACTGAAGCGTGAGGCCAAAGTCATCATCAGAAGTATTTCAAGCCGCTTTTTAATCGGGAGGATCGATGCGCTCCTTCCGATGGGAAACCCTGATGCCAGGACTTTTCCGGTGAGGATAAATCTGCCAAATCCGGATTTACAAATAAAGGGCGGCATGGAGGCCATCGTCAGATTCAACTTGAATCGTTCAAGGGGCGCATTGCTTTTGCCAAAGGATGCGGTCGTGACTGCTGGAAACAGCAAGTTGGTCTTTTCGGTAAAAGATGGAAAGGCTTTTCCTGTAACCATAAAAATTCTAGGCTATTACGAAGGAAGCGTAGCCATCGAGGGGAATCTGAAGGCGGGAGATTTGGTGGTGATTCGTGGGAACGAGCGTCTCCAGCCCGGGCAGCAAGTTAAGGTGGTTGAATCATGAAATTGGTCGATACTGCCATAAAAAAGCCGGTAACGGTTACGGTGGGCGCCATCCTCCTCATACTGTTTGGGCTTATCTCACTCTTTAAAATTCCGATTCAACTCACACCGAATGTTGATCTTCCTGAGATTTCCATTTCAACCGAATGGAGAGGCGCGAGTCCCCTGGAGGTTGAACGGGAGATTACGGATGTTCAGGAGGACGAACTCAAAAACCTTGAGGGGCTTGAAGAAATCACCAGCGAAAGCCAGGACGGGAGCGCATATATCAATTTGATGTTTGAAATAGGTACGGATACGGACGAGGCGCTCCTCAGGGTGTCCAACAAGCTCGATCAGGTCAAACAATATCCAACCAATATAGAAAAACCGGTGATAAAATCCGGTGGGAGGCGGGAAAAGGCCATTGCGTGGATGATTTTGGGGTCTTTGGATGGATATGAAGGGGTGTTAAAACATGAATTCGACTTCTTGGACGAATATGTAACACCCCGATTGGAGAGGATTTCAGGAGTGGCATCCGCCAATATCTATGGGGGGCAGGAGAGGGAGGTTCAGGTCATTGTGGACTCAGATTCATTGGCCGCACGAAAAGTAACAATCCCGGAGCTCATGCGGGCACTCGATATTGAAAATAAAAATATTAGCGCGGGAAATTTTGATGAAGGGAAAAGACGATATATTGCCCGGACAGTGGGTGAATATAAAAGCATTGAAGATGTCACGAAGGTCATCGTCAAACGGGTCGACGGCATACCTGTAATGGTGAGCGATATTGCCGAAGTGTCACTCGGTTATGAAGATGTCGGCATGATTGTGAGGAACAAAGGTGTGACGACCATTGTCATGAACGCCGTCCGCGAACCCGGTTCCAATGTCCTGACGGTTATGAAAAAGCTGCGGGAGGCCCTCGATGAACTAAACAGCGGTATATTAAAGGAGAAAAGACTCAAAATTGAGCAGGCCTATGATGAAACCCGTTATATTTACAGCGCCATCAACCTGGTCAGAAAAAATATATATGTCGGGGGGGCGCTGGCCATTGGTGTGTTGTTGGTTTTTTTAAGAAATTTTGCCAGTACCATCATTGTTGCAATGGCCATCCCGATCAGCGTGATCGGTACCTTTTTGGTGATGACCCTGTTTGGCCGGAATATCAACGTGGTTAGTCTGGCAGGCCTTTCCTTTGCCGTCGGTATGGTGGTGGATAACTCCATTGTCGTGTTTGAAAATATCTTTCGACACCTGGAGATGGGGAAAACCCGGGCAGAGGCTGCCTATGATGGGGCAGTGGAAGTATGGGGTGCTGTTTTGGCAAGCACTTTGACCACTGTTGCCGTCTTTCTTCCCATCGTTTTTGTCCAGGAGGAAGCCGGACAACTCTTTCGCGATATTGCGATTGCCATCAGCAGCGCAGTGCTGTTGAGCCTCGTTGTTTCGATCACAGGGATTCCCATGATATCCGCTAAAATACTGGGAACGGTCAATTCCGGCAACACGGAAAACAAAAAATCCTGGACACCTGCGGGGATAGCCAGGGGGTTTGTCAATACCATAACGCGTTTTATCTACTGGATGTGCGGTCGGGTGACCGTTCGTTTGGGAATCGTTGTATTGATGGTGTCGGTGGCGATAGGGCTGGCGTGGACATTGATACCAAAGACCGAGTATCTGCCGGAAGGGAACCGGGAGCTGTTGTTTGGTATTCTCCTGCCGCCCCCCGGTTACAATCTGAGCGAGCTTGAGCGTATCGCAAAAACAGTGGAAAAAGATATTGTCCCCCTGATATCAGATGATCAAAACAGCGGGACTGCAGAAAAACTGAATCTGCCGCCGGTGAGCAATTTCTTTTTTGTTGCAAGGGGTCAGCAGGCATTTATGGGGATCATATCAAAGATTCAGGAACGGACCCGCGAGCTGCTGCCGTTTGTTTATGGGGTGCTCAATAAAATTCCAGGCATGATTGCAATCGTCCAGCAACCGGGGTTGTTTTCCCGGGGCATCGGCAAGGCGCGGTCCATCGAAATTGAAATTAAGGGGCCGGATCTTTCTCATCTGATAAACATCGGGAGACAGATCTATGGGTTGGCAGCCCAGGTATTGCCGGGTGCACAGATACGGCCGATTCCGGGTCTTGACCTTGGAAACCCGGAGATGCGAATTATACCGAACAGGGACCGGTTAACCCGTTTGGGCATGACTACCCGCGACCTCGGCTTGACGGTGGATGTGCTGGTAGATGGCGCAAAGGCCAGTACCTATCGTCTGTATGGCGACGAGATCGATCTGGTTGTCAAAAACAGGGAAGGAAAGCTGAGGCGCACCCAAGATCTGGCCGGTTTCCCGGTCATCGCACCCACCGGGGAGAAGGTGGTCTTGGGGTCTTTGGCAGACATCACCCTTGAAGAAGGGCCCACTCAGATCAACCACATCGATTCCCAGCGGGCCATCACCATTATGGTGATTCCGCCAAGGGAGATTGCCCTGGAGACCGCAATGGATATGGTCATTGAAAAAGTGGTTGGACCGATCAAGGAATCAGGCCTTCTTTCAAACCTGTATAGTATTAAGTTGGGGGGAACCGCCGATGATTTGACGCGCACACGGAAAGCCCTGATGTGGAATTTTATCCTGGCGATTGCTATCAGTTATCTGCTGATGTCTGCGCTGTTTGAAAACTTTTTCTATCCTTTTATCATCATGTTCAGTGTGCCTTTGGCAGCCGCGGGCGGGTTTGTCGGACTGTTTCTGGTCAACCTCTTCATTGCCTATCAACCCCTGGACATCCTCACCATGCTGGGGTTTGTAATTCTGGTTGGCATCGTGGTCAACAACGCTATCTTGATCGTGCATCAGAGCTTAAACAATATACGCGATCAAAACATGGTTCCACGCAGCGCCATTGCAGAATCTGTGCGGACTCGCATTCGACCGATATACATGAGCACCATCACCACCGTGTGCGCCATGCTTCCCCTGGTTCTTTTCCCCGGTGCCGGATCCGAGTTTTATCGAGGGCTCGGAAGCGTGGTTGTGGGGGGTCTATTGATTTCAACGGTGTTTACCATTTTCCTGATTCCTGCCCTCCTCAGCCTGACCTTCGATGCTGCTTCTGTTTTGAAGAGATTTTTCAAACCCGCAAAGTCATAATAAATTTACCATTACCTTTTTCCTACCGCCCTGTCCCCAGCAGCATCAGCTTTAACGTGCTAAAAAAAATCTTTACATCGAGTATCAGTGACCAGTTATCAATATAATTAAGATCCAAATTCATCCATTCATCAAAACTCATGTCGTGTCTGTTTGCACTTATCTGCCAAAGACAAGTTATTCCCGGTTTCATGGAGAGACGTCTTCTCTGCCAGATTTCATATTTTTCCACCTCAGCGGGTATCGGAGGCCGGGGACCGATCAGGCTCATCTCACCTTTTAGAACATTTATCAACTGCGGTATTTCGTCGATGAAGGTTCTTCGTAAAAATGTTCCAACATAGGGAACAATACGGGGATCTTTTTTAATTTTAAAGACCGGGCCTTCGGTCTCATTAAATTCTTCTAGTCCCTTTTGCTGTGCTTCGGCACCAGCCACCATGGATCGGAATTTGTAAACCATAAATTTGCGTCCATTGAGCCCACATCGTTCCTGTTTATAGAAAACAGGGCCCTGTGATGATATTTTGATGGCAAAGAAAACGAGAATAAAAAGAGGCAATTGCAAAATTAAGCCAATTGCTGCAACCATGTAATCAATTCCATGTTTAATCAAAAACTCTTCCCGATCCGGCGCGACGGCGCTTAGGACGATGGTGGCAAGTCCTGAAAATATCTCCAATTTAAAAAAAGAGATCGCCGGGTTAACAATTAAATCTTTGATCTGCCAGTCAGGGATGACCCGAACGGGTATCCCGATTTTGCCTGCAAAGGCAACATGGTCCTCAACGCGGCTGATTAGATTGAGCGGCATGGCAATAAACAGCTCATCTATCGGATTTTCCAATAAGATTTTATCAAGATTTTTTATTGTATCAATGACTATAAAATCATTTATGACCTTCTTCCCGATCTCTTTTTCGTCTAAATCGATACAGCCCATGATTTTGTACCTAGGGAAACCTGTTGTTTCAACTTCAGTGTCCGGATAATTTTTTGCTCTGAAACCCGGATGCTTATTGGTTCCAATTGCACGAATAACATCCCGTGCCCTCTCTTTGCTCCCAACAATCAAAACGTTATGAAGCTTGTATTCACTTATAGGCTTTTTAACATATCTGTTGTAGATTATTCGTTTGCTGAAGGTGAGTACCCCGATATTAAGTAGGAAAAAAAAGCCCATAAGCAGTCGACTGACATCATCCAGTTTAAATACGAACATCAAAAGGACCATCAGAATCATGCCGACCGAAACAGCTTTGACCATGTCAGAAAATATTTTTGCAAAAGAGATTTTAAGATAAGAGGTATAAAGACCAAATAGTTTAAAAAGGATAAACCATATGATGATGATCATCAGAAGTACAATGTAGTAGCTGGGCGACTCAGTCAGACCGCGAAAAGATTCGGGCAGGAAATATTTTTTAATGAAATAGGCCCAAATAAAGGCTGCTACGGTCAAAAGGATATCAAGAATACTGTGTAGCTTTATCGCCAGTTCACTTTCTGTTTTTATCATGATACTATCTCCATTTCATTGGTCTTTCTTGCCCTGTTTATTTTCGTCTTTGATTGGATTCACGAGTCACAATAGCCTTTTTAAACCGAACTTTCAACTCAATAAAAAAAGTCTACGTCCGTCAGCTTCCGCCCTGACTGTCGAAGCGAAGCATAGATTTATCCGCCTTTAGAGGATCCCGCTATCGAGGCCGCGCTTGTCCCGTGAAAATCATGAAACGAGGAGCGAAGCTCGTTCCACCGGTATGGGCCGGGGGTTTACTAAGTCCTTAGGTTCTTAAATCAGCAATATCCGCAATGTACAGTCTGCATATTTTCAAAGCTTTTATGGGCATATAAGTATTTGACAAAGACCCATTTATGTGTATAAATACATACATGAATAGCCGGATAATTATAAAAATGCTCGAAAAAAACGGCTGGTATAAAGCCGGTCAATCCGGTTCACACATTCAATTCCGGCATCCAATAAAAAAAGGCCGGGTTACGGTTCCACATCCCAAAAAAGAGATTCCAGTTGGCACTTTTCAGAGCATTGAGCGCCAATCTGGAATCAAACTCAAATAGGAGACCAATATGGCTAATTATATTGCCGTCGTTCATAAAGAGCTGAAAAGTGATTTTGGCGTATCTTTTCCAGATTTTCCGGGGTGTATCACTGCGGGCAGTTCAATCGATGAGGCCAAGGATATGGCTTATGATGCTCTGTACCTTCATATAAAAGGTATGCTTGAAGATGGTGAAACTATACCAACCCCTTCAAAGCTTGAAGACATCATGGCTGATCCTGACTATTCGGAAGCTGCCGCAATTCTTGTAGTTACTGTATCCGGAACAAAGCCCCGATCCATTCGTGTGAATATAACTGTACCGGAAGATATGCTTCATAAAATCGATGCGGTTGCTAAGCAGCGAGGTATGTCCAGGTCATCTTTCCTGGTTCATGCCGCTCAAAATGCTATAACATCCAGACAAAAAAGTCAGTCTATGTAATATTTATCCGCACTTTAAAAAATGTATAAAAGCAGCAATTTTTTTCGAGGTTATCACACCCACCTCTCCTGCTAAATTCATCTCTTTAATTTAACCGAGATGAAACCTAACTCAACGGACCTTGTTCTCCTTTGCCAGATTTTTTCTACTTGACAGGTATAATGACCACAGTCATTATGAAGTTATATCTCAAATATAATTAATTGGAGTCACGACATGGATAATGTAATATCGAAATCGAAATTCAAACCTAATGCCTTGAAGTATTTTCGTTATGTCGAAAAGACAGGCAAAGAATTAATCATCACTGACCACGGTAAACCGGCCTTAAAAATTGTACCGTTTTCAGACGATCCTTTGGAAGCCCTAAAAGAGCTCCGAAATTCAGTGATCAAGTACGAAGATCCGATCTCTCCTGTAGGATTGGAAGACTGGGAGTCTTTAAAATGATTGTCCTTGATTTCATCCCCATTGACAATGCTATTGCCGTTAAATCTGTTTCCCTGCCAAAGCCCTTTCACAGCGACCCTGCGGATCGTATCATCGTTGCTACTGCTACCACAGTTGGAGTACCCTTAGTCACGAAAGATGAAAGAATATTAAACTACCCACATGTTGAAACGATCTGGTAGGTAATCGGCCCCCAAACTATCCCCAAGGTATTGCTTCCCACAAATCTGACAGATTCCAGCAAGCCACCTCCTTTTTCTACAATTTTCGATCCACTTTTCAGGCCGCTTAGATTGTTTTCTTTTTCCTCTTTGAATTAATTCCTCAATTCCTCGATCCCAGCGGTTTCGCCCCATCTGTTTTGCAACATTGGAGGCTGCATTACTGAACTTTTCTCTTGATTTTCATGTTTTTGACAGTATAATCGGCAAATATTATGAATATTGACGGTGAAGTCGTCAGATCTCATAGGATTACACAGCTATCATGTACATTTCAAGGCAACTAAATCTATTGGAACTATTGAAAAAAAAGTCCTGCTTCTTGCTGGGACCCAGGCAGACTGGCAAGACATCCATCATCCAACAATCGTTAGCCGGTTACAAATACTTTGATCAATCATTTGGTATTTGGAAAAGGGATGAAAAAATTCACAAATTTTAAAACCCACCCTGTTGATCAGGCGATTGTTGATCAGGCGAGAATCTATTACAGAAAATGGAACCCTTCTCATGGAATCGACCCCAATGACGCCATTTTGGCTGCTACTGTTTCCTTGTATGGAGGACGAATCATCACTCAAAATATATCACACTACCCAATGCCAGACATCATCGTGCACGAAGGCTTTTAGTTCTTTCAGCCTGACTAATTGCTTCAAAAAGGGCAATGGAAAGACCCTGATAGCAAGAACTTAATTATTTAGTGAAATACTGTTGTAACATCGCAGTACGATTTCATTGGTCTTTTCCACGGTGTTCAACTGAGGTGTCCGCCGCCCTCGGCTTTCTTCCTTTCAGCTTTAGATTTTACGCTTTCCTCCTTAGTCCTATAATCTCCAACAAATGTCCTTGTGCTTTTTTGGTACAGTTTATATACCCTAAATAGGGTCCCAAAATAATATCCTTGACATTGAGGATATATTATGACACATTGCAAGAAACCTATAAAAAATATGTCATCGAATTAACGAATTAGCGCACAAAACGCCTAAGCAACAATGGGGGATAATATGCTAATCCCGACCAAAATTCAGATCGACAAAAAAAATTACGAATTCATCAAGCAGGTCTATAAAGAGCTACATTATAAAAGCCTAAGCGAATACGTTCGAGAGGCTGTTTATACAAAAGTGGAAAAAGACCGCAAAAGGCTTCGGGAACTAAAAAGGAAGGCGGCTATGGAGATGATTGGTAGAGCACCGTATGATAACGTTTTTCAATCGATAGAAGGGGAAGATTTTGAAAACCGGTGAAATCTATTGGGTAAATCTTGACCCAACCATTGGGGACGAAATCAAGAAAAGAAGACCGGTAATTGTCGTAAATGGTGGTCATCACAAGCATCTTAAACTTGCCATTGTTGTACCCGTTACTACCTGGAGCCCGTATTGGGATGGAAACCCGTTTTTTATTTTTCTGGAACCAGCCTCAAACAATGGGCTACAGAAAAAATCGGCGGTTGACTGTTTTCAGATTAGGGCCATTAGCTACAATAGATTTGTGGAAAAGACCGGAGCCATCACAAAAGACGAAATCGATCTCATCAAGAAATCAATCGCCTTAATTCTGGACATTGAGCCGGAGCACTGCGAGTAAACCCGCGACGTCTTCACCCCGTATTTGGATAAGTCTCTGTCTGTCAGTGTTCCTTGGAGATTAAGGCGACAACCATGAAACGGCCGGCCATTACAAGATCCTTGCAAAGCTTTATAGATGCGTATCAGCCGGAGCAAACTGCCGTGCTCAATATAGATCTTGAAACAACCAGAGATTTCGGGAGGACACCGGTTCATTTTTTAACTCCCGAGTCGTTTCCCATTTGGATTCACAGCGTTTTTTCATGAAGTCGATATCTACGGGATTTTATCCGCCGGTCCCCAGCAGCATCACATTGAGTGTTCCGGAAAATATCTTTGCATCTAGCTTGGGCGACCCGTTGGTTTCCCTATTGGTTTCCAAATCAGTTGACGATATATTCCAATTGAGATATATTTTACCATATATTAAATTTCTATTTGGAGACATATTAATGAAAACTCAAACTACGATAAGGGTTGATCAGAATAATTACTCAAGTTTCGCACCCCCAATCGGGCACAGTGCCGCATCTGGTGTGGGGTAAATAAAATTTTTTGGAAAAACAGTGAAGCAATCAGTTTGAACCGGTATCCATAAAGTAATCACCGTGCACAGGCACGCGATGGTCTG
>DRHF01000033.1 GCA_011049715.1 Desulfobacterales bacterium
ATTGTCGCCCTGATGCATGATGTTATCATTACCGCGGGAATCTTTTCAATATTTGACAAGGAGTTTACCCTCCCGATTATTGCTGCGCTTCTCGCCATTATCGGCTATTCTTTAAACGATACGATCATAATTTTTGACAGAATCCGGGAAAACTTGAGAAAATACCATAAACATTCCATTCAAACCATCATCAACAGAAGTGTAAACGAAACCCTGGGCCGGACCATATTGACTTCGGTCACCACTCTGATCGTCCTCGTGTCACTGTTTGTCCTCGGCGGCGGAATTATCCACGACTTTGCATTTGCAATGATCGTAGGCGTCCTGGTCGGAACTTACTCCTCAATATATGTGGCAAGTCCCATACTCATTGCCTGGCAGGAATTCGGAAAGAAAAAATAATGGAATCCCTTCTGCCCTGGTTCGCACTGAAAAATGTCCCTGGGATCGGGAACCTATTGAGCAAGCGGCTTTTGGACTGTTTTCAATCGCCTGATGCCATTTTTAATGCATCTTCACATGACCTTTCCCAGGTAGAAGGCATGTCTCAAGGACTGGTGTCTGCGATTCGACATCAAAAAATATCGGATCAGATCAAAAGGGAAATCGATCTTGTTTCACGAAAAAACTATAAAATTGTCACCCTTTCAGACCCGGATTACCCGGCTCTTCTGCTTCAAATACCAGATCCCCCGCCTTATCTGTATGTTTATGGCCGTCTTGAAACCGATACCCGAAACATTTCAGTTGTGGGTTCGAGGAATGCGACCGCCTACGGCATCTCCACAACGCAACGTTTATGTACCGGCCTGGCTTACCGGAAAATTACCATCGTCAGTGGGATGGCTCTAGGGATCGATACGGCTGCACATCAGGGTGCACTGGCAGGCAAAGGGAAAACCATCGCCGTTCTCGGCAGTGGGCTTGAACGGGTGTATCCATCAGAGAACCGGAATCTCTTCCACCAAATTGCTGAGAGTGGGGCCGTAATCTCTGAATTTTCTCTTTTGGCAGAACCGGACGCATATCACTTTCCTGCAAGAAACCGCATCATCAGCGGAATCTCTTTAGGAACTGTTATCGTGGAAGCCACCCGAAAGAGTGGTTCCCTCATTACGGCACGTTTGGCGGCGGAACAGAATAGAGAAGTCTTTGCCGTACCGGGTAGTATCCATTCATTCAAGAGTACGGGCACCCATAATCTGATCAAACAAGGTGCTAAACTGGTCGAACATGCTCAGGATATTCTCGACGAACTTCGGGTTTTATTGAGTCCGCAAGGGGGAGAACCCGATACAAATCCAGGCGAACCGGTTGAAAGCGCCCCTCCGCTGTCTTTGGACGAAGCACTTGTTTTTAAAGCACTTGGACCCTACCCTATTCACATCGACAACCTTATTCGAAAAATGGAAATCGAACCCGGTAAGCTTTCCAGCATACTCCTCAAACTTGAGCTTCAGGGCATCGTACAACAGGCCCCCGGTAAACTTTTTACCCGGTGCGAGGGTTCATTTTGAGATCAGATGCCATGTGGCGGAACAGACATTTTAAACTACCTGAAACCCGTAACCCAAAATGGATGAGTGAGGACAGACGTTGAGCAAATCCCTGGTTGTTGTTGAATCTCCCACAAAAGTGAGAACGATTAGAAAGTATCTGGGACAAGACTATCATATTGTTGCAACCGTTGGACACATAAAAGATCTCCCCAAAAAAGAGATGGGAATTGATATCGAGGAAGGGTTTAAACCCAAATACAAAACAATTCCCGGTAAGCAGAAGATCATTACTTCATTAAAGAAGGCGGCAGGCGATGCCACTGATATCTATCTTGCACCGGACCCGGATCGCGAAGGCGAAGCGATCGCATGGCACACGGCAGAGGTGCTGAAAAAAAAAGGGCGACAGTTTTACAGGGTTCTTTTTCATGAATTGACAAAAGAGGGCATTCAAAGCGCGATCGCATCTCCTGAAAATCTCAATCGAAACCGGTACGAAGCCCAGCAGACACGGCGAATTCTCGACCGGCTTGTTGGATATGAGATTTCGCCATTGCTATGGCGCAAGGTAAAAAGCGGTCTCAGTGCCGGGCGTGTTCAATCGGTCACTGTCCGGATCATTTGCGAAAGAGAGCGGGCCATACAGGCCTTTGAACCAGAGGAGTACTGGTCAATAACCGCTCACCTTGAGAGTGGTTCTCCTCCTCCTTTCACGGCAAAACTGACAAAAAAAGAAAGCGGGAAGATTAAAATCTCTGATGAAAAAACCGCCTCCACCATCTTTAATGAGCTGTCCGATGAAAAGTTTGTGGTCAAAAAAGTTTTAAGGAAAACCACCAAAAAAAACCCTCTCCCCCCTTTCATCACCAGCAAACTCCAACAGGAGGCCATTTGGAAACTCAGGTTCTCTGCCAAAAAGACTATGGTCGTAGCCCAGCAGCTTTACGAGGGAATCGACATAGGGCCCGGTGAACCCCTTGGACTCATTACCTATATGCGTACCGACTCAACCCGAATTGCAAAAGAAGCGGCTGAAGAAGCCCTGGAATTTATCCGCGAACAATTTGGTGAACGGTATACCCTAGAAAAGCCCAGATTTTTCAAAAATCGAAAAAAAGCTCAGGATGCCCATGAAGCGATCCGTCCAACCTCGGTCTTCAATACCCCCAAAAAAATTGAGCCCCATCTTTCAAAGGACCAGTTTGCTTTATATCAGCTGATCTGGAAACGATTCATTGCGTCCCAGATGAAACCGGCATTGATAAACAAGGAATCGATTTCGATACAGGCCGGTACTTATTTATTCAACGCAAGTGGATCATCTATTCAGTTTCTCGGCTTCATGGCCGTATATATGTCTGCTGACGATGAAATTGAAACGAAAAAAAAGAAAGAGAACCTGCCCGAACTTTCTGAAGGTATGGTTCTGAAGCTCAACAAACTTGAACCCAAACAGCATTTTACCCTTCCACCTCCCCGATTTTCAGAAGCATCTCTTATTAAAGAGCTTGAAGAGAACGGCATCGGTCGGCCAAGTACCTATGCTGCGATCCTCTCTACGATCAGGGAAAAGACATATGTCGATCTTATCAAAGGATATTTCAGGCCCACCGAACTTGGTTTCATCGTAAACGACCTCATCGTGGTCAGCTTCCCAACTCTGTTTGACGTCGATTTTACCGCAAAAATGGAGGACAACCTCGATCGCATAGAAACCGCAGAAATCGAATCACTTGAAATTCTGACCCGTTTTTACAGCAATTTCGAAACAGACCTCAAAACCGCATCAAAGGGAATGATCAGTCTAAAGGCCGTCGGGTTGCCCACCGGTCTTACCTGCCCCAAATGCAATGAAGAGCTTCATATCAAGGTAGGCAAAAACGGCCATTTCCTCGCTTGCAGCAGATACCCCGAATGCACCTTTAGCAGCAACTACACCCGGGATGAAAAAGGAAAAATTCATCCCGTTGAACCGGCCGAAGATAAGATATCAGATGAGACTTGTGAAAACTGCGGCAAGCCGATGGTGTTAAAGCAGGGAAAATTCGGCCCATTTCTTGCGTGTACGGGTTATCCGGACTGTAAAAACACACGATCTGTCAATTCAAAACAGGCGAATCAGGAAACGGATGTCCCCTGCCCTGAGAAAAATTGCGACGGGCAACTGATTGAAAAATTTTCAAAACAGGGTAAAATCTTTTACGCTTGCAATCGGTTTCCGAAATGTACCTTTGCCCTATGGAATAAGCCGGTTCCAAAAGAATGTCCCGATTGCGGCGCAAATTTTCTGGTGGAAAAAACCACCAAAAGGAAAGGCATATACCTATCGTGCGTGACACCGGATTGCGCTTATAAAGAAAAAAGTGCCGCTGAGTGACAGGAACTATACGAAATCATAAAAAAAGCTTGACAACCGATTTGGCTGTTGTTATTAGTTTCCGGATTAAAAATTAATTTGTATTTTCTTAAACCGTTATGATTATGAATAGAATTATCGCTACTAATAACCTTATTGGCATTATTATCCTCCTCGGGGTAGGTATCCTTCTCTGCTGCGAGGATAGGGGTTGATGATGGCGTAAGCAGATAAACATAAAATAAAAAGACCGTTATCAACCCCAAGTTTGATAACGGTTTTTTTTTAGAAAAGACAGACCCTTTAAGGAGATAATACAAGTGAGGAGCAACAGGATCAAAGTCGGTATTGAAAGAGCACCCCACCGCAGCCTCTTTAAGGCTATGGGGTATACGGATGCAGAATTGGAAAGACCGCTTATCGGCATAGCCAATTCAGCCAATGCTGTTGTCCCCGGCCATATCCATCTGGACAAAATTGTTGAGGCTGTAAAAGCTGGAATCTACATGGCCGGCGGAACCCCCATCGAATTTGGAACCATCGGAGTCTGTGATGGAATTGCCATGAATCATATCGGCATGAACTTCTCTTTGGGCAGCCGCGAGCTGATAGCGGACTCAATCGAAGTAATGGCCATGGCCCATGCATTTGATGCCATGGTCATGGTTCCGAATTGCGATAAAATTGTGCCCGGTATGATGATGGCCGCCGCTCGCCTCGATCTTCCCGCCATCATCATCAGCGGCGGGCCGATGCTCGCTGGGAAATATCATGGAAAGGACGGCGAAAAAAAGATAGATCTGATCACTGTCTTTGAATCTGTGGGCGCCGTACTCTCGGGCAAGATGACCAGGGAAGAGCAGGCGCTGATAGAAGAAGCGGCATGCCCAACCTGCGGGTCCTGCGCCGGCATGTTTACCGCCAACTCCATGAATTGCCTAACCGAAGCCATCGGTATGGGTCTTCCCGGCAATGGGACGATCCCTGCGGTCATGGCCGCCCGCATCCGCCTGGCCAAGGAAGCCGGATTACAAATTGTCCGATTGCTGGAAAAACAGATTACGCCGAGACAGATCATGACGGAAAAAGCGTTTCGAAATGCGTTGACAGTCGATATGGCCCTAGGATGTTCCACCAACACTGTCCTCCACCTCACGGCAATTGCAAAAGAAGCACAGATCGACATCGACCTTAACTTGATCAATGAAATCAGCGAAGCCACACCCCACCTCTGCTCCCTCAGCCCGGGCGGCCACCATCATATGGAAGATCTCGATCAAGTCGGAGGGATCAACGCGGTGATCAAGGTTCTTTCCGATGGCAATCTGATTAATGAGGATGCCCTCACCGTGACCGGCAAAACAGTCGGTGAAAACCACCAGAATGTCTCTATACGCAACAATGCCGTCATTCGCCCGCTGGATAACCCCTATCACGAACAGGGAGGACTGGCGGTGATGTTCGGGAATATTGCCCCGGAGGGTTGTGTGGTGAAGCAATCGGCAGTTAAGGCGGAGATGCTGCGCCACCAAGGGCCTGCCAGGGTTTTTGATTCAGAGGAAGGTGCAAGTGCCGCTATCAAAGAAGGTCAGATCACAAAAGGAGATGTTATTGTCATCCGGTATGAAGGGCCGATGGGGGGCCCGGGAATGCGCGAAATGTTAACCCCAACTTCTGCAATCGCCGGGATGGAGCTCGACGGTGATGTCGCACTCTTAACAGACGGTCGTTTCTCAGGCGGCACCCGTGGTGCGTGTATCGGACACATTTCACCAGAGGCGATGCAGGGCGGACCGATTGCGATTGTGGAAGATGGAGATTTCATATCCATCGATATTCCGGAGAAAAAAATTACCCTCCAGCTTTCAGAAAAAAAGATCAAGGATCGACTATCCAGGTGGTCCCCCCCCAAACCCAAGATTGCTTCTGGCTATATGGCAAGATATGCACGCATGGTATCTTCCGCCAGTGAAGGCGCAATCGTAAAATAATTTAGTTACGGAAGAGGTATTATGAAATTGAAAGGTACGGAAATCCTGTTGAAAATACTCAAATCAGAAGGCGTTGATACGATCTTCGGATATCCAGGTGGCGTCGTGTTGGATCTCTATGACGACCTTATTCGAACAGATATACGGCACATCCTGGTCCGTCATGAGCAGGGTGCTATCCATGCAGCTGATGCATATGCAAGGGCCAGCGGGAAAGTGGGTGTTTGTTTGGTGACCTCAGGACCCGGCGCAACCAATACGGTTACCGGGATTGCATCGGCCTATATGGACTCCATACCGGTAGTCGTCATCACCGGTCAGGTTCCAACGCCTCTGATCGGCAACGACGCATTTCAAGAAGTGGATATTGTCGGCATAACCCGACCCTGCACAAAACACAACTATCTGGTGAAGCATACCGAGGACCTGGCAAAAACTGTCAAGGAAGCCTTTTACATTGCCAAATCCGGGCGACCGGGACCTGTGCTGATTGACCTGCCCAAAGATGTGGGAAACAAAACGATTACATACAAAGCACCCGGGGAAGCAAAGCTCAAATCGTACAATCCAATCTATAACCCGAACATGAAGCAGTTGCATAAAGTGGTCGAGCTGATCAAAACAGCCAAAAGACCGATCCTTTTTGCCGGCGGTGGAGTGATTCTCTCCGGTGCATCCGCAGAGCTCAAAAAACTGGCAAAGAAAACAAAGATCCCGGTGACAACCTCCCTGATGGGCTTAGGGGCATTCCCGGGGACAGACCCCTTGTGGCTCGGTATGATCGGGATGCACGGAACATACCGGGCAAACATGTCGACCGGCGACTGTGACCTCATCATTGCCGTCGGAGTTCGTTTTGACGACCGTGTGACCGGAAAGACCGGTACATTCGCCCCCCAGTCAAAAATTGTTCACATCGATATTGATCCGACTTCAATACGCAAGAACATACCGGTGACAGTTCCGGTTGTGGGTGATTGCAAAATTTCGCTCAAACACATCAACCGATTGATCGAAGAGGTAAACCTGAAAGATATCATAAAAAAAAGGAAAAAGTGGCTCGAACAGATAGAACTATGGAAAAGCACCAAACCCTTGGCATACGATCAAAAAGATATCATCAAACCGCAATATGTCGTGGAAAAGCTGTATGAGCTGACAAAGGGAAAGGCCATCGTAACCACTGAGGTCGGTCAAAACCAGATGTGGGCCGCCCAATATTATCATTTTGATCGTCCGGGACATTTTATTACCTCCGGCGGTCTCGGTTGCATGGGTTTCGGCCTGCCGGCCGCTATTGGCGCCCAAATCGCCTGCCCAGACAAGCTGGTAGTGGATATTGCGGGGGACGGGAGCATTCAAATGAACATCCAGGAGATGTCAACGGCTGTTCAATATTGTCTTCCGATAAAAATTGTCATTTTGAACAACGGATATCTAGGTATGGTGAGACAATGGCAGGAGCTTTTTTATAAAAAACAGTATGCCTGCACCAATTTGGAGCATTCACCCGATTTCGTAAAACTGGCGGAGGCCTATGGTGCGGTGGGACTACGTGCGACTAAACCGGATGAGGTTGAATCCGTGCTTTCAAAAGGGCTTTCCTCCACCGATACCGTCATCATGGATTTCAGGGTCGAAAGGGAGGAAAGCGTTTATCCCATGGTTCCCGCAGGGGCGGCCATCACCGAAATGTTGCTGGTTTAAGCCGAAGGTCCGGTTGAGTTCTCGAAATTGGATTGCAACCAAAAATGCAAAACCGATCACTTTAAGAAAAGGAATTTTTTATGAATGAAGAAAAACATGTCATTTCCATGCTAGTGGACAACAAACCCGGCGTGCTTTCAAGGGTCGTCGGTCTGTTCAGCGGAAGGGGATTCAATATAGAAAGTCTTTGTGTAGCAGAAACCATGGATCCGCATATCTCAAGAATCACCATCGTCACAATGGCAAATTTACCTATTGTTGAGCAGATTGAGAAGCAACTCAACAAGCTTGTCAATATCATAAAATTAAGGGATTTGACCGGTCCAAAATCAGTGAAACGAGAAATGGCGCTGATCTGTGTGAAGGCTAAAACGGAAAATCGGGCTGAAATCTTGAGAATTGTGGATATTTTTCGGTGCAAAGTCGTCGATGTTGGACCGGAGCATTACATCATTGAAGTCACCGGAGATGAGGGAAAATTGTCCGCCCTATTGAACCTTCTGAAACCGCTGGGGATCAAAAAAATTGCCCGGACAGGGGTGATTGCCCTGTTTCGCGAGACAAAGTAGGTTTTTCAATGCGGTCTATTAATCACAAATACAGAACCAATGGAGGATATCATGGCAAAAATTGATTTTGGCGGTGTTCTTGAAGAGGTCATCACCACTGAGGAAATCACCTTGGAAAAAGCAAGGGAGTTGCTCAAGAATGAAATCGTTGCAGTACTTGGCTACGGCGTTCAGGGTCCTGGACAGGCCTTGAATTTAAGGGATAATGGAATCAATGTCATCGTGGGACAGCGTAAGGGAACCGCCTCATGGGATCGGGCTGTGGCAGACGGATTTGTTCCGGACAAAACCCTTTTTCCCCTAGAAGAAGCAGCCGAAAAAGGGACTGTAGTGCAATTCCTTCTTTCAGATGCAGGCCAGGTTGCCCTTTGGCCGACATTAAAAAAATTTCTGAATGAGGGTGACGCACTCTATTTCTCCCATGGTTTTTCGATAGTATACAAAGATCAAACCGGTATTATCCCGCCGAAAAACATCGATGTCATCCTCGTGGCCCCGAAAGGGTCGGGTCGTACGGTGCGCACCAATTTTCTGGACGGCAGCGGCATCAACTCCAGTTTTGCCATTTTTCAGGATTACACCGGAAGGGCAAAGGAAAGGACCCTCGCTCTGGGAATAGCGATCGGGTCCGGCTATCTGTTCCGAACAACATTTGAAAACGAAGTTTACAGCGATCTGACCGGGGAGCGGGGCGTTTTGTTGGGGTGCCTTTCCGGCGTTATGGAGGCCCAGTATACTACCCTTCGCAAAAATGGCCACAGCCCAAGTGAAGCCTTTAATGAAACCGTTGAGGAACTGACCCAAAGTCTTATCCGGCTAGTGGCCGAGAGCGGGATGGACTGGATGTTCGGAAACTGCAGCACAACCGCCCAGCGGGGAGCACTGGACTGGGCGCCCCGTTTCCGTGATGCCGTCCTTCCGCTTTTTGATCAACTGTATGAAAGTGTTCTCTCCGGAAAGGAAACCAAAAGGGTTCTTGAGGCCAACAGCGCTCCGGACTACCGCGAAAAGCTGCAAAAAGAACTCGACGAAATGAAAAATTCTGAAATGTGGAAAACCGGTGAAGCTGTTCGGGCACTCAGACCCGAAAACCGGAAATAAACGTTAGACTTCGGGACCAAGGGGAAAAGGATTTTTTCCCTTATAGGAACCGTGGATGGACACTAGTTAGGGAGAGAATTTAATGGAACCGATTTTACTTTACGACACCACCCTCCGAGATGGAACTCAGGGAGAAAACATCAACTTCACTGCCGAAGAAAAGATCAAGATCGCAGAACGATTTGATGATCTCGGAATCAATTACATTGAAGGAGGTTGGCCCGGCTCCAGTCCCAGAGACAATCGTTTCTTCAAACTTGCAAAAGATATTAAGTTCAAAAGTTCCCGTTTGACCGCCTTTGGTTCAACTCGAAAAAGGGGAATCGATCCTTCTGATGATTACAACCTAAAAGCGATTTTAGAGGCTGACACCCCGGTCGTGGCCATATTTGGAAAAAGCTGGGATCTGCATGTGGAACAGATCATGAACAATACCCTCGAAGAAAATCTTGCGATGATCCGTGATACGGTTGAATTTTTAAAAAAATATAACCGCGAGGTTATCTTTGAAGCAGAACATTTTTTTGACGGATATAGAGCAAACAAGGATTATGCTCTGAAGACCCTGCGCTCTGCAATCGACGGCGGCGCAGATGCTGTTGTTTTATGCGATACAAATGGGGGAACCCTTACCTTTGAAATCGAGCCTATTATAAAAGAGGTGGGTGGCATTTTACGAAAAACCGATCGATCGGAAACTGATGGACTTTCGGTTAAAATGGGGATTCACACCCACAATGACTGCGGCCTGGCTGTTGCAAATTCCATCGCCGCCATACAGGCAGGCGCCGTGATGGTCCAGGGCACCATCAACGGATATGGTGACCGGTGCGGGAATGCAGATTTAACTTCAATCATACCGATTCTCTGTTTAAAAATGAAATATCCGTGCATGGCCGAAGAAAATCTGTCAAAACTAAAAAAGCTCTCCCGGTATGTAAGCGAAACAGCCAACATGATCCCTTTGAGCTCCCAGCCCTTTGTCGGAAAAAGCGCTTTTGCCCATAAGGGAGGCGTTCACGTGAGTGCGATCACGAAAGTTCCCCGGGCTTACGAACATATAGATCCCGAACGGGTTGGAAACGCACGTCGGGTTCTGGTGTCCGATCTTTCCGGCAAAAGCAATGTGGAATATAAGGTCAAGGAACTCGGTTTAAAGATTGGAACAAACGGGTATGATAGCCGCAAAATCGTTTCAGAGATAAAACGGCTTGAGCAGGAAGGATATCAGTTTGATGCAGCCGACGGCTCACTCAGGATTTTACTGGAAAAGTTTACCGATCAGTTTAGACCCTTGTTTGAACTTGAATCTTTTAGAATAACAATCGAAAAGAATAAAGACCAACCCTGTTCGGCCCACGCAACAATCAAAATTTCTGTCAATGGAACGCATGAAATCACAGCGGCGGAAGGGGACGGACCGGTCAGCGCGTTGGACAACGCCCTTCGCAAAGCACTGGATAAATTTTTTCCTAACCTTGATACCATGCACCTGGTCGATTTTAAGGTAAGGGTAATGGATGGCCGCGAGGGAACCGCATCCACAGTGCGTGTCTTGATTCAATCAAGGGATCAAGACCAAGTTTGGAATACTATCGGCGTTTCAAAAGATATTATTGAAGCAAGCTGGCAAGCCCTAGCGGACAGCTTTCAATACAAACTTTCAGCAGAAGAAGCATCGCCTTCTGGAAAATTGAATCCGGTTGGTAAAGGAGTCCATTAAAAAAATGGAACAAATGGTTAATGCCGCAGGATCGGGAAACCCTGACATCCTGCGGCCCATGCTTTAACGGTTTCTCCTTATTTTACATGTTGTTGAGTGAAAAATCCGGTGATACCATCAACAATTATCACCCACTTTAAAAAATCAAAAACGGAGTAAACCAATGGATAACAGAATATTAATCTTTGATACGACCTTAAGAGATGGTGAACAATCTCCAGGTGCGAGCATGAATACGGCAGAAAAGCTGCGACTGGCCGTACAGTTGGAAAAACTGGGGGTCGATATAATAGAAGCCGGTTTTCCGGCCGCATCTGAAGGGGATTTCGACGCCGTATCCAAAATAGCAGAAAAATTGAAAAGTACCGAAATCGCTGGTTTGGCACGCACCTCCAAAGAGGATATCGACCGGGCGTGGGGGGCGATACAGCACGCCGCAAAACCGAGAATACACACCTTTATCGCAACTTCGGACATTCATCTGGAATATAAACTGAAAATGTCCCGGGACGAGGTTATACAGGCAACGGTCGATGCGGTAAGGTATGCCAAATCTTTGACGCAAAATGTTGAGTTTTCGGCTGAAGATGGATCTCGCAGCGATCGTGATTTCCTGTGCAAAGTTTTCGAAGCCGCAGTTGGGGCGGGCGCCACAACCATCAACCTCCCTGATACCGTCGGTTACGCCGTCCCTGAGGAATTTACTGACCTCATCAAATATGTCATTGCGCACACCCCTAACCTGCATGAAGCCGTCTTGAGCGTCCATTGCCACAATGACTTGGGTTTGGCCACATCAAATACGATTGCCGCCCTGAACGCCGGAGCAAGACAGGCGGAGGTGACCATCAACGGGATTGGGGAAAGGGCTGGAAATACCTCCCTGGAAGAGGTAGTTATGGCGCTCCACACCCGGCCGAATTATTTTCCGCTAACAACCGGAATCAAAACAGACCAGATATATACCACCAGCCGCCTTGTCAGCATGATAACCGGCATTATGGTGCAGCCGAACAAAGCCATTGTAGGCGCCAATGCCTTTTCCCACGAGGCCGGGATACATCAAGACGGCGTTTTGAAGAACCCCATGACCTATGAGATCATGAAACCTGAAACCATCGGATTGAGCACGAACAAGCTCGTTCTCGGGAAACATTCCGGAAGGCATGCCCTCAGGTCCCGATTAAAAGAGTTGGGATACGATCTCTCTGATGAAGAATTAAAAATTGTGTTTAAAAAATTCAAAGAACTTTCAGACAAAAAGAAGAACCTTGTTGATGAAGATCTGGAAGTCATCGTAACCGAAAGCATTCTTCGCACCAAGGATATCTTTCAACTGGAATATCTGCATGTCAGCAGCGGAACGACCGTTTTACCGATGGCCAGTGTTAAACTCTTGATAAACGGGAGATCGGTCCGGGGGGCAGGCTATGGAAACGGTCCAATTGATGCTGTTTTTGAAAGCATTGCCAAGTTGGCAGGAACCGAATCCGAACTTCTGCGATTTTCGGTCAGCGCCATCACAGGCGGCACGGACGCGCAGGGAGAGGTAACGGTTCGGTTGAAGGAAAACGGCCTTATCGCCCTTGGGATAGGTGCTGATCCCGACATTATCACCGCAAGCGCCAAGGCGTATATCAACGGGTTGAACCGCATGGAATACCTGAAAACGCACCCGGTTAAAGACTCGGTGGTGCTGTAACCGATCTTTGATATCCGATCGACTCGGGCTGTTGCAGCTAATTAACTGACCTTTCGGTTATTATGCCGTATTTTAAGAAGCTGAAGAGACCTCTGGAAACTGTCTCTTCAGCTTCTTTTGTTTCCCTCTACTATGGCTCAAGTTTAATACCCCAATCCACCATAGGCGTGTGTCAAAGGCGTGGCTTCATCAAGGCTAAAGTGCGAAACCTGAGTGATCATTTATTCGGACTGCAGATCATTTAAAAAATTACCTCATTCTCAAATTTTTCAACCCGTTCTCACCTCGCCATCCGCGTGAATTCACTCTTTTGTATCAAAAGAACGGCTTTTTCTTTTTTAAAGCCCATCATTACTTCCTTTGATTGATTATGAAAATTGTCAATAGCGGTATTTTTGTTTATTGTTCAAACTGTCTAGTTTTCCAGATATTTCATTGCCTCCATACGTAACTGGAAGACCTCTCTTGTTTGTTCCAGTCTTTTTCTCTGCAATTCTTTTTGCTCTTTTTTCCACTTATTTTTTGCGATTAAGGCCTTGTTTTCTGTTTCCTGTGTATCTAAAACTTCAATATGGTCCTCTTTTTCCATAGATTCTACCGGCTGAGGGAGGGAGGTTTTATCTTCAACTTCTGGCGTATCCATTTGGATCGCGGCTTCGGATTGAATATGAGCAGGGTTGGCGGTTTCAGCCATAGATGCATTTGCTTCATGCTTTACTGCATCGGGATCTTTTTGATCGATATTAGGCTTCGCTCCCTTTTTTAGGACCTGATTGTTCTCTGATTTCTGGTTTTTGTTGTTGCCTTGTCCCTCAGCATGGGCAGTGTTTGATGAAATCAAGTCAGTTTCCTCAATTTCTGAAGCGTTAATTTTAGACTGGGTTTCATTGCGATCCTTGACGAGTTTCTCCAGGCTCGCCATTTCCGGATCTTTTTCTGCGATTGGTAGCGATTCTGATACTCGTACCAATTGTTGTTTCCTTGACTCTGCTCTGCCTTCTTTTTTTATCACTTTCTGTTCCGTAAATATTTTGAGCGGGTTTTGTTTTAAACCCCAAACCACAATAACAGCACCTAAAACAAAACACAGGGTAACGGTTAAAAAAGAAATATGTCTAAATCTCGCCGATCTTTGCATTTGATTCACCTCCTCAATATGCGCTTACAAAGTATTGGAACTGTTTATTTTCGAAGAATTTTTTGGCGTTCAGGCGTATGCCTTTGTACTTGAGATGGATCACCAGTATCTGCCCTGGGATTTGGGTTAGACTGTCCACTTTAAACCCGCCAAGGACAAAGTCCTTTTCCCGGGTGGAGCAGGTGGCCAAAAGCGCTTCCAGGCGAAAGATTTCCATGATCGCCTTTTGCTGGATGGATGCGGGCTCACCGGTCAGATAATACCGGATCAGCCTTACCACCTGCTGGTTATGTTCATCCCGCCACTTGTACTTCAACCCGTCCTGGTCTGCCTCTCCAGCCAGACACACTCCGGATAAGGCAACAACTATAATCAATATACCAACAATCATAAGTCTTTTCCCCATGACATCCCCCTTTACTGATCAAATAGATTTCCGCCGGTTGATATTCGGTTCAAAATGGCCTGATTGTCCGGTGAGCGACTCACAGACCCGCCACTGCCCATACCCCCGCCGTTGACAGCCTTTGACGCCTGGAAGTAAAGTTCTGACCGATGCTCCACCTCGTCCATTTTTTGAAGCGGTATTTCGGTCAGATGCCCCATGTTCAATCTCCCCTTGAAAAGCCGCATCAACGCCAGGCGGCTGATCTGGTTCAGGTTGTCCACTTTCAGCCGCATCCGCTCTTGCTGCAGAAGCTTTTCAACAATGTTCAGCTGGGCGGTGGTATACTCCATAATCTTTATACTTTCTTCAACCTGGGCATATGAAGCAGGACCTGGACGAAGGGATGATGCGTACATCTTGTATAACCCGACCAGGGTGTTCTCAATCGGTATCAGCTCGCGATTCAGCTGCTCATCAACGGTCACCTGACGGAGCATTTTCATGATCCGGACCGAATTGGTCATCATATTGACCATCTGGCCCCGAAATTTTAAAAACCCCTCCTGTTTCTTAAACCCCATGTTCCCGATCTTGCGAATCTCGACCCTGAGCTGTCCCAACTTGGGCACCAAAGCGGTCAGCGTCTCTTTATAGGCGCTGATTTCCTGAAGATCCTGCTCGTTTAGTTGGGCGCTGATAACCAGCATGTTTGCCAAAATCTTGTGCCTCTCCATCTCATCGTTTGTTTTTTTGAAGGTGTTGGACTCCTCCTCAAGGCGGTTTTGCAGATCTTCCGACTTTTCCGAAAAATCCGTCACCCGCTCCTCTAACCGGGTCATCTCCTTATCCACCTCTTTGACAATCTCCTTGATAATTCGACCCGAGGTCTCATCCGCAAAAACAGATACAGGATTTGCCAATAACATCACCACAAACAGGGTTAGGCACAAAACAATCAAATTGTCCTTGGTTCGTTGATTTCTAAACCGTTTCATAATTCTATTCCTCCCTAGGTTGTTCAAATATTTCGCGGGTGGCTTCCGGGTGAAGACCGGACCGGTAGGCTCCCCCTTGGGACAGCTCGTAAAACGCCATCAAGGTGGCCTCCTGGTCAGAGAGACTGACACGGGCAAACTTGTCCAGGTTTTCATTGATCTCTGCCATTACCTGGATAAACGCATGAAGCTTGCCGATCCTGAGATACTCATTGGCAGCCGCAAACAGCGCACTGGTTTTAAGCCGGTTCTCCGGCGAAGGTGTAGATGCGGCCATGATAAAAAACTCTGCCGCATAACCGTGGCGCCCTTTCTCTGACTGTTCGATCCCCTTTTTGATCAGCTGCTCCGGATCTTTCCTGTCTGTTACTTTGAAATCATCCGGCACAATCAAGGACAGGGGAAAATCAGCCATCTTTATTTCCATCTGAGGGTCGTCTTCGATCACAGGACCCATCACCTGGTGGCTGGCACAACCGGCCATCAGAATCAGGACTATCAGCATGACCCCCGTGATCCCCAAATCCAATACTTGTCGTTTCATAGTTACCTGTTTTCTCAATACAGATGGCATCTTCTGTCCTCCTTATTGTTTTTTGCGATTATACTCTGCACATCTGATGCCAACCATAACCATGGGACACCAGAATTTCTTTAACTCGTTGTTTATACATAATAAGTAAACATACCCTTTATCATTGGACCAGATACTCCGCCTTAGAAATGTTATGGCTGAATAACAAATGTTAGAACGGATCATCTAACAGCTGAGCAGCCGCTGTCTTCTGTTTGAATAACTTCACCGGCTTTAGGCGGTCCATGGGGACATAGCCAAAGTGGTTGTCCATCAGGACGATTTTACCCCAGGCTCCCTCTTCCTGAGCAAGCTTTGCCTTGCCGCCTTCCCCTATGTACCCAATCACTGAAGAGGCCTCATCCGGTGATTGATGGATGCTGACCATCTGTTTTGTCAGCTGCTTCCAGCTCTTGTTAGGCCTTTGTTTTAAAGTTTCTCGCACACGGTGAAACAGTTCCTGTTCAGACGCATAGTCTCTCAACCCTTTGTGCCTGAGGACCTTGCAGGTGGTCTTGGTGAGACCGGGAGTAATGGTTTCCACAAAAAGATCAATCGACGTTGACCCGAAGCCGGCCTGAATCATCCCTTTTTGATTAAAGTGCTCGATCCTGTGGATGGTAAAGCCCAACCGATCCAGGTCAATGACAGTTGCAGTGATGACCTGTTCCAGGGAATAGGAAAAACTTTGCTCCTGGCCGAGGACATAGTGCTTAACCTCTCCTAGCGTAGTCGGAAGAACTGAATAAACGGTGCAGCCGGATAGCGAAATTAAAATTAGAACTCCGATAAGTGTTGGCCTTAAAAAATAAAATATCTTGGTATTCATATCGTCATTCCTTTTTTGATTTGAGGATAGTCACTATATTCATCCTCATGCTGATCATCCCATCTTCCATAAAACATTGATTGCTTTTGCTCGTAATCCTTTTCGACCTGGACATAAGCAATCCAATTCATGATCTCTATCCATGTCAGTGCCATTTAACCTTCCTTTTAAAAATGATAAAAAACGACTCTTTTGACCTATCATGTAGTAGTGCAAACAGCATGCCAGATACAGTAGTCGATAAAATGATTTCGATTAGTTGTTCAATTTAAAGGGGTTAGGAAAAGAAAACAGTAGGAAATACCTGATTGACAAAACAAGTTTTGTTATCTGCGGCTTACAATTATGAATACAAATAGCTAACAAAAAGATAACAAATTTACACATAAAACCCTAGTGATGCTAATCCTTTTGAAGCTGCCAGTATAGTGGAATAGCAAAGCCGGAACTAGGTGCGATCGGCGGGAGAAATGATCTGAAGATTCTTGACATATGCGCCTTTGCTCAACCAAAACTGAACTACCATTCCGGTGACAAGCATGAAAACAAAAAGCAGCGAGTCGGCGTGCAGCTGGATGGCTGCAACATAGGCGCCAGCTGCAGCGGTGTAGAGCACAATAAAGCCTTTTTCGAAAAAGACAAAGGCCGCACCGAACAGAACACCGGCGAGAATTGACCAGATCGAAATCTGCTTTACCAGCCAGTAAACACCGTAAACCTGAGCTTCATCCAAAGAAGGGCCGGTGATGAGGGTAAAGACGAGCAGCCCGGACAAAAACCCGCCGACAAAGAGCGCGGCCTTAAGCGCCGTTTTAATCAAAGCAATTCCCAGAATACCAAAAAAAAGGGTCATCCCCACTATGACCCATGGATCCCAAAAAGGGGGAAAGGGCTTTTGGGCAACTGCCGGGAGCCAGCCGGAAAGGGTGTAACCGGTTCCGGTGCCCAGCAAAAATCCGATGATGCGGATGGAAAACGAAAACAGATGGAAACCGAAAAAACAGATGAGAAGAGCGGCGGCCAAAATTGCCGCCGAAGTGGGATCGATTGCCAATATTTTTTCTCCAAATACCATGCGGGTCACCTTTTTGCGTTTGTTTGTTGCTTATCCTAATTCCCAACTGTGCTTTCAGGATGAAAACAGGATCTCAAAGGCTTCTTCCAGTTTTGCTTTGATTGCCATCAGCTGTTCTCTGAAAGATAAGCGTTTCATCCGGTCACTTTCAAAATCGATAGGCTTTTCTTCTTGAAATTCATCCATAGAATCGAGGGCGTTTTTTTTAAAGTAAATGATTTCGGGAAAGGGTTTTAACCCGTTTTTCAATAGCGCTTCATCTTGTTTTTGCGCATCATGGCTTGCAGGTTGAGAATCGGGCAGATTAGCCACAAACTTGGTATTGATATTTGTCCGGGTCGCTCCAAACCATATGAGGACACCGATCAACAGACCGATAAGCGCAGCTACCCAATTGGATCGTTGGTGCCGGAGCGCTTTTGCAAGCAATCGCAGACCTGCTTTTTTGAACACGACAAAATGGGCAGACCCCCCGAATTTTGTCATGTAGGCATAGGGCGGCATGCCGTAATACGGAAGATCCCACTTGCTGCTGAGGCGTGTTACTTCTTCTTTGCTCAATAAAGATTTTGCCTCTTCCACTATCCTTTCCATTTCATCATGTTCTATTCCAAATAGCTTCATGAGGTCGCTTTTTCCAACCGAATCATTGGATACGGAGATGAGCATTTCTATTGAATCGACCCCCGCTTTTTGGACCAACAGGGTTCGCATCTCGGGTGTGAGTAAAGATATTTTTTCTAAATTATGAACATCTACCTTTTTTGTTGTCATGGCATCGCCTTAATCTCATTTTACATAATGGTGTTGAAACGATCGCTTGTCAGCTCCATAGCCGCATAGCGCCATGGATTCAGAACTTGCTGAACGCTTTGCATCAGTGCGATATTTTTTCTGAACTCATCTTCCCGTTTTCTGTCTATCCAAAGAGCCAGCATCTTTCTTTTGACGGGCTTTTTAATGTTTATTATTTTATCGAGTAACATCAGCTGAACGCGAGCGTCTTGAGCAGCCTGCTCTATAAGGCGTTGAAAGTGCAGTTCCCTTCTGTTCTGATGGGTCAGGTTGTCTAAAAAAATAAATAGCAGCGCATTTCCAATGGCTCCCATTTTTTGTGCTTCTACAACCAACTGTTGTAACTGCTTTTCCTGACGCATTAACAGGGTTTTGGACTGGTGAACCATTTTTATCTCTATAGATCGTTCCCATAATCCAAAGAGAGTCACACCGGTGATGATTGCCAATAACAACGAGAAAGATATTTTTTTCATCTGAACACCTCGCAGATTATCGAAAAGGGCTTTCAGTTTATCTAGTCTGATGCAGATCTATACTTTCTGTATTTTTTCATGACTCGTGCAACATAGATTCGGGTTTCTTTTGGCCAGCGCTTGTTTTGTCGCACATTATTTGGGCCGAAATTGTAAGCGGCCAGCGCTTTATGGGGGTTTTTAAACTCAGATAAAAGTGATTTGAGATACCGGGTGCCTCCCATCACATTTTGTTTTGGATTCCAAGGGTTTGACACCCCCAAATCTCTGCATGTAGCCGGCATCAGCTGCATGAGGCCCATGGCGCCTTTTGAAGATAATGCACGGTTGTTAAAATCCGACTCTGCACTAACAACCGATTTTATAAAATCAGGATGTATTCTATGTTTCCGGCTCGCCTGACGAATAATCTCATAAACTTCTGTTCGCGATACTGAAGTTATCCTCTTGGCACGGCGGAAAACAATCCGTTTTTGAGCCTTGGGTTTTCGGTAAAAGGTAGTTACATACCGGATTGTATTTGTGGCGTACTCTTTGGTTTCCAGAAACTGGCTCAGCCACGCAGCATATCCCGGCAGTGGCAACAGCATCAGAAAAATCAAAATGATAATTACTTTATATTTCACTTTTCGTTACCCCAACTCTCTTGTAATTTGGAAAGTGTATTAAAAATTTGATTGAACTGATCTTTTGCACCGTTATTATTCTTTTTTTGGCTGGGCTTAATAGCATCCTCAAAATGCTCGTTCGGGATTTTTATGTGGGTTTTGGGCAATAACGCATTTACCTTTTTGAATTTTTCGGTCTGCACTAGCAAAACCTCAATAGAAGCTCTGCTTGGCTCATTTTTTTCAATCCGTCTGTGAAATTGTACGATCATATTTCTGGTCTTTTCTAAAAGATGATGAACAACCCTTGCCGATAGTGTACGGTTAATATCATGATTTGAGATTTTAAAGTGATAAACAGAGAGTATCATGATAGCAAGCAGACTCATTAGAAAAACTTTAAAGATAAACCGTATCATCTGCTATCCTTTCATTTTTAAGTGGTAAGCCGTAAAGATACGTTTAGCTTTTTTATGCGGCCACTCTTAAGCCTTCCTTTGTAGATTCCTAGATACAAGTCTCTACCCCGCATGACGTAAACGCCATAAAAAGTGGAAAAGTTTTTAATGTCCTCTCCAATTTTATTCGCCGTATCACTGAGTGCTCCAATGATATAGTGATCAATTTCCAGGGGGAGCAAAAGGATAACAGCAAAATTTCCGTTACCAAATGCATTCTGAGCGATCTTTATATATTTAAACAGCGTCGGTTCATTCTCGATCAGCCTGGACCTGGGGCTTAAACCGCTCAGGTTTTTCTTTAGAGAAAGGGCTCTGTTGCGTGTGTCTATCTGGGCTGCAATATCTCCTGTATCCATGTTGAGAATGTAGAAGCTTCCGCCCAGGCGTTCCATGGCGGTTAAATACCCGTTGATCCCGAGATGCTTTCGATAATTGGCTTTTATCTCGGGAAAGGACCCGATTTTTTGACCTTTTTTCCCCAAAGATGCTCTCCCTTTGTTAATGTAGGACTTGCTCCGGGTATATTTGTAATGCGGGTCGACCTTCTTTTTGATCCTTTTTTTCGGTCTCTTCACTGGTTTTTTCTCTGGTGTTTTTTTTTCCGGATTTGGCAGAACACGCAACGAAATATACAGCTTATCAGAATCCTTTGACTTGGGGTCCTTCTGAACGTTTTTTTTGGGTGAAGCCAATGGTTGAAATGCAATCAGATACAAAACACCCAAAAAGATAAGTATAACAAGAATGGTTTTTCTCAAATTGTCTGTACAAATCAAAAGCTTCATAATGAGATCTTTAAATAGGACGGGAATTTTTGCTTTGTGGTGGAAGCATCCATCTAATTTTCCGACCGATCCTTTTTTGTCATTTTGTTTCCTTATAGGCAAACGACACCCGTCTGATTTTGTTCTTTTTACAGATTAACATCACCTTCATGACAAGGCCATGGGCCACCTTGCTGTCTACCCTGAGAGAAACCTCCTTGGGTTTTTCCGAACGGAGGACCTCTGTCAATCCTTTAAGACCCACTTCTTTGCTGTCAAAAAAGATTTGAGCTCCAACCTCTTTTCCCTTCTTGATCGTAACATACATCAAATCTTTCTTTGTCAAACCGGTATCATTAGATATTTTGGATTCGATTAAATCGATAGCCGGCAGATTTCTTTCAAGATCGTCATTGGCATGTGTCAATGCCATGAGGAAGGTAACCAAAAACATGATGGATAACACAAAACCGATTTCAGTAAGAGAAACAGGCATGCCCGGAATTTTCATCACTAAACCTCACTATCATCTTCAGATTTATCTTTATTGATAAACAACAGGGCCGGATAGGTGATAATGGCCAGGCTAATTCCATATTTCGTTGAATCAAGGGCCTGCCCAATATCCACTCCTAAAACAGCGAGTGCATTTTGAAGACCCTGGCCGATGTCCATTCCGTTGAATGCATTCCCCAGTGAAATAAAAGTCCCAAGAAGTCCTAGATTTGGCGCGGCAAAAAGGAGCAGGTAATACCCTCTTCTGGAAGCCGGTTTTGAAGTAACTCCCAAATGGTTTAACATGTCCTGAGTAAGTAAAAAAACAAGGTATATTGTCAAAGGGAAAAGGCCCAACGATACATCACCAATGCGGTGGTATAGTACGGCAATCTTATCCCAGATTGAGAGCTCCTTTAAAAATGTCAGCCCGTTCTGCGGAAAGAAATAGTAAGTGACCATCATTCCCAAAATAACGGTGGTCATATATATGAGTATTTTTAAAACCCACATTAATCGAGAACTCACAGCTTCATGCCCTGCATTCATAAATCCAACTCTCATGATTCACCTCCTCAATATGCGCTTACAAAGTATTGGAACTGTTTATTTTCGAAGAATTTTTTAGCGTTCAAGTGTATGCCTTTGTACTTGAGATGGGTCACCAGTATCTGCCCCGGGATTTGGGTTAGACTGTCCACTTTAAACCCGCCAAGGACAAAGTCCTTTTCCCGGGTGGAGCAGGTGGCCAAAAGCGCTTCCAGGCGAAAGATTTCCATGATCGCCTTTTGCTGGATGGATGCGGGCTCACCGGTCA
>DRHF01000034.1 GCA_011049715.1 Desulfobacterales bacterium
GATTAATGACCTACTCAAATTTTCCCGTGGCAATCTTCTGATGGACCTCGACGTGGTCTTTTTCTGACGGCGCAGGCTGAACAACATGTAAAAGACTAAGCTCCGTCAACGCCTTAACTCCTCTTTTTATGCCTTTTGGCACAACAATCAAATCATTCTTTTTAGCAACAAATTTCTCCTCTCCAGCTACAATCTCTGCCTCTCCTTCAAGAACACAAATGACCACATCCACTCCAGGAGTATGAACTGGAATAAACTGTCCCGGTTTAAAATAGGCTGCAATCACTTTGATATTATCGGTTTGATATAAAGCTTTGGGGTTAAACTTTCTCTCATCAAAAGACTTTAATTCTTTTATATTCGCTTTAATTATCTCTTGCATCTTCTCACACCTCCTGCTCAATTACTAACGAGTGCGTTATTATTTAGACATCCGTTGCCATTTCCCTATGGATTTATCTGCAAAGCCGGGCAGGGTTTTTAATCGGCAGCCGGGTCGCTGTTTGAAGGTCTTAGCGGGCGTTTAGCCGGAACCTTCCGAGGCCTTGTTTTCAAGCGTCTTAAGACGAATGACCCGGTTATTATATATACAGACCGGCCGAGTTCCGGTTTTACACCCGCTTTGACCTGAGTTTGAGCCGCCGACCGATTCAATATCCTGCTCGGCGCTCGGGTCTAAATATATATGGCCTCATTAGTATAAACTCTTCATATTTTGAAAGAGGATATCTGATTTTTTCATTTGCCTCATTAAATTTGGCAAATACCTCCCCATTTCGACTGATGGAAAAGTTCCTGTTCATCCATGGATAAAAATTTCGTTTTTGATCAATCCGCCCGATAGATACAATCCACCGGGCATGTCTCTATTGCTTCTTCAATAAGCTCTTCCGGGCCGCCTTCCGGTTTAATGACCTCCGCCTTGTCTGTCTCTTCATTGAGCTTGAAAACTTCAGGGCAGATCTCCTCACATGACCCGCAGCCGATGCATTCGTCTTCATCAATATATATTCTCTTACTCATTTTCTTTTCCTCTTTGAAATATAGTTAAAACTGATAAAATATGATCAAATCAAATTCAGTATATTATAACCCATCGTATAGAAGTTGAATTGACTTATGTCAAAAGGAAGAAATTTACATGGAGAAAAAAGAAAAACTGGGTCGAAAGGGATAAAGGACATTGGAAAATATGAACAAAATTTCCGGATAAGTGTCCAGGAGCCGGCGGAGGCCTATTTTTACGAAGTCACGTCGTAGCCGGCAGCGAAGGCGGAAAAACCACACTAGGGAATACAGGTTTCTTACGCCCAAAATCTCGAATTTTTAGCCAATTTATCGCAAAATTCCGTCTTGACAATACGACCGGTATCCAATATCTGAATCCAAGTCGTCTGTTGCCGCAGTATGATTGCTGTTTGATCTCCATCCCCAATACATATTGGGATTGAAGAACCCCGCAGCCCCGGATGTCGGGACCTTTGCTTCACTTCGACAAGCTTACAGGGAAGTTCTGCCCACCGGCAGTGCTTCGCAGCCACCGATAAGGAAATTGACTTATTTTAAAATTCGCTCGCTAGCCCTACAGTCCTGCTTTCAAGCAGGACGGGGAATACACTCGCTGTTTCGGTCCGGTTACTTGAAAAGGAGAGAGCACGTAGGGAAAATTTCAAGTGACTAAAGTTTGAAGTTGTGGAGTCGCTAGCGACAAAAATATTTCATCGAACGATGTGTTAAGGGGCAGGGTCTATCTTACACCTATAGTTTGAATTTAACCAAAAACTCCTTGGCTTTGAAGATTGCAATTTTTCCGTACTGTCCAAGATTGATTAGGTGTTGATCTCCAGAAATGATGAATTCAGCTTTACCCGCCTCTGCACAATGGATAAATTTATCGTCTGAAGGATCGCTCTTCACGATTTTTTTGTCCGATTTAACCTCGACAATCTCAAAGAAAGGAACAATTTCGCGGTATAAAAGGAATTCAATCTCTTTGGGTATCAGCTTGAACTTAGGATAAGCCAATACACGTAAATATTCATCGATGATTTCTTTTGTAGCATCAGGTATGATTTTTCTGCTTTTCCATAAATTGATGATATATTCCAAATCTCCACCAAAAAGGAGTGCAGATATCACTACATTTGTATCGATGACAACTCGCATTATTTAGACCGTGCCCAAGCAACTGCTTCAGTAACAGAATTTGATTTCAATCCAAGTCTTTTCAATTTGGCTCTAATTTCTCTCAAGTCAGTATCATAAAAAGTCAGTGGCTTTAACAATACGACACCATCTTTGAGTTCAACGTCAAAATATTTAGCATCCGGGATCTGATTTATAATTTTTTTAGGTATCGTAATCTGATTCTTGGTTGTCATTTTTGAAATCATTACCTTATCTCCTTACTTTCGTATATTCAGAATATACTATATTATTTAAAAAAGGAATGTCAAGAAAACACAGATAACAGGGCAAAGGGTCAGGGACAACGGATTTTAGATTTGAGGTTTTGCAAAAAAGAGGCAATGAGGCAGAGGAAAGAAGACAGAAGATCAAGTCGGCCATTGACTGTTCAGGTATTAGGTGTCGGGGGTTGGGGATTCTGTGAAATCTGTTTCAGCTACAGCGTTTCTCTAAATGCGTTCAGTTTTTCAAAATCCTTGTCAAATGAAACAACGACTATGTCAGGGGTGGAAAGGGCAGCCAGAATACAGTCGACGATGTCTGCGTTGGATTTCTGGTAAATGAAAAGCGATTTCAGTAAAAAAAACGGGGTCGTGTCCCATTTAAATGGTTTTCACCCCAGTGAAATATGCGTCGCATTTCACGGGGTAAAAATTTAACGGGATAAATCTTCATTCTTGACATATGAAATTGAAAAACAACTCATTTAAAATTCGGCGCTGGTTGGCCACCTGATGTGATTTTTTCTATCATTTTAATTACTCGGTTATTTTTGGTTTGCACTTTTTAAGTATTTTATAAATCGTGTCCATTCGGCCAACGCATATCACGTAAACGGTGATCGCTTTTTCTTCGACCTCGTAAACCAGCCGATAGCCTGCGGCCCTGAGCTTGATCCTGTAATGATGGTTATAGCCTCTGATCCTTGCGTTATCGATATGGGGGTTTTCAAGCCTACGGCTCAAATGCGATTTGAATTGCTCTTTCATCTCTGGTGCCAGTTTGCGCCATTCTTTCAGGGCGCTGGGCAGGATTTTCAGCTTATAGCTCATCCAAGCTAATCTCAACAGCGTCTGCTTTTTCAGCTTTGCGTTCCTCGATGATTTGCCCAAACTCTAAATCTTCTGCCAGATCCATCAGCTTCTCGTAGGTTTCTGCCGGAATGATATAAGCGGTTGGCTTGTTTCGGTTGAGCAGCGCAATCGCTTCACCGTGTGCATCGTTGATAAGGGCTTGTGGATTTTTCTTTAGCTCTGTGATGCTGGCCGTATAGGATGCATGGATTTTGGTAAGCATGGTGCAACTCCTTTATATGGTATTTTTACAGTACCTTTAATAGCTCATTTAAATGGTCTTGTCAAGCGAAAAACTTTATCATTTTCCTTCTAAATACTCCAAAAATTTTCTGCAGTTGAACCGGAAAATAGACTCACGCCATACGCGAAAATAGCTTTTGATCAAATCATCGAGTCCTCCGGATTGGTTAAAGGAAAAGACGAGACTTAATTTTTAAACTTCTTTAGGCAAGATTGACGGGATTCTTAGGATTTTTGAAGTTCGATCAGTAAACGCCTGAATTGTTCGTAGACGTCTCTTCTTTGACCGATGTGGTAGATCTGGATAAAATTTTCTTCTTCATTGATATTGTAAATAATTCGATATTGTTTCAATCTGAGCGATTTAAATCCGGACAGTTCCTCCTGCAAATCTTTTCCAGTGAATGGATTTTGCCGAAGTTCAGTCAGGGCCTGTTTGACCTGTCCTTTATTATCCGGATGAAGTTTTGATAATAATCGTGACGATTCCGGCGTAAATCGTATTTTCCATTTTTTCATTCACCAAAAACCTTATCGTAATCAACCCACTTTCCCTCACGGGCTTCTTTAATAGATTTTCGTATTGATTTCATCACCTTTTCATCAGAAAGAATCTCCAGCGTTTCCACAAGACCTTCGAACTTATTCATGCTTAGAAGAACCGCTTCCGGAACACCATTTTTCGTAATCGCAATAGTGTTGTCAGTGCTTTCAATTTTTCTGATGATGTCTAGAAGCTTAATTTTTGCCTTTGTGACCGGAATGTAGTCTTGAATTGTCAGCATGTTCAACCTCCTTGAAGCTTTCACTTATATGGTCATTATAATGGTTATTTTAATTTTGTCAAGGAAAAGGATAAAGGCTGTTGATGACCGACAAAAAAAATGGTATTTTTACAGTACCTTTAATAGCTCATTTAAATGGTCTTTTCAAGCGAAAAACTTTTTCTTCTTGGCCGAGTAGGAGAATAGTGGAATGAAGGATAGAGATTTCAGATTGAAGGGCCGGGACGGCCCCGTGAAAGAAGCGGGAGGCGGTTAATCCGCCTTGGGCGGATCGCATTCTCCCGCTCAAAGTCCGAAATCTTCGACTTGAACTTGAGCAAAAATCTACATTTTTCAAAGGCCTCTGAGATCGTTCAAGAGACGCCGATAAGTGGGAGTTTTGTCAGTTTGTGAACTGTAAACCTAAAGAATTGTAAAGGAGGTCAAATGGAAAAACAAAAGGCAAAATCGAAAAACACAGACAAGCTGATAGCAAAGATCCGACGTATCGCATTAAAGAATTATTAATTAAGATGCGACCCTGTTGGGTTCCCGTAACCTGCTTACGCTCACCTTCGATTCTATCCCTTTGCGCTAAGATTTTCTCAGTAATGCCTTTAGGAAGGTACTTTTGAATTTTTTCAAGCTTCTCATCAAGTGAAAGGTCTTTGATGGCTGGCTCTGAAGGAATAGTCAAGTTGAGGCCGCATTTCATACAAAATTTATTCATGGGTGGATTTTCAGCGCCACATTGAGGACAAACTAGTGAAAGCTTTGCACCGCAACTACCACAGAACACAGCTTCATCAGGATTTTCATGCTGGCACTTCGGACATTTCATTTTGTCTCCTCCGGAAATTTTTCTGATAGAAAATGTTGAGAGGAAAAACAAAAGAACTTTGGATGGTTAATTGGGAAATAACTTAATTATGGTTCAATGTCAATTATATGATATCTCAGGTTTTGAAGGGTTGGAAATTTTGAAGATACGTATGGAATATCTGCACAAAATAGGGATCTGAGATAGTTGGTTTTTTAGCTGTAACATTCCGTTTGCAATGGAGCGGTATGACCACATGAAATAGGTTTTCTGAGGGGTGCTTTTCATGAAAGTGAAGCCAATTCCTTCTCATATTTATCCACCCATCCATCGGCTCCGCAATCAGTGAAGATTTCGATTGCCTTGTTCAGGTTTTCTTGGGCTTTCGGAAGTTCGCCTTTTCGTTTAAACAAATCTGCATACAGGGCATAATCTTTGGCTAAATACCATCTCATACCATATTTATTATGTGCTTCGATGGATTTCTTAATCCAATCTTCAGCTTCTGATATGTGCTGATTATCAATATGTAATAGAATTGTACCGACAAGATTTGCACTCATTCCATCGGTCACTTTATTTTTGATATCTCCATGCCATTTAAATATCTCATTCAGGTTTATATCTTTCTCATTGTTCATTACCTTTGCCAATTCTATGGAAATTTTATTCCACATGATATAGGATGATCCCATACTACTCTGTTGCCAAAAAGAGATTGCTCTTTCATCATGTTTTTGCGATGTTTCATACTCTCCCATGTCCAAGTAGATGGCGCTCAAATAAGAATTTGCAGCTTCTGCTAAAGCTAACTGATTGCTTTTTTGAAATAAATCAACTGACTTCAAAAGATGTTCTTCCGCTTCTTTTAAACAACCCTTTAAATAAGAAGAAAGACCAAGGGCAAAATTTGCATTTCCCTTTGAAAATATATCACCACTTTCATTGGCTATCTGTAAGGCCTCCAGGCCGGTTTGATAAGCAAGTTCAACATTTCCCAGGCGGCAATAAACCCAACATGCTATATTTGTTTTCAAGGCTACTATTCCCCAAAGGACATTTGCCATCACGTTGATTTCCAATGCCTTTTCATAAAAAGGAAGCGCTTTTTCAAATTCACCGTTGGTAGATAGACAGTGTCCCATGTTATTATTTGCTAAAACTATAGTAAGAATATCATTTAACTCTTCTCCGATCTTTAGTGCTTTCTCATAGTATTCCAGTGCCTTGGGATAATCTTCATTAACAGAATGATAATAGCAACCTAGTATGACATTTATCTGAGAGATTCTCCTTTTGTAATTGTGTTTGATTGCCAGATCAATTATCGGATCAACAGCCGCTTTTGCCTTAACAGGCAGCATCAATTGAGTATAATAAAGGCCAAGCACCGTCCTTGCACTGATGAGCTTCTTTTCCACATCATCATCTACAGGTAATTTCTCAAGACAAGATATTCTTTTTTTGGCATATGAAATTGCATCATTTAATGATGCAGCTTTCTCGGCCTTCCTTTCCGCTAATTTTGAGTAATCAGCCCCCTTCTCATAATTCTTACTGTCAATATAATGCTCGGCTAACACCCCGTAATATTCATCGATACTTTCTTTGTATATCTCCTCAATTGCATTACCTATATCTCCATGAAGCTCCTCTCTTCTCCGGGTTAATATCGAATCATAGACTACTTCACGGGTCAGGGCATGTTTGAAAATATATATGGTATCAGGGTAGATGCCCCTTTCAAAAAGAAGCTCTGAATCCTTTAAAATAGACAAACGGGACAGAAGTTCCTGTTCGGAAAGTCCCGTCACTCGCTTTATCAATTCATAACTAAATTCCCTTTCAATGACCGACCCGGTTTGAATCACCTCCTTTGCCCCTTCCGGTAAAGTATCCACCCGGGCCATAATCACATTTTGAATCGTTGATGGGATGATCATCTCCGGAAAATCTTTGGCAAAAAGATATTGGTTGCCCTTTCTCTCGATGATCTTCAGATCTTTAAGCGATCTTATGAACTCCTCAATGAAAAAGGGCACGCCTTCGGTTTTCTCAAGGATGAAGTCCTCAAGATCTCCGTGGATTTCCACTGTATCCAAAAGGTGACTGGCCATCATGAGGCTTTCCCGATTTGATAGCCGGTTAAGATTCACCTGACTGTGATACGATTTTGCCCGCCAGGTGTGCACATACTCAGGCCTATAAGTGAATATCAGAAATACCCTTGCACCGGTTATGCTATCCAAAAGGTCTTTCAATACATCCTCTGAACTCTTATCAATCCAGTGAAGATCCTCAATGGCCATGATCAAGGGCCTTATCTGCGAACCCTTGAGGGACATTCGATTTAAAGCCCCGATGATGCGATCCTTTTTGGCTTCAGGGCTCAAGGATCTCGTGTCGATACCACTCTCTTCAACTGATAAAAGTTCCAAGAGATACGGCAGGGTTGAAGCCTCATCGACACCTATAATATTCAGACCCCGTTTGAGCTTTTCTCTGATTTCAACATCCCCATCATCCTCTTTGATATCAAAGTTGGATTTCACGATGTCGATAACCGGATGATACGCCATACCTCGGCTATAAGAAAGGCACTTGCCTTCCATAAAAGTTACATCCTCACTGGCAACAGCCTTTCTGAACTCATATAAAAGCCTGGATTTGCCAACCCCGGCTTCAGCCATAATGGAAAATGCCTGACCCCTACCGGCCTTAGATCGCTCAAAACCATCGAGCAGAAGCTCAAGCTCTCTTTCCCTTCCTACAAAGGAAGTAAGCCCTCTCTCAGCACTGACGTCAAATCGAGTTCTACTGGTGCTGGGAGCAATCACCCGATAGATTTGGATAGGCAATTGCTTGCCTTTAATTTCCCTTTCTCCAAGAGCTTCAAACCGAAAGAGCCCTTCAGTAAGTTTGAATGTATCCTCTGTTATGTAGGTTGTTCCTGGTTCTGCCAGTCCCTCCACTCTGGAAGCCAAATTAACCGTATCCCCCACCGCTTTGAACTCCACTCTTAAGTCATTACCCAGTGTGCCAACAACCACCGGCCCGGTATGAATGCCGATCCGCATTTTAAGAGGCGGGAGATTTTCTTTCTCTTGCTTCATTCTGTCGTTGAATCGAGACATTTCCCTGTGAATGGCATAGGCTGAGCGAATCGCTCGTTGAGGTGCATCCTCCAGAGCAATGGGAGCCCCGAAAAGGGCCATAATGCCATCGCCGGTCATTCCGTTGACCGTGCCCTCATAATCGTGGACTTTGTGGATGAGAATCTCGTAAACCTGATCCATTATGCTGTAGGCTTCTTCTGGACCAAGTTTTTCAGCAAGATACGTAAACCCCTCCATGTCGCAGAACATCACGGTGACCTGTTTCCGTTCACCTTCAATTCTGTCTCTTTGGGCTAAGATCTTCTCGGTTAGTCCCTTGGGGAGGTATTTCTGAATTTTGTTTAGTTTTTCATCAAAAGAGAGGTCTTCAGGAGGTGCTTTTTGTGGTTCTTCCAGATTATGACCACACTGGTCACAAAAATTATCACCAGGTAAGTTTTCAGCGCCGCATTTAGGACAGATCTGTAAAAACTTTTCCCCACATTTACGGCAAAACTTGGCCTCCGATTTATTGTCTGCTTGGCACTTAGGGCATTTCATTTTTCACCTCCTGTAATTTTCTGATAGAAAATGTTGAGAGGAAAAACAAAAGAACTTTAGATGGTTAAACAGAAAATATCTTAATTATGGTTCAATGTCAATTGTGTGGATAAACAAGATTTTGCGGTTTATTTCTGGATGATGTTTTTGCGGTATCTTAAAAGTTTTTGTCAGAAAACCATATATCGCGGAACTGAGATACTATGAGATAATCAAAGGTATCGAAATCATTGAAATTATTTCATATATCAAATGGATACATGCAACGTATCTCATATTGAAAAATTTTCTGAGTGATTTTAGATCTAAACGCCTATGCTGCAGCGGCTACTTTTTATCTGTAAAATCAATTTTGCCGTCCGGTAACATATACAGGATTAGGGCTTCCCCATTGGTTACCGTTGGGTTGTGTGCGGATCCAGGTTCAAATACGCACCAGCCGCGAGACGTACCATCAAATTGGGCTTCTGGAGTGATCGGCATAACCATACAGACCTCGCCGCCAGGGTGGCTATGACGCGGTCCCGCTAAATCGATCAAATCCACTACGTCGACGCTTAGTCCTCCTGTCTCTTCGCAGGGTATAATAACACGGCCCCAACGTTGCCCTACATTACCGTGAGCACACATCCATCCATCTGCGATCGCTTCGTGGCATGCTTTCTCAATCGTATCGAACGCTTCATCTCCAGGCGGCAAGCGGCGGTTTAGTTCCTCGGCAAGTTTAGCGTCTATCTCCATACTTGAGACAAGATCGGTCACGGGTTTAAGCAAAACCTTAAATTCACTGATTTCCATGATATAGTCTCCAGGTAAAGTTGTCGTCGTTAATTTCGATTATTCTAATGACTTACCATCATTATCAAGCAGGCGTCAACCTGAGATTAAAATCAAGTATCGCAGGAATTTTCAGGACTGATATATACCGAATCGTATGGAGGGATCACAGATTTTAAAACTCTCAATTAACCAGTGCTACAGCAGTTATCACAACATCAGAACTCAACGGATTCTTACTAAAGAAATATTATGCGCTTAAGGAGATAATATTCAAGTCAGTATTTTTCAATAGCGAGTTTCTCTTTACCTTAAAAAGGCGATGCTGGTGCTCACCGACGATGAGCCCTCAAACGGCTCATGAGCCGCCATAACCTATAGTCACCTTTTCTCCCTCCACGATTACCGGTACGTTACCCACTCCGTCTGATAATTTAAGCATCTCTTCCAGTTTTCCCCTCTCCGTCAACACGTTTATATATTGAGCATCTTTGCCGTAGGCCGACCTGGCCTGTTCAGAAAAGGGTCAACCCTTTTTGCCATAAATAATAACTTTCTCTGCCATAAAATTACCCTCCATAAGCTTGTCTTCTCATCTGACCAAACAATATAAGGCGTGTTCATTTATCAGACAATCGGCGCATTGTCAAGAAGGCTTCATACCCATCAAGGATGCACCTTGAGCGCATGCTTCCATAGGATTGCAGCAACGGAATGCTGGGTTCAGACAAAGGCTTAATACCTCCGCTGAACAGTCAAAATACGCGACATCGTGTCGCAACTGAGATACTATGAGAGTATGTAAGCTATCTAAATCAATGAAATTATTGCATATACCATATTGATATGTCAGGTTTTCTGGAGGATGAAAACCTTAGGTATGGAATATCAAAGGTGTAACGGCGCGCATCAGCCACCGGCCGGAGGCGGGTCGGCTGGATGCTATGGTTCGGCTTCTCGTTTCGTCCTGACCTAACCGATGGTCGTCAAGACAGGCGATCTCAGATCCTCTCGCC
>DRHF01000035.1 GCA_011049715.1 Desulfobacterales bacterium
GTGTTGAATAAGTCATCGATTTCAATTTGAGACAGGAGATACCAGACTAAACCAATTGATAACAGTAGACTCAATCCAAAATAGCTAGCTGTTGACCTTTTCATCTAACTCTCGCCACTTTTCAATCTCATTGGTGAGGTGTTCGCCTGGATGTTTTTTGACTCAATTTCATTTAATTTTGCAGTAAGCACCTCTGCCACCATGCGATGGCCAGAGGGACGAATGTGATCATCATAGATAAAATAATGATTGTCGGTGAGCTTTTTTGATATGTTAATCGGGTATATGAAATAAGTATCGCGTTTTTCCCAGTTGGCAATCTTTTCCCGAAGTGCATCCACAAAGTAAGAGTCGTTGTCATTGTAGCTATTTAACTTAATAACCAGAATTGGAATCTGCGCGCAGTTCAGACATAGTTTTGTTTCTATAAATAATGACAGGGGGATCTTTGAATAAATATGAAAAGGCTCTAGAATATAATCAATACCAATCCGGAAATTTGTCCTGGGCGGGATGGTGGGTGATTTGCTTCGATTGGCCGTTGATTACATTGATAATGCGGATTTCCCAATTCCCTTTTTTTTTATGAGAAGTATTTGCATATACGATCCATTTTCCGTCTCGAGACCAGGATGGGTAATAATCGTAGTTGACAGAATCGGTTGTTAATCGTTTTTTTTCAGATCCATCTGGATTTATAAGCCAGATATCACCTTTTTTGTCCGCTTCTTGCGACACATACGCAATCCGTTTACCGTCTTTTGACCAGTGCGGACGGCAGCTGCCCCCTTTCGTATCCAAGGCCCGAATGTTCGATCCATCACGATCCATGATATAGACCCCCCAACCGAACAGCTTATTTGCAGTAAATGCAACCTTTTTCCCGTCAGAAGACCAATTTGGAAGGCCACTTTTATACCATGAATTGGTTAATGCCGATTCTTTTTTGGTTTCTAAATCCATCACGTAAATTTGCTCTCCATTTTTTCGTCTAGATTGATATGCAACCTTTTTCCCATCTGGAGACAAATTCGGGTATCTATTATTAAATCGACCGTCTGTAACTTTTTTTTGATTTTTTCCATTGCTATCCATAATATAAATCTGAAATGAGCCGCTTCGATTTGATTCAAAGCTTATTTTTTTTCCATCTCTTGACCATTTAGGGTATCCATCAAACGCATTATTGTCTGTAAGTTTTATGATCCCTTTTCCCTGTGGATCCATAATGTAGATGTCGGCATCACCATCTCTGTCTGATTGGAAGGTGATCCTTCCTTCAGGTTCAAAGACCATTTCTTTTTGAATCGCTTTGTCTGTTTTATCGTTTTTATCATTCGCAGCGACGTTTTTTTTTTGATCGTTCAGATACCATAAAAACAAACTAAAACAAACTAAAAATAAAAACGAAATTAGGATCCATGGCTTTTTGGTTAATATTTCCTTTTTTTTCATCTCGACTCCTTTATATTACTCGTCTGATACATTACTCGTCTGAGCCAATGGGCCTCATCAAAAGAACGTTAAATAATATCGTTTGATTTATCAATTTTGATTGTTTTTTGCAAATCCTCGGGAGACGAGATGACAAACGCATGGTTCAACCGAACCGCGCGCGTTTCTTTTGGAAAATAAGCATATGCTTTTACTACAGCACGTTTTACTCCGATCGATGGCCAATCGATACGTGCCGACCAGCCGCACATGCGCAGCACTTTGCTTTGATAGGCAGCTACAATATCGTCGCGATTTCCGCCAACATCTACATGTGCGATAATCCGTCTACCTCCTTCTCTAAAGCCAGGGCCTTCGATGGCGTCTGGAAATTTAGATCGGTCTTGATTTTCTTTTTCAATGATTCCCCCGATCGTTTCTAAGGTGACAATGACTTCTCCGGCAGGGACCTGCATGGTTGCATCTATGGCCCAACCGGAAAGCACAAGTGTTCTGCCTTGAGCACCGATTTCGGCTTGGTCGAGATAGCCAAAATAATGTATCGGCCGTTCTATCACATCAGTTATCCGGACTTGTTTGATCATCAAATGTCCATGGAGCCTGATGGCTTTTTTCGAATCCGGTAAAAACACATAGGCTTTGATGATATTGTTTCCCGGATAGAGGTGCTTTTTTAAAATAGACATTTTCCATGGGGTACGTTGCGCTTGGAATCGGGCAGTTTTCACTTTGATGCAATTGAGCACAGTCTTTTCATGATTCATGACAAATACTTCTGCCGGCAGTTTGGAACGATTGCGAGTCGCTATCCACCCGTGGATGGTTATTGCTTCATCTGTTTCCGATGAACGGTTGGTTAATAACTCACCGGCACCTGCTTTGTGATGATTTACATAATCCGATGCTTTAAGATTGATCCAGTAATGGTCGTTAGGCAATCGAACCGCTTGACCGTTTTCACCAAATGCAAATGCGAATATTTTATTCGGTCCGTATTTTAGGCGATGTCGTTTAAAACAGACAGACCATCCGGTATTTAAAAGCCGGAGGTCCGAAAGATTTTCGGCAACATCGCCCCGTTCGCGATCTACCGTCGCTTCAGCAATGATATCATGATGCTGGTTAACGATCAGTACACGTTTTACCGGTGTACGAGTTTTCAGGTTCAGCGCCCATCCTGCGCAGTGGATCAGGTTTTGTGCGATGGGGCGACAATGATCGAAAAACCCGATAAGACTGTTTCCGGCTTGGTGGGGTTCGATGTTGACGTTTTTAAATCGTTTTGGATCTGCCTTCCATATCGACACAAAGATTTCAATATCCTTTACATGCCTCTGTTCCAACTGATTCATCGAAACTCTGATTGTTTTTTTTTGACCGGTCCGTTTTTCAAAGGGAAAGATCTTAAGCCACTCAAATGCCAGACCATGGGGCAATGATGTCACATCAGACGACAATATCTCCCCCCAATTCGTCGGTTTCAGTGTCAGCTGGACATGAAAGACGAGCTCGGAAACATGCTGGTTTTTGAAAAGTATTGACCGGGGGATTCGGCCTTCAAATATGGACGCGCTGTTTTGTCCTATAATGAGCGAAAGTTCAACCGGTTGGCCGTTAATCCTCAACGACAGGCTTTTAAGTATCTCAAAAGACATGGCTTTAATAATTCTGAATTGAACTGTCAGATCGTCGTTTGTCGTCAAAGGGATGTCTAATGTTGAATTTTTATTAGGCCCTGTCCATCGGAATGTTCTGCCTGCTGCATCTGTTTTCGGTGGATACCATCCTGACCCGTTGATCGCTTGCTGAAATTGAATGTTTAGTTTGTCCGATGGCTGAATATCTTTGAATTGGTTATCGTAATTTGCTTTCAGCCGTTTAACGATATGCTTGGAACTCAATGGATCAAAGCGATGTTCCATTGCTCCGGTAACCGGGCGGTTTTCTGCGAACAATTCCTCCACCATTCGGGTGTAACGTTTGAAAAACAATGTCTTTGCAAACTGATACAGTTCAATGTCATAAGCCATGTTTGTTTTTATGGCTTTAAGAGCGCCTGATGACAGCTGTTGCGAATGGGGCCTATGAGGGGCTGCATTAAGGGTATAAAAAGGTACAGATGGATGCCATCCAAATGTATGACAAATCAATTGTATTGATTTTTTAAATTCCTCCAGAAGACCGAAAAATGCAAAATGGCTCAGTTCTTCTTTAGCCATTTGAAGCCCTCTGTTGTCGATCGATTCATATCGAAGGTTTTGATCGGTGACCAAGTAGCGTGTTTGTAAATTCTTAAAGAGGTGATGGGCATATATATCGTGGTCGACGGAGCGGATAAAATCTTCAAAGGCCATGGACCTGACCCGTTCGTAAAGCTTTTTTGGTGCAACGCCGGATTTGTCGCGTTTTAAGTGCTCAAAATGAGAAATCGTATATTCAACTGGATCGCGTAGCATTGTTATGCAATGAATGCTTTTTATCGGCATCGCATCATTCATTTCGCCCAATGATATGTGTCCCCTAAAAAGACGAAAATGTGCCAGCACGTCTATCGGTATTTTGATTAATTCATTTCCGTAATAGGCTGGGCAGATTTGGTTGGCATCGAAATGGTTTTCAAGAATTGTCCTAAAGGTAATTCCAGCTGTTTTTGGAATATGCATAAAAAACAGCGGTTGCGTTTTAAATTCACAGATTCGCGTTTCAGAGGATTTTATATTCTGTCGACCCATGGATTAACAAAAGAAACGCCCCAAAAGTGAGCTGTTTTATTAATTGATCCTATGATCCGGACACTAATAATTGTGATACGTCATGAGCGAGAATATTTGATATTTCTCTGGCTGAATCCGGAAATAGATGAGATTCGTCGGAAGGAAGATCTGCGGTTCTGGGGTCTGCATCGTAATCTATAAATTGTATTGTCAGCTCCTGGGCAATCCGCTCTGGTTGAAAAAGATCCGGCAGCTCCAATTCCAATTTCAGCATTTTATCTCCGATTGGAAAACGTACCAGGATGACTTGCCAACCCAACATTTGCGCCTCACGCAAAACCCTGATGGTTTCCTCTTTTCGTTTTCTATAATAGTCCTCTTGCTTGCGTATTTTATGAAAAACTCTCCGATAAAATGAAACATCTCGAATTCTTTTCGAACCATCATTGTTCCCACCTTTTGCATTTATAAAGCCCTCGGAGAATAAAGTTCTTGAAAACCACCCGAATTTTCTCTGATAACCCCGTTTTTGATATTCTTGAAAATGACGATATAAAAAGGCCGCCCCTCGCCCATAAGTAAACAACTTTTCAACCAAATAGTTTGTGATTCGATGATCAAAAAAATCCTGTCGTTTGATATTCGGAACTGCTTTACCAGGAGAAGTACGGAAATGATACAAACTCGCAGGGCTAAAATTGATAACTAAAATTCCGGGCGCTTTGCCTGGATGATTGTCCAGGATAAATCTTGTAATTTTTCGAACCGATCCGGCAGAAAGCCCCGCATTTACCGCATGAATGTCACGTCCATACAATTTCTTAATCGTTTGTGTAAACAATCTATCGCCAAATCCCCAATCAACGCGGCTATCACCGATGACATAAACAATCTTTGCGGCACGCGCCTGTTGGACTCTCCATTGAAATTCCAAACCCGTTTTTCCAGGTATAACCGAGGGCAAACCACCAGAATGTCGATATTCCAATTCCAAAGCAAGAATGATCAAAACGCTTAATAAAGCAGCGCAGATAGTTGAACGTATCATTTTAAAACTGAAAGTAAATAAAATCGGTTCTTTCGCCACTATAGTAATAAAAAGAAAGCAGAATAAATGTTATCGTGATGAATCGCACCGTACTATTTTGTTCCACACATTTCAAAAAGTCATATTTACGAGAAACACAATGGCTAAGAAACAAACCCCCGATAACCAGGAAGTCTATTATTAGTCTTTTATCGAAATGGGAATTTCCATAAAATAATCCTTTCATCATCGATATACCTTGCTCTACAGTTACCGCACGAAACGGAATCCAGGTAATCGAGACCATTAAGTAGGTAAAGACGATCACAAACCCTAGCATCAACCTTTGCATACAACGGTTCACAATACTGATCTCCCGAAAATATTCTCTTAACAACCGCTCAACGCATAAATACATGCCATGTAGCACACCCCAAAAAATGAACATAAAACTCGCGCCGTGCCAAAGTCCGCCCAGAAGCATCGTAATCATTATGTTTGAATAGGTCCTGCGGGTTCCTTTGCGGTTACCGCCCAACGAGATGTAGAGATAGTCTCTTAGCCATAATGAGAGTGAAATGTGCCATCGGCGCCAAAAATCGGAAAAACCCGCAGCAGTATAGGGCGCGTTAAAGTTACGTGGAATATAGTATCCCATTATTTTTGCAATACCAATAGCAATAAGAGAGTATCCGGCAAAATCTCCATATATTTGAACCCCAAACAACATGGCGGCTGCCCAGTTCTCTGGAATCCCATTCGATTGCCAATTACTAAATAAGGTGTTCACACGGAACGCAACATTGTCAGCAATTACAACTTTTAAAAAAAGTCCGAAGAGTATCAAAATAACGCCGTTGGCGATATCTTGTTTTCTGATGATTGGTTCTTTTGAAAGCTGTGGAAGAAAACTTTTAGCGCGAACGATAGGACCGGCAACAAGCTGAGGGAAAAATGCAACAAATAAGGCGATATCAAGTAATTGGCGTTTTGCAGGAACCTCTCCTCTATAGACGTCAATGGTATAGCTCAAAGTCTGAAATGTATAAAATGATATCCCAATAGGCAAAATAATTTTCAAAAGTGGCGGTTCCCATGTGAAGCCAAGCAAACTAGCAAGAATCGCGATTGAATCGATGAAAAAATTAAAATATTTGAAAAACCCAAGAAGCCCGAGATTAACTGTTAAACTGACGATAAGAAATAATTTTTTTTTCTCCGGATAGACCTCAATACCTATAGCGGCCAAATAATCGATGATGGTAGAGGTCATAATCAGCAAAAGATAGGCTGGATTCCACATACCATAAAAAAAATAACTGTAGCTCAACGTGACAACCTTTGCCTTGATAGACCGTTTCTTTTTCATAGCAAAGTAAATTGCTAAAAAAATAGACAGTGTGGCAAAAAAAAATATCGAGTTAAAAATCATACGCCGGTTGTTTTGACATAAAATCGGATTGCTTTAAAATTGTTCTTATTCTTAGGAATTGGATGAACGCTAAGTATTATATGGAGGGGAATTACGCATGACATATTATTTTGATCTAACTTGTATTTCCAACCTTCTTTTTTTTTATGATGCTTAACAAGTGCTTAAACCAATTTTCACTCATCACTTTATATCCTTTTTCGGTTGGATGAATACCCGGAAGCAACTCATTTCGATCCTGAAATAGCTGATAATTATTGACCAGTTGTAAATTCCATTTCGCAGCCAGCTTTTCAATAGCCGGGTTTATTTCTTCTGTCACTCGCTGAACAGATTTTTGATTAAAATTCGACACCTTGGTGTCGTTAATCGGTAAAATAGTAGAAATTAGTACTGTCGGGTTTTTCCCTCTGGAATTTTTGTATTGAATTGATTCCAGAATGATCTGATTCATATTATTAATAAATTGTTGCGTCGGTGTATAATCTGCATCGATTCTGACATCATTTGTTCCGAGTTGTAACAGGATTATATCGGGATCACTCTCCCTTAATATGTTATTTCTTTTCATATATCTCAAATATTCTCCGGATGTATGTCCCTTGACTCCCCTATCGATTACTGTCGCCTTGATCTTATTTTCATTAAATCTTTTTTGCAGCCAGTTCGGATAGCCATCAGCTGTCAAACTATCTCCAGCACACAAAATAATTAAGTCACTTTTTTTTTCTAAATAATACCAGGAAAAACCGATGATTATTAAGACAACGGTTATCGAAAAACCAATCGTTTTATTTTTATTTATCACTTTGTGAAATAAACTATTTATTGTGCTTATGGTTTAGAAATTGTCTTTTAGAAAAGCGCCCAAATGAGATGTCGGAATTCCGAAAAATTGGGGCCGTCGAGGTCTATCACACGCGCGGCAAGAAGTGATTTCATTATACTTCATTTTCTTTATTTTTTTCCTATAGCTGATCTGTATCTGACTATTCCAAATGTCCTTTAATGTGTCGTTTTTCAGATCTCCGACTTTGCTTTGACCCAAAAAATCCTGCGGGCAAATGACAACTGTCCCATCCCAAAATATAGTGAGTGCATACCATGGAAATGTACAAGAAAAACGAGTATCCGCGTTGGGCAAGGATGCTTTCACACCCGGTGCCGGCTGATATCCCCCCCCCCAATTATGAGCTTTTTTAATGATCAATTTATCCGGTTTAATGGTTTCAAATTTTTTGATTATTTTCTTTTTCGACGCTTCATCTTGAAAAAAATCAATTACTTCGACAATAGTATAGGGCGTGCTTTTTTTTATTTGTTTTCGGATCACTAGAAACCGCCGGATGTTTTCGAGCGTCTCTTCATAGCAAGCACCGATACGGATACTTTCATACGATTTCTTATCATACCCATCGACCGAAAAAGATATAACGTTTAGCCCGGCATTAATTATTTCATATGTTTTTTTTTCTGTGAGCAAAGTGGCATTTGTATGTATTTGTGAAGCAATATGATTATCTCGACAATATCGGATCATTTTGGGTAATTCATCGTGCATCAAGGGTTCTCCTCTATGATGGAGATTGACATTATGGACAGATCCTTTTGACTCATCGATGATTTTTTTAAAAAGAGGAAATGCCATGAATCCCCTTTTTCCCATTTTATCTGATTTATTAAGACACATGGTGCATCTAAGGTTGCAATGATTGGTCGTTTCTATCCAAAGCCTGATGGGCATGTATGTCAGCTTCGATTGCTTCAGCCGATAACCCTTAAGCACTCGAGCCATCTTAAGATAGCGTTGGAATTTATTCATTTCTTTGCGATTGCTTGTACACCCGTTTTACTTCTTCTTCCCAGAGCGGACTATCGAATTGAAACAGATCGCGAATTTTAGGAATAATAAGCGGCAGTCTCATTTTATTTTCACCAAGGCTGGTTCTTCTGTAAATTAGGTCATCTAAATGTATCACGGATTCTTCATTGATTATCCGGTGCAAGATTTTCTTCCATCCATCATCATTTGATGAAGGCATCCAATCAAATGAAAAAGTTCCTCTCTTACTATTGGCCTCTCTCGGTGGCATTGGTTGTCGATCCTTTCTGTGTCTCGTTTCTGAAAATATGACATCTAGTGTCTTTTCAGCTACCGAACGTGAGGTTGTAAATTTTATTCCTGATATACTGTATAGTCCTTTTGGCCCGCCGTTACGTTCGTGGTTCAAAACAACTTCTCGCTTTGTCAAATTGTTGTGTGCATCGGCCGGGAGCAATCCATAATAAACGTGAGCAATGTCATCTTCTTTCAATGATAAAGACGGTATGGAGAGATTCAGATCATGAATAAACGATTTGAGATTTTCATTTGTTGGAAAATTGTTTTTTCGTAGATCTTTGACAGGTTCCTGCCCGGTACCGACAAGCATTCGCCCTTTCCAGTTGTGAAAGAAATACATATGTCCAGTTCCCTGTTGCGGTGTTACGGCCAAAGAATAATCGGAAAGGGCTTTTTTATTAAACAAGAGATTCCATAAGAGGAGATAAGTTGGAAACAGTATTGGATAATCTTTATCAAATTTTTTGGCCACTTCCCGGTTCCACGGCCCGGCGGCGTTAATGACTACCGGAGCTCTAAATTCCAACCGATTGCCTGATATTCTGTCAACGGCCTCGATACCGATTACATGGCCCTTTTTCGTTTTCAATCCGTCTGCACGGACATAATTTAATGCGCTTGCCTCCATGCTGCATGACCATCGTAGAATTTCCATCAACAGCCGTTCGGGTTCCATAACAATGCCGTCATACCATAAAGCGCTTCCGGCAAGTCCATTCATGTTCACTTCCGGAACGGTTTTTTCGGTTAATTCTTTAGAAAGAATTGATCCATCAGGCAGTTTGTTTTTCGGGATGACTGAAATGTTCCGATTAGTGGATAACCGGTTGTTTATCCATAACGCCAGCCGAAACACAGATTTTCGACGTATCCCTTTATTGTACAAAGGCATCACACAAGGGAGTATTTCTACCAATTGGGGGAAATAAATGAGAAACCATTGACGTTCCCGGACGGATTCAAAGAAGCGTGGCAAATCCAATGTTTGCAGATAGCGTAACCCTCCATGGAGTGTACGAAGATGATTATAACTGGTAGCAGACGCAAAATCGTTTTGCTCTAAAAGAAGGGCGCGCTTACCTCTAAACCCGGACTCAAGCGCCAACATGATCCCATAAACACCACCTCCGACGATGATCAGATCAAAAGAATCATTTAGACAACCGTGCACATCTCGCGTGATGATCGACACTTATAACAACCCTAATTTTTTAAATATATTTTTTACCCGATATTTTAATAAAACAATAAAGAATATAAAATTAATCAAGAGTTCTTTCACGCTTTTTAAATTTACAATTGAGTTCCGAATTTTTGATTTCGATATTTTTTTCTCGCTGGTGGATGACCAGCTCATGACCAGATCTGCAATCTGCCACCAATTTAATTTATCCTTGAAAAGCGGTACCATGCCCTGCGCAGCAGGAAGCGCGTAAACACGTTTCATATCGTCTTTTTTTGCCCACGAAAAATCAGCCGGAAGAATCCCTTTCCTTTTAGCGATTGTTTCAAGATTGGTGCCAGGATAAACATGCAAGATTGCCGTCGAAATATCAGTAAGAGGATTAATGGCTTTCACCTTTTTCATAATTTCAACGGTTTCCTGGGCTTCTTCCCAGGTTTCGGTGTCATGTGAAAAAATAAAAAAGGGCCCTGGAATAAAGTCGATTTCTTTGGACCATTTCAGAAACTGAAATGCCAGGTCAATATCGAATTTTTTTCGAACAACATCTTGTCTGACCCTGGAGTTTCCGGCTTCAATTCCGAACGATCCAAGTTCGAGGCCGGCTTGCTTCATTTTTTCAAGAAGGGGTTTATCGACCAAATCGATTCGCAATTCGCAGGTAAATTTAATATCCAGCTGTCTATCGATGATCATATCCATGATCTTATGGAGTCGGGTGGGGTTATAATTTAACGTATCATCATAAAACCAGATGTATTCAGCTCCATATCTGTCCATAAGATGTTCAATTTCTTCTAAAACCCTTTCAGGTGAATTGCCACGCATCTTTCTCCCCCAATTCACCGGTGTTGAGCAAAAATAACAATTAAATGGACACCCCCGAGAGGTGATAATATTTTGAGCCTTTCTCCTTTTGCCATCCCGAGTCGTAATGTAAAAATTGTATTTCTCCATCTCGATCAGGTGTCTGGCGGGAAAGGGCAATGTGTTAAGATTTGTTATAATTTTTCTATGTCCGGTAAAAACCGCTTCACCTTTATCATTTCTGAAATATATTCCCCTGACTTTTGACAGGGAATCGTTGTTCTCCAGAGCGGATACCAGGTCGATGATCGTTTTTTCCCCCTCTCCAATACAGAGTATATCCACTTCCTTAATATGATTGATGGTGTCCTCTTTTGCCATGGAAATATGCGGTCCGCCGAGCACTGTGACAATATTCGGATTTACCTTTTTGGCAGTCTTCATGAGTTTAAAACTGTCAAAACGATTCTCCGTAGTCGTGGTAACACCAACTATTTCTGGTTTGAATGATTCAATTCTTTTTGCAATCTTTTCCCAGTCGTATCCAAGAATATCGGCAGGGACGACATCAACTTCAACCCCTTTTTTCTCGAGAACGGCTGCCAAATACAAAATGCCTAAAGCGGGCATCGAACTGCCTTCTGACCAACGTTGTGCGACATATCCCTTAGGAGGAACAAATAGCTGAAATTTCATTGCAATTTTTCTCATCCTTGTTGTAAAAATTATGTTTATGGTTCAGAGAGAATCTGAAAAGTTTGACCAGGTGTGAATTTTGGCAGGCAGGGAGGATGGGTAAGTTCAATTCAGATATTTTTGCATCCAAATCTCAAAAACCATCAGCGACCATAAACGATGACTGTGGTTTTGAGTTCCATTTAAATGTTCGGCCTTTAATCTCTCAATGTATCTTTCATTAAAGAAACCTTCTCTTTTAATTTTGTTGGGTGAAAGAACATCCATCATCATCGGTTTAAGCTCGTTTTGCAGCCAGTTCTTAATTGGGATGCTAAAACCCTCTTTTCCTCGGGTTAATATCTCTTGAGGCAAAAGATCCTTCATGGCTTGTTTTAATATCCATTTGGTTTTCAGGCCTTTTTGTTTTAAATGTCCCGGAAAGGATGAAATCAGTTCAACGAATCGATAATCCAAAAATGGGACCCGCGTTTCCAAAGATGTTGACATACTCATTCGATCCACCTTCACCAGTATATTATCCGGAAGATACGTTTTAAGATCCACATAAAGCTGTTGATTTAATGTATCACCTTGATCGTAATCCATCGCTTCATCGAAATATCGATAAATAAACTGATATTCTTCATCCATGGAGTTGCTCATCCTTAATTCCGGCGTATAGAGAAGCTCCTTTTCAGCATGCTTTAAAAAGACCATCCATCGCGTATGATGGAGGTTATGCGGTAACTGCATCCCTTCAAGAAACCGTTTTGTCCGGTTGATGAACCCTTTTTTTTTCGATGACGGCCGGATCGATTCAAAAAGTTTCGCTATAATACCATCCTTAAGCATTTCAGGCAACTTGGTATAATAAGTGGCCATTTTATCAGCGAGGTATGTATCATATCCAGCAAAGAGTTCATCTCCGCCATCTCCCGACAAAGCCACCTTCACATATTTATGGGCCATTTTTGACACCAGATATGTCGGAAAGATGGAAAAATCGCCAAGCGGTTCATCCAAGTAATCCAGCAGTTTTTCGGTCAAACTCACGGCATCCGGTTTAACGATAAATTCATGGTGTTCGGTATTATATTTTTTAGCGATGAGTCTGGTATACTCCAATTCGTTATATGTTGAATCTTCAAATCCGATGGAAAACGTTTTAACCGGTTGATTCATTTCCTGTGCCATGAGTGCGACAATGATGCTAGAATCGATTCCTCCACTAAGAAACACCCCAAGAGGCACATCACTCATAAGCTGAATTTTAACCGAGTCTTGAAGCAGTTCCCGGATAGATCTTTTGGATTCGATGAGATCATGGTGAAAATGATTATTCCTGATGCGCCAATATTGTTTGATGGAAATATTTCCATTTCGCATGATCATGGTGTGACCCGGCAGCAGTTTCTTAATCTTTTCAAAGATCGTGAGCGGCCCCGGAATATATTCAAAGGTTAAATAGTTATCCAGTGCCTGAAAATCGATTGCTCGAGGGATGCCTTCTATCTGCAAAATGGATTTGAGTTCAGAAGCGCAGATCAGTCGTTTCTGATCAAAATAATAGTAAAACGGTTTGATTCCGATATGATCTCTCGATGCAAGCAGAAGATTTTTCTTTTGGTCCCAGATGATATAGGCGAACATGCCATTTAACTTTTTCGAGCAATCCTCTCCATACTCTTCATAGGCGTGTAGTATGGATTCGACATCTGACTTGGTTCTGAATGAGTGACCTTTTTTTTTCAGTTCCTCGCGCAATGTCATGTGATTATATATTTCCCCATTGCACACGATCCATATGGACTCATCCTCATTGACAATGGGTTGGTTTCCTGTAACCAGATCGATAATACTGAGGCGGCGCATTCCCAATCCGGCATTTCTCTCAAACTTGATTCCCTCGTCATCAGGTCCGCGATGAACCATGGCCGAACACATTTTCTTCAGATTTTCTTGATCAACAAAATGATCTTTGCTGACATTAACGATGCCACAGATGCCACACATTTATTTTATATCCTCGAGCATCGATTTCCATCAAGTGTATCGTATATCGCTTTGGTTTTTGATAGATAGGTCTCAAAGCTGTATTTTGTTTCAGCTAATATTAAAGCGTTTGTTGATAATTTTTGTCTTAACTCTGTGTTATTGATTAATTTATTAATTCCATCTGCAAATGCCTCCGGTCTGCATTCCGTAAGAAGTGCAACCGTGTCGTCTAGGACTTGTGTGTGCGTTGGATGATTTGTCGCAACAACAGGTTTTCCTGATCGCAGGTAGGAATATATCTTTAAAGGAGTATTGTCTCCCTTGATCCTAGGGCTCACCAAAATATCTGCAAGTTTAACGAACAGAGTTATCGTGTTCGGCCGGACCTGACCCGTGAATACAAAATAACGACTCAACCCGATCTCATAAACTTTTTGTTTGTAACGATTAACCTGAATTGTGTTTCCGCCAACTAGAACAAATGATACATTTTTGTGATGTTCGGTGACCCTCTTTGCGGACTCAATCAACAGGTCAATCCCTTGATATGTCTCAAAAGTTCCGGTATATAAAATTTTAAAACTGTCTTTTAAGCCATATCGATTCGAAATATCGACGATGGTTTCATTGCTTTTTTTCAATACCCAGCTAGGATCAACAACGTTCTCGATAAGAACTTGATTTTTTACAGGGAATTGTTTTTCAACATGGTTATAAAGCGCTGAACAAATGGTAATCACTGCATCTGCATTTTTAAGCGTCTGATATTCAAGCTTTTCAAAGCAATTGAGGAGTAACCGAGATTTTGTGAATCGAAAATTATTTAACTGCTGTGGTAAAGACGAATGCATATCATATAGATGTTTAACGTTAAATATTTTCGATAACCAGACTGAAAAAAAGCCGGCTTCTTCATGGGAATGAATTAAATCATATCTGCTTTTGATTAGCAGTTTTAAGCTTTTAAAAATGATAAAAACATCGAGTAAAAGCTTTATCTTTGAAGGGCCTACACTGATACTTTTAATAAAAGGTATTTTTGGAATCCTTTTTATTGAAACATTTTGAATAAGAATATCTTCCCCAAGATGATACGTTAGGAGATCGATCTTATGCCCCAATTTTGATAAGGCATGTAATCGGTACAGCACACTAAACGGTGTCCCGCGAGGTGTAAAAAAAGGTTGCGGCGCAATCATTAAAATTTTCATGGCAGTCAGAGGTCTCTTTATCTCTTCTTTACCTCTATTGATCAGAGTAATTTTCTGTGCGCAAAATCGGCTCTATAACTGTTTTTCGGTTTATTGGAAAAATTAAACGACGATCTCTTATTTTCTCCCCATTGACCAACCAGTGTGAAAATTTGCTTTGGTGTTGACTCACAACTTTAATATCAATCGTTTCCCCCTTGAAATACCAGCCTTCATACCCGGGTTCTTCTGGATAACCATCGATTAAGAATTTGATTCCGTCCGGGCCGTTCACCTGACATCGTAAACTTTCACCAATACCATAAATGCCGTAGTATTTTCGAAGTTCATTCCTGATTTGATCGGGTCGTTTTTCAAAAAAATCTCTCATTAACATACTGTCGAAATAAGGTTCGGACCCAAACATGGCCTTTGATAGCTTTTCATAATGGTCCACACGCGACTTTAAAAATGATGAATTGATTTTGTGATTTAAAATATCCATTAACAAACGAGAAAAGTATTTGTTGTATTCATGATCGTTGCTCATTAGATATTTGAAAATTTCCATTCTGAATTCATTCTGCCAGGTTAAAGGAAATCCGTTTTGCTGCCAGAGTTCTCCTGGCAAAGACCACCTTTTATGAGAAAAAAAAGAAACATCCATATCCCATAATATCCAGAACCATTTTGAATTCTCTTCTGTTTTATCGAGAACGACTGCCCCTTGTTCATAATCCCAATTACCGCAAAACACCGTTGCAATAATCCACCGCGACAGATTATCAACATCGATATATTTTTTAACTTCTTGAAGTCGGATAATATTTTTATTTTTGAATCTTTCTTTTAACAGGTTGTAACGTGTTCTATCATCAAGGAGGTTGTCTTGTTTTTTTCCTAAACGAAGAAAAACAAAATCATCATGACCGATATGATTTGCCCATTGCCTCTCGCTTAAATGCTCGATAAGAAAATAAACGGTATCTGTCAGGCGTTTTCCGTTTAAAAGAAAAATGGCCGGCTTTATTTCAGGTGTCAACCCACCCATTGCTCGAGCGATATCGAAAGCAATGGCATTATTAAATCCAGGATTCGATCTATCGCTGGTAATGACCAGTCTCTTAATCGGATGAGTCCCAAAATCAAAAATAGTGCCGGGTAATAGCTCTTTCATTCCATATTTTCTTTTGAAATACAGTCTAAAGTTAATTCCAGCTTTTCGAGTACTTTTACCGTGTAACCGCAGACCGGCACTTGTCGCAAATATCAGTTTTCTGTTTTCGTAATACGATACATACGCCAGCCTCTCCCAATCCGCACCTTTTCTCCGCCAATTATAAATAATCCCTTTTTCTTTGCTATACAGATTGTCTTCATCTGTCACAATCGATATTAAAGAGACGCCATCTTTAAGATATTCTTCCTTAACAGCTTTACTGCTGGGAAATTCATCAGCCCCACCTCTGTTTTCAGTATATAAATATTCTCCCTCCTGACGCTTTTTTGGAAAAAGAAGCGTATGCAAAAAACGTTTTCGGGGAAAAATAAATACTTCCAGTTGGGCGTCATTTCCAAGTGTCATTAAAGAAAAACCTTCTTTACCGTGGGATATCTCCTGAATATCTTTTAGGGGTTTTAGCTTTTTAAAATCATTCGGCGTGGTAAAATGTATCGGTTTATACCCTTTTTGGGTTATTAAAATACTTTTTAAAATAATCGTACTCGGTTTGTCCGCCGGATCGATTCGGAGCCTTTGAATAGATTTCAAATTTGATAAATACAAGTAATATATTTTTTTTTGATTGCGGATGTGAACAGTTGATGAGCGCTTTTCACCATACTCTCGATTGCTTTTGGCCCAATATATTTGAAACTTTGTATCATTGTTAGTTTCAATAGTTATCTTCACTTGAGCCATGTTTTGATAAAGCTGGTTTTCATTTGACTGAACGACTCGGGAGTTATTTACAGGAACCGTCTTTACGACGGAAAGTTGTTTTAATATATTTCCCAAGGACCCATAATCTAATATGCCCATTGGGACTGTTTGACGTCGTGCATTCTTTTTTAATGGATAAAAGTAGGATATTTCTTCAAGAAAAAAACCTCCTGCAAGAAAAAAAATCAATCCGATGATAACGAGTAAATATTTACGCATAAAAAAAACTCTGGTTTTCTTTTATATATTCCCGGAACTATTATAAAATAGATTTAATTTTACCTTGTTCGCGACACTTTGGATATTTTCTTGAAATTCAAGGTATGTCTTTACTCTCAATTTAGAAAAGGTGCATGAAATGGTTGATTCGTTATCCCCTTCTGAAATACCATCGATTCTGCCTTTTGGCAGTTGTTTTTCGATGATATTCAAAATTCCGGCTTTTTTATTTTGATATTCTTCAGTTGGTATTTTGATAATTAACACTCCTGCGTTTGTCTTGATATTCCATATTCTATAACTAACTCTCATCAGAATCACTGCAATTACGGCAATGAGTAGCGTAATTCCTAAGAAAAGGAAATTAAAGATCGCACTACTTATCGATGAAGCAATGATGAGCATGATAAATCCAATTTCTTCTGGTTCTTTAATTGGAGTTCGGAACCGCACGATTGATAGGGCGCCTAATAAACCTAAAGATAAGGGAAGTGAAAATTGAATACAAATGAATATCGCGGTGATTGAAATCGCCAATAATGGAAAACTTCTATGAATCTTGCTTCCCGTTGCGGTTACATTGGAAAAATTTACGTAAAGAAATGATATGAAAAAAGCACTCAGCATTGATACGCCCAGTACAGCAAAAAAGGGGAAAAAACCGATTTCAGCCATTTTGGGATTTGAGAAACTGCTGAGCAGTTTCATTAATTCAATTTTGTCCATTTTTTTCTACTCTTTCAATTGATGCGATTTGCTTCATTTAATTTTTGATAGCACCTGCAATACTTGGAAAAAGATTCTTTTTTACAGCCCAGTAACGTAAGCTTGTGTACCAATTCAGGGAATTCATCGATTACGCCTTTCATTTCAAAAACGCCGTTTTCCAAGTATAACGGGTTTGCTTTTGGAAACACTAACCCATTAACCTTTGGTGTCGAAATATCACAGTCAAGACAGAATCGCATTCCGGTCACTGGCTCTACAAATCTCCATCTTTTATAACTTATCTGAAAAACAGGAAATATGTTGTCAGGAATCATTTCTCCCATGGATCGAAAAGTTGAGATGATGCGAAAGAATTTTTCGTTATTTAAATCTGCTTCGGACAGAAATTTTCCCGAAATATCGCTTTTTTTTCTTATTTTTTTTCTTGTAGAACCGATCTTTTTTTTTATCTCGATAAATGAATAACCCCCTGGTTCAATTTTTTCATTCTCCGAATACCATCTTATTCGAAATTTTAATTTGAAGTAATCGCTATTGATTTTTTCCTCTAAAAAGCGCCAATCCCTCGTATCAAAATAAATACTCGAAATAATACCATACGGATATATTGGGTCCGGTAAAAGGCGGTTTTTTACCCAATCGAGGATTAAATGAGATTTATTATTATTAAAGATAAACTTGATTTCATAACTCATCAGCATTCTTTTTCCCGGATTTGATAGTCATCGATTCATAAAAAATAAGGATATTGAAACAGTTCAAAGAAATGCTGACTTAACGAAATTCAGTGCAGTGTCTATGGATTTAAGCGATCAATTTGGCGTTCTTATTGTTTTTGCGGCTTATTATATTATGCAGGTAGACCCATCCAAATCCTGGAAAAAGAATGACAAAAGCGCTTCCAAAAAAGAGTTTCATCCATGAAGAGATGTTAACAATGAATTGGACATACCAGGTAACTGGATAAAGAAAAACTCTCACCATTACTTTTAACACTTCATGATCTCTGATAAATTTTGCCGCTACAGGTGATTTTTTATAATAAAAACTTACGAATTTCTTTCCCAAAGTATTTGTTAATAAATACCTGTCTCTGAATGTTCTTAAAGCGACCACATGCGGTTCAAGCGAAGAGCCAAAAGCAGCTGTGGCAATGAAGCAGGCTTTTTTCGAAGGTTTTTCCAGCGTCTTAAATGACATAATATTTCCATTTTTCTTTATAAAATCATTTTCAGCCACCAATCGATAGTAATAGATGCTGTTGTCGGAAAAATTACCAACGCTAATACTGACTGAAACCTCACCCTTTCTATCTCCTACGTTTTCTGTATTTGTCTGGGTCCCGAAATCCGGTGTTTCCCCAAATTCAAAGAAATATCTCGTGGAATATCCCTTTAAATTAATACGACCGTTCATTACGACAGAAGTCTCATCTATTTCACTTGCATCAAGCGTTACCACCGTCAGCTCTGGGAGCGCATCATACCAAGCCTGTGCCATAACTTTGTACCCGGCTATATTGGGATGTAATCCGTCATCTGTCAAGGAAGGCCAATTGGATATGGTTGCAGCATATTGATCAGCCAACGCACAATTTTTCCGTAAAGCCAAATCTTTAATCCGGGGGTTATAGTCGGCCGGAATATTATTCTTAGGGGACTTGGTATCCGGTGTTAGGGTCGCAATGATCGGAATGACATTAAATGCACGGCTTTTATCGATCATTTGGCCTAAAAAATAAAGCGTTGAATCAACCGAAATGCCATAGTAGATGAGATCGTTAGTTCCCTCCAAAATCAAAACATACTTCGCATTGTGTTTGCCAAGCGTCTGGTTTCCTAACCGGCTCAATCCCGCCGCTGACGATTCTCCCCCAAAACCATAATTTAACACTTTCGTGTTCCAACCTAAAACCCGCCGCGTTATTGCTTCTAAATCAGGCTCATACCCGCCGATACGTCTGCCGGCTCCCGCGTCTGCCACATATGGGATGCCCTGAGTAATACTATCGCCATATCCGATAATGGTTTTTCCATCGGATTGTATCTCAATTTGTTTTTGAAGGATATCGAGATTATTGTCATCTTCGCTTTCTTCCATGACTTCGCGTATTCGAAAAGTCGACCTTTCCCCATTACTTTTGATATGGATCGTCGCAAGTTTCTGACTTCCGACAAATTCAGGCAGATCAGAAATTAAATACTCGGAAATACTTATAAGAGATTGATTTATATTCTCTATGTCTTCAATAAGCTCTTCTGACCACTTTGAACCAGTCCACCTGCTGATATAACTTTTAGATTCTTTTCCGTCATATCCAGACCATTTTACCCATGGCAAATTGTTTTGCCCAATTTTGATGACCGGAATAATATCGGGTGTTGTGTTATCCATATTCACCATTGAGGGGGAATCCCACCCAAACCCGTTCCACCGGGTAAAATAGATATCGTCATCCTCTTCGTCAAAGCCCGCCCAGACAATCCAGGGAACATTATTGTTATCGACCACAACAGAGGGAGCTGTGTTTGACGAAAAACCGGTCGATATCATCTCGGGAATCGACCAATTTTCACCGTCAAACACAGAGTAGTAAAGATCGCTTATAGATCCCTGAGCGGCAAACCAGACCACCCAAATGGTTCCGTCGATTCCGGAGCCAACACTTGGAAGAAGATCCATTGCCCTATGATTCGATAATTTCGTTTTAGCGCTCCATTGACCGTTTCTAAGGCTGCTAAAATAAATTTCATAATCCTCTGTTTCAACCTCGGACCAGACCAGGTCGGCTTCTATGTTTTCTATGGGTTCTGAATTTACTAAATTAATACCACCATCCATCATAATGCCGAAAATATATAAAATGGATAATAGAAAAAAGGGCACCCATTTTCGATGTTGATGTCTCACCTTATGTTTTTCCTTCTTTATCAATGTGTTACAGTAAAAACTAAATCAATGACGATGTATTAATCAGTGATCTTGGATTTTTTCTTTAATGTAAAGTCTTCTGCTTCAGTGGTCAAGTTCGGATTGTAATAGGGATCACCCATTGTTAATATTTTCTTCCACTTTTTTTGAAAATAGTGAATTTCCCTTTGAAATCGGATTTTTTGTTCCGGTGTTTCCTCATAGCCTCTTGAGACTGATTCATGATGAATGGCCTCACAATAAGGTGTAAAAATATTTAAAAAGCCCCTTTCTCTCAATCTTAGACAAAAGTCAATGTCATTCAATGCGACGGGTAAATGATCTTCATCCAATCCTCCGATTTCTTCGTACAATCTTTTTTTCACCATCAACAGAGCGCCCGACACAGCGCTAACATTCTGGGTGCACATTAACCGGTTTGAATAACCGCTTTCATCCCGTTTAGAATGCCGGTGAGAATGGCCGGCAAACCCAGCGATCCCAATAATTACCCCTGCATGTTGAATGGTATGATTCGGGTAGTACAGTTTTCCACTGACCGCACCCACCTCTTGTCGTTGGGAGTGCTCGAGCAGGGATTCGATCCAGTCGGAATGGGTGATTTCCACGTCGTTGTTCAACAACAGAATCGTTTCTGCTTCTGTCAAAGACACCCCGTAATTATTGATCTTCGAATAATTAAAGGGAATGTCGTACTCAAAAAACTTGACTCGCGAATCGGCGGCCTTCAATTTGGACATCCAATCGAAAGTTTCATTTTCCTGGCTGCCATTGCTGATGCCGATGATCTCAAAATTCGAATAGGTCGTTTTTTTCAAGATGCTCTGGATGCATCTTCTCAAATACTCCGGCTGGTCCCTGAAAGGGATGATGATGGCCACTTGCGGCTCGTTCACGATCCTTCGTTTCACACGGTAAAAAAACGGGCGGTTTGCCTTCAGGACAGTTCCATCAATTTCGCGGCGTCTTAAAGCGGCTTCTATCGCCCGCTTTCCTGAGTCGTCGGCATAATGTTTGGTTTCGGGGTTGAAACTGGTTGATGTGGAGGCCTTCCTCCATAAGTATAGCACCTTGGGGATATGATGGATCCGTTCCGTCCTCTCGATGATCTTTAAAATCAGATCATAATCCTGCGCACCATCACAACTGGATGAAAAACCACCTACTCCATCAAAGAGGTGTTTTTTTACGATGAGCAGATGGGTGATGTAATTATGAGAAAATAAGAGGTCGGGCGAGAAATTAGGCTTGTGGATCGGATCGAGATATCTCCCTCCCTCATCGATCAGGGATTCATCGGAATAAATAAAATCGGGATCTTCTTTATCGATTGCGTTAACCACTTCGAACAATGCATCCATCGTTAGAACGTCGTCATGATCTAAAAATCCAATATATTCCCCGGTTGCATGGGAAGCGGCTTGGTTTGAGGCGGCTGAGATTCCATTGGTTTTATCCGAAAAGAATATCCTGATCCTTTCATCTTTTGCGGCATATTCACTCAGTATTTCTTTGACATGTCTTCTCGTGCTTCCATCATCGGTAATACACAATTCCCAATTGGTGTAAATCTGGCGCCTTACGGAGTCGAGCGTCTCATGAAGGGTGCGATCCTCGGTGTTATATACGGGTGTGATGATGCTGATTTTGGGTTTGAATCGAAACCGCTCTAACTGGGGATTGGCAATTCTTCTTTCTGAAATGCCGGATTCGAGATAATGCGATAAAGGATTGATGCCGGTTTTAGCCACATCCGGGTTTTGGTCCAGATAAAAGCCGGTGTCGAACAGCTCGCTCGTCGATTTTTTTCTCTTTGCTCCAATTGTTAAATAGTGCTCGAGTGTCGTCATCCCTTCTTTGGCGACATCGGGATTATGGTTCATATAAAAGGCGGAATCAAATAGCGGATTCGGATCTCGGTACTCACTTGAGCTGGTTTGGATGTAATGTGAAAGTGGGTTCACACCCTCTTCATCGACGTCTCCGTTTTTATCCAGATAATATGACGAATCGAAAAGCGGGTTGGGGTCACACCCTCTTTTTGCACCGATCAGGAGATAGTGCTCCAGCGGCGTCATGCCGGACAATTCGGCTTCATGAGCATGTGCCAAATAATATGACGAATCGAAAAGCGGGTTGGGATTTCGCCCTTCTTTTGCCCCGATTCGGAGGTAGTGCTCCAACGGCGTCATACCGGTCGATTCAACATCCGAGCACTGTTCCAGGTAATAGGGCGTATCGAATAATGGATGGGGGTCATGCCCCTCCTCTGTACCGGCTTCAAGGTAGTTGGCGAGCGGATTGATGCCGAGCGGTATCAAATCCGGGTTTTGCGCGAGATAGTACGAACTGCTGAATAATGGATGGGGATCACGCCCCTCCTTTGCTCCGATTTCAAGGTAATGGGCCAATGGATTGATTCCAAGCTTCCTGACATCCAAATTCTGAGAAAGATAATATGAGGGGTCAAATAAAGGGTTCGGCTTTAGGCCTCTTTGAATGCCGATTGTCATGAAATGGGCAAGTGGGTTTAGACCCGATTCCTCGACATTCTCGTTATTGGCGAAATAATACATCGTGTAAAACAATGGATTTGGATTTTTATTTTCTCCAACTCCGGTTTGAATATAGTGTACTAACGGATTTATACCCGCTTTGGCGATGTCGGGATTTTGGTCTAGATAATAGGAAGTATCAAACAATGGGTTGGGGGACCGGCCTTCTTTTGCACCTATCCAAAGATAGTGGGTTATGGGATTTAGATTCGCATCCTTCACATCTGGATTTCGTTCAAAGTAATATTTGATATCGAATAAGCCCGAATTCTGAATCAATATCAACCATCGATTTATATAATAATAAGCAGTCCTGAGCGCATGGGTTAATACCCTGGCATGCACTGTCATCGATCGGACCGGTGCTGTCAATTTCCAAGATTTTGAATTTAAAAGATCAGTCCGAAAAAGCGTTTCGGCAACAAAATTTTGCTTTAATACATCCAACTCCTGTTGAAGCTGATGTACTTTCTTATCTTTCTTTTGAATCTCTATGTCCTGTTTCGATAATTTCTTTTTTAGGTCATCGTTTTTTTCCAAATACACATGAATCTGGTGATCATATTCCTTTATCGTTTTACTAGTGCATTTAAAAATACAATTAAATGCCTCTTTTCCGATAGCTTCATACCTCAACGAAAAAAGAATCCGATCGACCCGGCTGTTGATTATATTGATAGATATTTGCGGATTTCTTGTCGAAAAAATGAAAAGGTCATTCTCTTGATATGCAGCGTTGGTCGAAAAGACATCCAGACAATATCGACTCTCATCCGGTCTGAAAATCTCGATTTGTTTTATCTGCAGAACCAAATAATCATTTAAGGGGTGAAGCTGCAGTGCCCGGATGCGGTCAAAGGTTTCCAGATAAAATTCAAGCTGTTCTTCCCCGCCCCTGATCTGGCAGGACAAACCCTTGTTTTCGTTAAACCCGTTTCCCGTATCGATATCAAGATGTGCTTCTAGTTTATACATATAACCGCTTGGGTATCCTCAAAATCCTCTCCGGTTTGGTTTGGCTGATAAATTTGAGCAGAAAATGATAATCATAAGGCCCTTCATGTTCTTTGTTGAGCCCCCCGATAGCATCAATAATCGATTTTCTGAACAGAATGGATCGACCGACGAAATAATCCATTGTCAGCAAAAGATCCGGCCGCACATAGTCAACGATTCTATACCCGTTTATATCCGAGTCATGATCAGAAAATATGAGGTCTGCTTCGGGGTTCTGATTTAACAGATCGACGTATTCATACAGGGCATTATATTTTAGATCAGAACCATTTAAAAACAGCATAAATTCACCTGCTGAGATGGATATCCCCTTGTTGGCGCTTATTGCATGCCCCTGCCTTTCATCAAATACCGCGACTCTGACCCTTTGATCTTTTTTCTCATAGTCTAACAAAATGGACTGGATTCCTTCATGCTTGTTGCCGTCGTCTATCAAAACCAATTCGAAATGATCATAGATCTGCGTTAAGACAGAACGTATGCGTTCATCGAGCGCTATTTCCTTGATGTCATGCAGACAAAAAATGACGCTGATAAGCGGACGAAATGGAAAACTCTTAATAAACGGATTTGGATCTTTCCCTTCTTTTGCACCCACCAACAAATAATGCTGCAGGGGGTTCATCTCCGATGCCGCGACATCCGGATTCTGTTCCAGGTAATAGGCGGTATCGAACAAGGGGCCCGGATCCCTCCTTTCAGTACCGCCAATCTCAATATAGTGAGCCAATGGATTCATGCCCATTTTAATGACATCGGGATTGCTTTTAAGATAATATAAGCTTGAAAATAATGGATTCGGATCTCTTCCTTCTTCAGCGCCATATTCCAGATAATGGGCCAGCGGATTCACTCCAGATGACGCAACATCCGGATTCTCGCTTAAATAGTATCCTGTGTGAAATAACGGGTTCGGATTTTTTCCCTCTTTCGCACCGTATTCCAGATAGTGGGCCAATGGATTCATCTCAGATTCCGCAACATCCGGATTCTCGCTTAAATAGTATCCTGTGTGAAACAATGGGTTCGGATTTTTTCCCTCTTTCGCACCAACGGTTAAATAGTGTTCCAAGGGATTGGTTTTAGACTTCAAAACATCAGGATTTCTTGTCACATAATACAGCACATCGAATATTGCACATGGGTTTCTCATTTCATCTGCACCAGCTTCCAAAAAATGAGCCAGGGGATTTTGGCCCGATTCCCGGACTTCCGGATTTTTAGAAAGATAATAGGTGCTGGAAAACAGCGGATTCGGATCCCGTCCCTCATCCGAGCCGACCCTAATATAATGAACAAGAGAATTCTGGCCCGATTCCCGGACTTCCGGATTTTTTAAAAAATAATAGGTGCTGGAAAACAGCGGGTTCGGATCCCGACCCTCTTCCGAGCCAATCGTCAGATAATGCTCCAGCGGGCTCAGCCCCGTTGCCAACACATCCGGATTTCTGGATACATAAAAGGCTGTTTCAAAAAGCGGACAAGGGTTTTTCTTCTCACCGGTTCCATATTTCAGGAAATGAGCCAGGGGATTCTGGCCCGATTCCCGGACTTCCGGATTATTAAAAAGATAATAGGCGGTGGAAAACAGCGGATTCGGATCCCGATCCTCATCCGCGCCGATCGTCAGATAATGCTCCAGCGGACTCAGCCCCGTTGCCAACACATCCGGATTCTTGGATACATAAAAGGCTGTGTTAAAAAGCGGACCCGGATCCCTCCCCTCAACCGATCCGGTATCGATAAAGTGGACCAATGGATTCATCCCAGCGCTGGACACATCCGGGTTTTTTAAAAGATAATAGGCGGTGGAAAACAGCGGATTCGGATCCCGTCCCTCATCCGCACCGATCGTCAGATAGTGCTCCAGCGGGTTCGTTTCTGATTTCAGCACATCCGGATTCTTGGATAAATAGTATGCTGTGTTAAAGAATGGGTTCGGATTTTTCTCTTCCTTTGCACCAATGACAATGTAGTGTTCCAGTGGATTCATTCCAGATGCTGACACATCCGGATTCTTGGATAAATAGTATGCTGTGTCAAAAAGCGGACCCGGATTTAAATTGTTAACCACCCCTCTTTTAATGAAGTGTATGATCGGATCTTTGCAGGACAAGTCAACATCCGGATTTTGACGCAAATAATAAGATATATCAAACAGACAACTATGTTTGATAATTTCATAGGTTCGATCCAAACGAAATGTCATTATCTTTCTAACAGTATTTCTGAAGAGTAAAATAATCGTCTTTTTTAGTTTTTTGAACACCTTCCAAGGCAGCGTTTGTTTAATCGTTTCAAAAGATCGAAAAACCTTTTGATTTCTTCTCTCCAACTCAACTATTTGAATGCGATCTTGATAACGATTTATCCTATTGCTTTCGATTTGTTTGGATTGCTGTTCAATCTGTTTAAATTGCTGTTCAATCTGTTTTTGTCGTCTGCTGATTTTTTGTTTCAATTCCCAAATTTTATTTAAATAATCGGTACGGTTCTTCTCCTGCAAGGCTTTCATTCTTGCTAGTGTTTTTCCGGCTGAGAAGTATTCGATCGCTGCCGGCCACTCAATCATCACGTCGAAAAAAAGAGGTCCTTTTCTCAAATCCAAACCATTTAGCGCCGGCAGTTCAAAATCCATATAGGGTTCGTTGCTGGTTGATAAAAATACGTTTCCATATATATTTTTTTGGAACAGGACGTCTTCCATGTTTGCCGATTCGGCAATTTGATCTGCATCATCTAACCTGAACAGGATCTGTTCTTCGTCATTCTTAATATCCATCCACTTTAGCGTTGCATGAAACAGGTTGAAAAAACCCGGTCGATTCATCGGTTTAAGTCTTAACCGCTTCAAATTCTTATCGGGATTGTAGAAAATAAATAAAAGCTTCTGTGGCCCTCTTCCCAGCGGAGTGAACGCATATACGCTTTTATTTTCAAAATACCTTTGCCCATCACCGGCCCAGAACAGTTGTGCCGAGTTTATATGCGTTTGTTTGTCTAAGCTCCAGAACTGGAACGGCTCTTCTATCATTCGCTTAATATTATTGATGCCTTTTTGAAAATAAATCTCTGTTTGAAACCGTTCTTCAGTATCAATAAAGTTGTTAAGATTCTTCATTAAGGGCAAAGAAAGAATGCTGAAACCGTATTCGATAAATTCTAAAATATTGCCGATGCCCTTCAATTCGCAAAGTCGTTTTAATAGAGGCCCGCTGATTTTGGGAAACCACAACAGCGTCCTGAAAAGAACATTTTCCGGGCTGACTGATTCAGCAAATAACCATTCAGAATCTATCGCCGTGTATGACCCCTTGTCGTCTACAATGATGTTAAACGGCAAGATATCGATGGCGTTATTTGGATCATGATGTTTTTGATAAAACTGTAAAATAAAATTGTAATATTTTTTAATCAGCGCTTCGAATTCAGAGGTGCTGTCACATTCAACCACAGATTTCAGCCACAGTGTGGAGAGCAGGTCACCTCTAATATATTTTTGATTTGAAAGGTCCTGCCTGATATCAGTATCACTAAAATTGTCATCTTTATCATCTGATAGACTTCTTTTAACAATGTACTTCTGGTTGCGAGGTTTTCTCGTTAATGTTCTGTATCTCGGTTTTCGATCAAGATCCGGAAAAACGACAAAATCATTTTCAAACACCTCATTCAGTCGAACTGCCGAGTCGGATCCAATGATAAAAAACGAATTTGCAAACTGTTCCAAATATCCGGTCTGGTGAAGCGCTCTCCAAATCAAAAATTCATTTGCATCCGGCTGCCATGGATTAAAGTAATCCTTCGCCATTACACGGAAAAGCACGGAATGCGCATGGCTGTCATTTTGGATGTAAGTATCCGATAAAACAACCTTGGAAAATTGGTAATCCGGAAATGGGTAGATAAATCGATGTTTTCGGATCATTGCTTTTTGAAGGAAATCATCCCATTCCTTTTTATCAAAGGATCTGATCCCCTTATCCTGTAAATATCCGTATAATCCGGTATATGGGCGCCGATAGTGGTTGTCGGATGCACCTAACCAATATTTGAGACCCATCCGGTTATCTCCGGCAATAAACAGCAAACCATCTTTTCGAAGCGATGCTGTTGCTTTGGAAAGCATCTCAACCACGGCATTTTTATCATCGATTGTTGGTTTGAGATACTTTTTTGCATATTCCACTGTTCCCATTAAAAAAACCGCATCGTAGGTGTCTTGAGGGAGTTTTAGATTGCAAAACAGTGCATTTACTATTTCAACATGTTTTAGATCGCGACATCGAAGCCGAGCAATTTCGGTTTTTTGAGGCGAAGCTTCTACAGCATCCACGCGTATGTTTTGCTCTCCCAAATAGCGTGTCAGCGTTCCGCAACCACATTCGATTTCCAGCGCGTTCCTGATGCCTTTAAGATTAAGACTTTGAAATATGTTTGTCCGCCTGGGGCTGAAATAGTATTCAGATAGCCAATTGTGATCGATTAATCTTTTTTCCAGTTCAATGGAGTTCGAGGTGACGTCCTGTAACCCCGTCATCATCTGTCGCAATGGTTCATACGGGATATCGTTATCGGTTTTATCCGAGATTTCATAGCCATCAATAAACCATACACACGAACTCTTTTGGATTAGCGGGTTTGTTTCAAGTAATGGAAAAACCATTTAGCAATTGTGTCCTTCAAGTTTTCTTAATGTGGGGGTGTTTTTGATTTTCATTTTTCTATTCATCTTCCGACTTTTCCTATTAATCCGTGAAGAATTCCTTTCAAAACCGCTTTAGTTACGTTTTTCTGTTTATTCATAAAAGAGATAGCGGCGTGGAGAAAATGTCTATAAATCCAAAATGGGTATAATATTGGAATATAAACCTTGAAAAATTTTCTAATGTAGATATATCGGTTTCTAACCGTATAATAAGTATATAATGGGCCTCTGTGGGCCGATGATACGTGAAGGTCATGAACAGCTTTGGCTTGAGGATGAATGGTTACCTTAAAATGTGACCTACTGGGGTGCCGGTAGTTATGAATCCGCTTACAAAAATCAGCAACTTCACCGCTGAAAAAATAGCTTTCGTCAAATAATCCGATGGTTTTAAAAACATCTCCGCGGGCTAAAAAAGCCGTTCCAGATACATAATCGACTTCATAAATATCTTGGGGGTCGGCAATATGTCGCCAATGTGAGATATAATGCCATCCGATATTCTTTCCTCCGGCATTTAATAGGGCGTTTGTGTTTGCATCATAGATGACCGGTCCGATCACGCCGATATCCGGTTTGGAGATCAATGCTTCTAATAATAAATTAAAGTCCTTTTCTTGAATCCTGGCATCATTATTCAGTAGAAAAATCGCATCATGCCCATTATTTAATGCAGCCTTGATTCCGATATTGCATCCACCTGAAAAACCTGCATTGATTTTATTTTTTAGGAGATTAAAATTCTTCTCCTGTGCGAACAACCTTTCTTTTTCTTCGTGAGTTGAATTGTTATCAACGACGTATATTTGATGGGGTATGGCAATCCATTTTTTGATGGATTCAATACAAGTAAGCGTATCATCAGTAGCATTCCAGTTGATGATGATGATTGCCGTATTCATATAAAAAATTACACGCTAAGTTCTTTTCTCTGCAATGATAATATCCTGACCGTGTATCTCTCCTTTTCTATTGCACCATGTTCCATAGTGTATCGCACCTTTGATAGACAGATTAGCGGCTTTAAATAATTCCCGGAAAAACGACTCTTCATAAGCAATAGCTGCTTCTGGGTTTTCTATAATCATCACGCCATACCGTTTATCGATCAGTTTGAAGTTAAACTCGCTTGAGCTCATATATGTTTTTGAATCTTGCTTCAACAGAAAACAAGAGATGAACACCCGTCCGCCTGGTTTTAAAACACGATAAATCTCATTTAAATAATGGGATGCCGCATCGGGCAGTATGTGGGTAAATACAGAAGCGGCAAAAGCAAAATCAAAAAAGCCGGCTGTATATGGAAACACGAATTCAGTAGCTTCGATTGTTCCATTTTTATTGTATTCTTTGTTGTAAATATTGGCGTGTTGAAAACAGAAAACGGGACTTTGTTTAGTCAATTTTTGATTGCACCACTTGACGCCTCTTTCCACAATTTCAAATCCTTCATATCGGCCTTCATTATTGAGATAATCCATAAAATGGACTGCAACCCGGCCGATACCGGATCCGATATCGAGTATCTTATCGCTCTCTTTTACGCCACAAAAGTTGATGATGTTATCGAAATAAAGTTTACCAATTTTAACAAATTCGATCCCTCCAACATAGTTGAATCTTTGTGGCGGAATTGGATCCTTCTTCAGATAGCAAAAGTAAAAAAAGGAAATTTCATCTATAATAGCTTTTTTTCTTTCAACGCCAATAAATCTCATCACTTTCTTGAGCTTACCAAATATCCACCTTAACGGAAATGTGATTTTCCATGCGGTTGAGCTGACCACTTCCTGATAACGTTTTTCCCACGAATTAATACAGCCATCCACTGCGTATGATTGTATTTCTTGTTGGTGTATAGATACATCTTTTTTTTGCTGATCGTTACATTCGCCAATCTGTTTTTTCTGAGATATGAGTTCGTTTTGATAATTGATAATATAAGTCAGAGCCGCTTTTCCGGTTGTGATAAAATTCAGCTTAATAGTTACCTTTTTTATTTTCCTGTTAGGAACCTCAAAATACACCCGCGGATCATTACTAAGGAAAATAAAGTTTTGGTCTTGTCGATAGGCCGCATTGGTCTCGATATTTTCAATTTTATGCCACGATCTATCATCAAACTGAATTGAAATCTTTTCGATATGAATGACACAAAAATCATTGATCGGGTCAAATCGCAATCCTTTAATTTTCCCGGTCTCATTCAGATCAAACTCGATCTGTTTTCCCGAGCCAAAGATGACTTTTTTAATCACTTTCTGGTTGTTAAAACCAAATCCCGTGTCAATGTATAGCTGTGTCACTTTAGGAACGATATATATCTCTGCACAATCTTTGAATAATTGACGATGATTGAAGATGACGTTTTTGATCATAAAGAATGGTGCTTCTTCTGACATGGTATTTAACATGGACGTTTTCTTTATTCTGTAATAAAAAAGGGTTTTGGGAATTCGATATGGTTTTAAATTGAGTTCAAGCAGAGAAAGCCAAAAGTCCCAATCCTCCAATCCATAAACCATATTGGTGTTGTATCCTTTCACTCTTTCCCAATCTCTTTTTCTAAAAAAACCTGAACAAAAAATAATATTCTTTTTCAATATCCCTTCTAAGGAAAACTCAGGCAAATCGATCAAGCCATCTTTATCTCCGAAATAAGAGGCCTGGCAATATACAATCCCAATATCCGGATTTTCATCCAGTATCTTAACAGCGATGTCTGTATATTCCGATCCGATTTTATCATCAGCATCTAGGGGAAGAACGTATTCCCCTTTTGCTTCTTTAATGCCATTGTTTCTGGCCGAGGCTAAACCTTGATTATCGGTGTGAATAATCCTTGTTTTCGGCTTGTTATAATCTGCCAAAATCAGCCTTGTTTTTTCGTCATCTGATCCATCGTCAACAATGATAATCTCGAAATTCTGCCAGGTCTGATTTAACACCGATTCAACCGCCTCGTTTAGATACTGGCCGTGGTTATAACAGGGAATGATGACGCTGACTTTAGGCATCTGTTAAACCAGATATATACCGACGGTAAGTCATTTCTATGCCGTCCTTTAAGCTTAATTTGGGTGCCCATCCTAGATGCTGCATTCGGGATATATCCAATCGCTTCCTTGGCGTTCCTTCCGGTTTTGAGCAATCGTATCGGATCCTTCCGTTATAAGAGACGACGTTTTTAATGATTTCTGCCAGGTCTTTAATTTTAATCTCTTCACCGGTTCCGATATTAATGAATTCCCCGATTTCCTGATGGTTATGCCCCTTCATCAAAAAAATAGACGCATCGGCAAGATCATCCACATACAAAAACTCACGGTAAACCTCACCTTTCCCCCACACCATGACATGTTCTTCTGTGATTCCCACCTTTTCTAAGAACGCTTCAATGTCGTCAGTACAGTTTTTGGAATAATCAATATTAAAATTATACCCTAAAGAATTATTTTTTATATCTTGAATTATTTTAATATAATATTTCTTATCTTTCTTGGCTTTTTTCAAAAGTTTTGCCAGATGAAATTTTCGAAGAATAGCTGGTAAAACGTGCGAGGTTTCGAGGTTAAAATTATCGTTCGGCCCATATAGGTTCGCCGGCATAACAGATATAAAGTTAGTTTCGAACTGTTCGTTATAATATCTGCAAAGTTTTATGGCAGCTATTTTTGCAATGGCATACGGTTCATTTGTTGGCTCCAGTTCACCAGAAAGAAGAAATTTTTCTTTCATCGGCTGTGGTGCGAATTTAGGATAAATGCAGGAAGATCCCAGATTGAGAAGTTTTTTCACATTATTTTTATATGATGCATGGATGACATTTGCTGCAATCATGGTGTTGTCGTAAATGAATTCCGCCTTAAAAATGCTGTTCGCAAGTATGCCTCCAACTTTTGCGGCTGCCAAAAAAACATATTGAGGTCTTTCTCTTTCAAAAAAGGCTTCAACTTTTGATTGACGTCTCAGATCGATTTGAATCAGCCGAATCCCATCAACATTAAGTTTATCATTTGCTTTTGGCTTATGGGTGAGATAACTTCCCATAATATTTTTAAAACCCAAAGATAGAAGTCTTTTCAAAATCGCGCATCCAACCATTCCGGAACAGCCGGCAATTAATATTTTTGAATCTCGTTTCATCAGTCCCACCTATTCATTATGTCTGAACCCTAATTGAGCGAAAGCTGAGGGTGTCCTAGTTTCAAGGCGTCCATACAAGAAAAGTGAAGTCAAGACACAAACAATAGAGGTGTCCAATTCAGAAATGAGCAAGTTTTTCGTCCGGGTCAAGGCCGCACAAGGGGTTGCGGGCACGCACAGGCAGGCACCGAAATAGAGCGAAAGGGGGTATTTTGAAAAGGTCTCGAAGCTTTCTGTAGTCATCCTTGGCGGTTGACCCCAAAAAACTCAGGAAGAAAAAGCGATATTTTAAAATACAACGCAGAGCACTCAATCCGTCTTGCCAGCCTATTTTTTTCCCCTCTTGATAGGTTCGGCCGTTGTAGGAAATTCCTACCTCATATATTCTGCAACGTAGTTTGGCAAGCTTTGCAGTAACTTCAGGTTCAAAGCCAAATCGATTTTCTTCAATGGTGATCTGGTCAAGCACGTCTTTTCGAAAAATCTTATAACCGGTTTCTATATCGGTCAGGTTGAGATTGGTGAGCATGTTGGAGAACAAGGTCAGGAACTTGTTGCCCATCATGTGCCAGAAGTAGAGTACCCGGTGCGCCTCGGAGCCGACAAAACGGGAGCCATATACAACATCGGCCTTGCCGGCTATGATCGGCTGCAGCAGCTTAGGATATTCCTCCGGGTTGTACTCCAGGTCTGCGTCCTGGATAAGGACAATATCACCGCTGGCCCTGTTAAAACCGGTGCGCAGGGCCGCCCCCTTCCCTTGGTTGATAGAGTGATACGCCTTGATCAGGTTTTCGTCCTTAAACTCAGTTTTCAACATCTGCCGAGTTCCGTCCGTCGAGCAATCATCGACCAGGATTATCTCTTTTTGCAGAGGTAGTTCTACAGCCTGTACCTGCTTGACGATATTGCAAAGAGTCTCCCGCTCGTTGAATATCGGTATGACTATTGAGAGCTTGTGAAAACCGTTCGCAGGTGCATCATAGCAAAGCTATCCATTCGTATAAAATTCGTCTCAAAGATCCCGGACTTTGAGCGGGGGAAAACGATAATTTTAACAGCGAGTATTTCGAGGGTTTATCCGCCTCCGGAGGGTTGATATTTGAGCATGTTGACAAATCCCATTAACCGGGGACACAGACACGTTAGGTGTAATGTCCTCAAGCCGTTAGGCGCAACCATAGCGCTCAATTGGGCAAAAAGTGGGGTTTTGCAAAGGTCTCAATTCATCTGATTGAATCCGCATATAACCGATTTCTTTTCAACAACGGCGATGATTTCACGCAGGGCCATTCTATGTGGAAGATATTTTAATAAAACTTCAATCAGGATCTCTGAATCACAACCATCATCGATCTCAATCGCTGGAATCGCGATCTGCGGATCATTTCCGGTCGATTCAAATACAAACATCCATTTACTGTAAATCAGAGACGCAGTCCCATGAACTTCAACCCCTTCCCAGCCATAATTTGAATTAAACTCCAGGAAAGGTCGCTTTTGTGTTGCTTTGGAAACAGACAGATGATTAACGAACACGACACCCTCCTGAATACAGGGATCGATCCGTAGATTGATTTTTTCTGAATCAGTCCGGATTTTTTTTTGAAACAAAACCCATTCACCGCTTCGATACATCTTTTTCCAGGATTCAGACTCTGAAAATCCGTCACCAGCGTGCCAGAAAAGCTGAAAGAATTGGCGGGATGAGTTTTCCTTAAATTGTAGCTTTATATCGTTTTCACAATTCCTAATAAAATAGTCAGAAGCCTCTGATAGATAGGCACGGTTTGGCCAATTTTGATCTCGCAACTTCTTCAGAACCTTCTCGAAATTGTCCGAAGCGGTTTCCCAGTCCGGCCAATTGGAAGTCGTGATCTTTGCTCCTCTTTTAAGGTTCTGAAGGAGCTCTGGATCATGTTTGAGTAAATTGAGGTGATGTATAACCTCGTGTTCATCTCCCACCGGCAATACGAAACTGTTGAAATTGTGGCGGATATATTCTTCATGACCGGTCACATTGTAAACGATGGCTGTCCCGCCGCAATGAAATATTTCCAAAGGTGGACCGAACATCCCTTCCACAGTGCTCAACTTCAAAAGAACATCGCATGAACGATATATTGGAGGCGTTTCATGAATTGGAACTTGTGAAAATATACGGGTGGCACCTTTAACAGAGTCCACCTTCGTAGATGTAAAAAGCCAAACTTCATCGGCATCCGATTTTCGAGCGATTTCGATTGCTTTTTCGACATTTTTATACGGAACTCCAAGGGGACCTTCAACGAGCACCCTTAATTTACCTTTCTCACGGAGGCTGTGTGCTTCTCCAACTTCAGTATAGAGGTCCTTTCGAATTCCATTTTGGACAAGGAAAGCATCGATTCCATATTTTTTATTGAGATATTCCTTGATCCATCCTGCTTCGGTAATTACAGGGATCGGCAAAAGATAGGTGCTTTCGGCAATCCGCTGGTATGCTTTTTCCTCATTTGTTGCGTTTTCGTCGGAGGGAAAAAATCGTGATTCGATGGACTGTACGAAATAAATATAGGTCGTGGCACTGACCTGGCCTAACAGGATAGCGCTTCGCCACCACGTGGCGATAGCAATATCGAAGTGCAATTGACCCGCTTTCCCGATTGTAAGCCATTCGAGCTTCCTGGCTTTTGGATGCCATTTGAATCTATCGGGATGAACATCTTCTCGTGTTAAAATGAAAACCGAGTAGCCTTTCTTTTTAAGCCGAACAGCATGTTCAAAGATCACATAGGTACCGCCGCTGATTTCCGGGGTCCCCAGAAAAAAAGCGATTCGGGTATGCCTTTTTGCGTTCAAACAGTTCATCTTTTTGAGTAGTTTTTCCCCCATGAATTTGAGAGAGCTCTAACCCTTATTTAAAGGTTCAAATCACACATTTCATGCTTGGATAGATTCGAGAATCGTTATAATTTCAGTCGATTAGTTTTTTCCTCAAATAACAAAAACGTAACAAATATCGGTTATACTTCTACACTGAGAAAAGGATTCTTTTCAACAGGTCTTTTAATCGATGAGGGAGCAACATACCCAGAATACGCCATCCAGGTCGAACAGATGGTACTTTCTTACGGTTGTCTTGCGGAAATGCCTCCTTAAATTCCCGAGCATAATTTTTCTGCAACTGAGGGCAGGTGGCCAAATTCTCGTTCTTCCCTTTGATCGCCAAAAAAGTGACACGATTCTCCGGTTTCTCAGGCTCCTCCGGAATATGGCATTCGTATACTGAAGTGAAGCCCACATGTGTAAGCAAACAGCATAATGAAGGATGTGTTAAATAAACACTGGTTGGATTGTCTAAAGATGCCCACAACTTTTTCTGTTTTTCCTCAACGGTTGTATTAGGTGGATGTTCCAAAACTGTTTTGCCCCAATACAGCCTACCGTTATATTGAAAGGATTCTTCTGGATATAGGCTGATGTGCGTGTCAATAACCACAAAGCTCCGACACACATTAAAAACCTTTTCAAGAAAACTGAATAGATCCGGGGCATTTAAATGATATAGGATGCCCAAGCAGAGGACAACGTCAAACGATCCGTATTTTTCTTCGCTAAGGTTTCGAACATCATCTTGATAAAAATCGACATTGCTTAAAGAAAGGATTTGTGCAGCAAATCGCGCTTTCTCGATATTGGCTTTTCGTCCTTCAATTGCGCAGACCCTTGCACCCTGTTGAGCAAACTCAATGGAATACATGCCTTCCAGGCAAGCCAAGTCCAAAATGTGTAAGTCGCCGACAGGTCGATTGGAAACGTCCGAAACAATCTGAGCCACACGCCGAAGCTTAACCTCATCACCAGCCACTTCGGTTTTCATCGTAAAAATATCTTTTCCTAGACTGAAGTTGTGAGCAGTCCACGGACCATATCTCTCTTCAATGGCTTTCTTGCCGTTTAGAATCTCTGCTTCATTCATCCCGATACGTTACTCGAAGTCGTGTGATGCAATGCTCTTATTCATTATATTTATAAATCCGATATCCTTTTTGATACAAGAGGTGTTCACGTTCAGCCTCTTTAACATCTTCCCGAACCATTTCGGCCACGAGTTCATTGAAACTCATCGTTGGTTGCCAGCCGAGTTCTTCTCTTGCTTTTGTTGCATCCCCGATCAAGGTATCGACTTCAGTCGGCCTGAAATACCGGGAATCGATTTCGATAACCACGTCTCCAATACTCAGATGCGATGAGTTTAATCCCGAATCAAGCGAAGCAACAATCCCTTTTTCATCAACACCTATTCCCTTCCATTCAAGTCCGACACCAATCTCTTTGAAGGCAAGCTCGACAAATTCCCTGACTGAATGTTGCTCACCTGTAGCAATGACATAATCATCGGGTTGATCCTGTTGCAACATCAGCCACATGGCTTTGACATATTCTTTTGCATGACCCCAGTCTCTTTTTGCATTGAGATTTCCCAAGTAGAGTTTTTTCTCAAGTCCCAATTTAATCCGTGCGACAGCCCGGGTTATCTTTCGGGTTACAAAGGTCTCACCTCGAATCGGCGATTCATGATTAAAAAGGATACCATTGCAGGCAAACATATCGTATGCTTCGCGGTAGTTAACAGTGATCCAGTAGGAATAGAGTTTTGCAACGCCGTAGGGACTTCTTGGGTAGAAGGGCGTAGTCTCCTTTTGTGGAATCTCCTGGGCCTTTCCGTAAAGCTCGGATGTGGATGCCTGATAAAATTTCACTCTGCCGGCTAGATTCAGGATTCGAATGGCTTCTAACAATCTCAGGGTGCCGAGAGCATCGGCATTTGCTGTGTATTCCGGTGTCTCAAAAGAAACCTTCACATGGCTCTGTGCAGCGATGTTATAAATCTCGTCAGGCTGAACATCCTGGACAATACGGATCAAGTTTGTACTGTCAGTGAGATCTCCATAATGGAGATAAAACTTCAATTCCTTTTCATGCGGGTCGTGATATAGGTGGTCAATCCTGTCCGTATTGAATAGGGAGCTCCTGCGTTTAATACCATGAACCTCGTACCCTTTATCGAGCAAAAATTCCGCCAGATAGGCACCATCCTGCCCAGTAACCCCCGTGATTAAAGCTACGCGCTTTTTCTTATTGCTTTTAAGCACATGTTTTGAGTATTGTGTTTTCAAATTTCTTTTACCTTTTTTTCAATGAGTTAATTCCAGTTTAGGAACGAAAAAAATGAAGCTTTCGGTTGTAATTCCCTGCTACAACGAAAAAGATACGATCGAACCACTTTTATCATCAGTAAAAAACGCTCCCTACCCAAATAAGGAAATCATCGTTGTGGATGATTGCTCAACAGATGGTACTCAAGAATTGCTAAAAAATTTCACCGAGCTCGCTGATAAGATTCTTTTCCATGATTATAATCAAGGAAAAGGTGCTGCTTTGCGCACCGGTTTCAAGGCTGCTACAGGCGATATTGTCATTATCCAGGATGCGGATCTAGAATATGATCCCAGAGAATATCCAAAGCTGCTTGAACCCATTCTTGCCGGCAAAGCAGATGTTGTTTACGGGTCAAGGTTTTTGGGTAGTGGGCCACACCGAGTCTTATTTTTTTGGCACCGGGTCGGCAACAGTCTTTTAACTTTGCTATCAAATATGTTTACGAACCTCAATCTAACAGACATTGAGACTTGTTACAAAGTTTTTCGAAGAGAAGTAATTGCCTCCATCAAAATCGAAGAGGATCGTTTCGGCTTTGAGCCGGAAATTACTGCCAAAGTAGCAAAGCTAGGATGTCGGGTTTACGAGGTGGGTATTTCTTATTCCGGTCGCACATATAAAGAGGGCAAGAAAATAAATTGGAAAGATGGTATTCGAGCGATTTATTGTATTATTAAATATAACCTGTTCAGGTAGGCTGTAATTTTGTAGTTAAACAAAAGTTGATAAAACACTGCATCTAGTTACTTACCGTCACTTAGTTTTAGAAAACCACTAGGATTGATGACAATCGCTATTATAAAAAGTGGAATCGCTTGTATAGTTAAGCGGTTCCAGGAAGTGCCTACCTGCCACCCGATATTTTGAGAATGAAAAAGGATAATGACTAAAAACCCCAACAGCAATGATACCGGCAGCATAATATCGATCCACTGGTGTTTTTTCCCTTTCACTAAATGAAATATCATCGCTAAACCGATTAATCCCAACACCACGTTCCACTGTTTGATGTCCAGCCACATATTGCCGATCAAACGCATAGTTTCCGGTACACGCTTTAGCGCTATCATCACAGCATCGGTGTTAAATACCAACCCTACAGTGGCATGGGAGCTCATGTCCAACGATATCCTTGTCCAGTATACCCAAGGGGCATATAAAATGGCGAAAGGTATCAGATAGATAAAAATTGCATCCCTCCATCGGGTGGATTTTGTCGCCAAAACCCACAAGAACCCCAATAGCGCAAAAAGCACACCTTCGTTCTTTGTGTATGCGGCCGCTGCGGCAAACAGCGCCCCTAAAAACAGATTGATTTTGGATTCATCCGTGCGCCAGCGAAGTAAACAGCCAAAACAACATGTTATCATCAACCACAAGGGCGCTTCTGCGTAACTCCATGAGGCAACCAGTGGCACCATTGGAATCGAAAGAAACAAGATCGCGCCGGTGAGTGCCGTTTTGGTGTGTCGAGTTTGGCGATGGATGATGGTGCTTATTTGCCATGCAGTCAACAGCATGAACAGGACCCCCCACCCCCTGCTCCAGTGCTCTTCCCATCCCCCGGAGCACCAGCCGGAAAAAGCCCACACCGCAGGCCAAAGCAATGGATAATCCTGATGGCCGAAATAAATCACGTTTTCCAGAGGTCCCTGTGCGAGCGCCAGGACTTTGGCCTTTGCACCCCATATGGCCCACGCGTCCCAATCATCCGGGACAACAATAACAGCCATCAAAAGAGACCACACAAAAATCAATAAGCCAATTAAGTAAAGAAGTGTCATAAAAAGCCTCCGACCTTCTTTTGTTTGGCTTTTGTTATCGGGAAAAATTTTTTTAAAAAAATATGATCGCGTTTCCGACCACTTTCCGGCACTTGAGAGGCTAAGTTTTTTGATATGCTCATACGAAAAGAGCACCCAACCGATGCCCCCAACGGCTGCATATAACTTAAAACCAAATCCAGCGCTATTAAACACGCGTATCGATAGTAGAACAGCCGTCATAAGCAAAAAGCATGCGAGCCCGCTAAGCTCGGGTACACTCATTTTCAATGAGGGTCTTACAAATTTGAGTATATATGCAAAACCACTAACAAGAAGTATCGACAAAATAAGGCCCTGCACCTTTGGACCATCTGTATACGGGTGCTTTGTCGGCACCGGTGAAGGGTTGCCGGAAAAGTCAACTTTGGCCCTTTCAACTTTGAGACGGTATTCAGATTCACCAGAAGGAATGCGAGGGATCAGCAGATAGGTTAAATAAGAGAGTGTGTTGTGATTTCCAGAAGGTTTATAATGAATGTTTATCGGCCATTTGGAATCAATCTTTTTGAAATCTTTTAAGGTTGAAACAGGAATACCAGCTCTTTGTAATACTTTCGATCGTTGGGTGGTGATATCCTGTCCCCAGTACAGGGTTCTTTCCCGCTGCCACCACAATCGGTACATTCCGGCTATAGCAATCAGTGTAACCAGAAGCCAAATCAGTAGCAGTCCTGAAATAAAATATTTCCGCAAAATATTTAACTTAACATCATCGAGCAAAATCTAAGCGCGGCAGCGCTATATTCCCTTGATTTCAATCGATTGGATTTTGTAAGAGTCCTTTTTTCTCCCCGGGTCAAACCGAACTAAATTTATTATCTCATCCAATGGAAGGAAAAAATAAAGGTTATTAGAGCCCTTTTTCACCTCAACCTTCACGCTATTTTTTTCAGAGAAATTGGGGGACCCCTTTGTTTTATAATATACTTGTGCAATTGTATTTACCGAGCTTTGCATCTCAACTCTCATTACCCCTGAACGAAAATTCCCGCTGCGAAATTCGGGTAATAACATCTGAGGGTCTCCACCCGACGCTTTCACCAGCAAGTTATCCGTTTCGATCATAAAATCTGCCTGATTCACATGCTGAATTCTTTTTAACCCTCTATGACCCATCAGAGACAAAATCGGCATAGTAGATCGAACAAACTCCCATTCTAGATTCCTATAAAAAGTATGATAATCACCTGCGGATATCCATTGGGTTCCCCTATTGGGAACATGTTCCACATCCCCGTATGTTGCATAAATTATGCATGGCCATTTCAGTCGTTCTTGATCCGTATGCCATGCAGGATTTCCCTTCTTAAATTTCTTGTAACGCAAATATTCAACCCTTCTGCCGGAAATCATGGCACGCCATACCAGCGGGTAAACCGCACCATCTGGGCCTGAAATCAGGCCGATACGCTCACAAGCGAATCTTTCGGCAATCTTCAGGAAAAAATCATGATCCTTTTTTAACCCGACATTGTTGTAATATCCGGCCGTTCGACTAGGGCGATCACCCCAAAAATAATGAGGTATCAACGGCCTTGGCGGCACCTTCACGGCAACCAGTCCGGCATATGCTAAAGATAGAAATGCAGTTAGAAGCAGGCCAAGCCCGATAAAATGAGGCCATATTTTTGACCTGATGGAAACCCGAGCAAGGAAAACAAGGGAAAACGGGAAAAGGTAAAACAGCGGGATTTCCAGACGGGTAATCCACGCCTGATCCCTGACCATGATCCCAAACAGAAACCATGCCACAACCGGTGAAAAAGACAGCAGTAATCGCGGTCGATATTTCGGATCCCGAAATATTTTTGGGGCAAGGATCAGTGTCAACAGGGAAATGGCCAGCAGAACCATGGCCTGGTAGGGATTTCCAATCATATCTTCATGCAGGTTGAAGACATCTTTGGTAATAATGTCTCCTCGAAAACCGATCATGTGCAAAAAACGCCGAGCCTCCTCTGGAAACGGAATATTATGGGCAAGAACCCGAACCGGGTTCCACATCCTATCTGCAGTATACTCAGAAAAAAGGGGGTAGACTTCATATCTTGGAGCAGCATAGACAACTTTTCGATATAAATCCGGGCCGGCAACCGCAGTTGCAGCTAATAAAGAGAACAAAAAACCCAAAACGGACCTTTTCCAAAATAGTTGAACTGTCTTAAATTTCTTAACTTGAGCAACAATGCCGATGATAAGTACGGGAAGAGCAACTATCAGCGCAGTCGGTTTTACCAAGAATCCCACACCCAAACACATACCAATAATTACAAAATCAAACAGCTGTGTCTTTAGAATGTTACCGGAAAAGAATCGCGCACCGGAAATAATTATTGATAGGGTGATAAGAGCTGCCACCAAATCATTTTTCGTATTGGATGCTTCCATTATCGCTATGGGTGCCGTCGTTGCGATGATCATAATATAGGGCAGCCATTTTTGAGGAAGCTTAATTATCCGAATAACATAATAGGTTGATATTATAAGTAACATAAAAGAAAAAAATTGAACGAGCGTTGCAAGCCGATCAGACCCGGTAAGGAGCTGAAAAAAAAGGATGAGATATTCCGCACCCGGCCCCATGACATTTTGTCGATCAATGGGAGTGGGGTAATACTCGATACTCTGGTTCTGTATCCAATGGGCAACTCTTGGCATATGATAAGTGAGGCTGTCATAATTATTGGGAGGATAAATCCAGGCCGTTATTCCGATAATGATCCACAAAGGAACCAGCAACTGGAATGAGCGCCGAAAAATAAGCATTCGAAATATGCGGTAATAGATAATCAAGCATTTTTTTACCCTTTTATCCTTTTTAAAAAAAACCCACACGGCCCATGAGCAAATAATCACGATATGAATAATGAAGATATATTTGGAAGTGACAGCCCGGAATAAACTCAGAATGTTCAATAAAATAGCTTCTAGGCCAATTAGTCCTGCAAAACCTACTGAGATCGCGCCTGACAACGGCATAGGGCGATTCCGGATAATTTCGTTTGATAAAATAAAAAGAAGCGTTAAAAACAAAAAAATTGAAAGAATAATCATTCTACTGAGCCTCTAAAATAGTGCCCATCCACGATTTTAAATAAATAATAGGGGTATCCAATAGTGACAAACTCGTAAAAAGTCAGAAAGTTCGGGATTTTGAGTGATGCTCTTAGCGCTAACTGATTATAATAATTCGTAATTTCTAAATCCATCAATCCATGTAAAAAGGACTTTTTGCATAGGCGTCAATAATGAAGGAGATAAATTATCCCGAGCTGGAAGCTTTTATCGGAGGAACCTTGAAAATGATCACCCCCTCATTTTCAAACACTTTTTCGAAACGATCATCTTTTCTGAGATCCTCGACAAAAAATGTGGGGTAAACCCCCAGATTGATAATTTCCGGATCAACTTCGGCGATCAAATGCTTTTTAATTACCACGGCACCGATACCCATGCGATGCAGCATTTGAATGCGTGCATCGTTATCCGCACGCCAAAATTCCCTTAATCGATAATCCAGATACCATTCATGAGGAACCGGAAACAGTCGATAATTCCCTTCGGGATACATAAACACGGTACGGGGAGATGGCTCGTTTTCTTCCAGATATTCGATCGCCGCTGTGATTTGAGGGCTCACATGCCTTAATTTATAAGTCTTGTTCAACACATACCCACCTTGCAGAACCGCCAGTGCTGATATTGTCGCAATAATCAGTTTTGGTCTGGGAAGTCTGACGGTGTGCTCCACGAACGGTAGGATTACAAAAAGTACTCCGGGCAAAAAAAATCTCGCATCCGGGGCCGTTCGTAAATAAAACGCCGTCAGCAGGATGTAAGAAAGTCCCGCACCGAAAAGCCAGCCAGTGGATCCGCTCTGTGCCAACGAGCAGTTCATTCCGAATCTGGCGCAAAAAAAGGACGCGGTTCCCGCCAAAAGAACTATCCAAAGGATCACACCCCCGTAAACAAGGTGATTTTCCGGAATCCGCAAGTCCCCAGGATGATTGGCAATAATTTCAATTTCATAACGGGTTACAGGTTTGGTTTTTTTTGCAAGATCGACATTAGAATCAGATTTTGGAGTTGTGGATCGAGATATTCCCTTTTTGCCTTTATCTGTGTGTTTGATTGTACGTTTGATTGTTGTCATCAGTTGATGGAGTTTTATTTCAGGATAGAATCTTGTTCCCGCATGAGTCTCGACAATTTTGCCCATCGTCCATGTGAACGAAAATAGAATGAATATCGAGCATGCGAGACGAAAGATGCTGCGTACCCAGCCACTCGATTTAAACTCCCATATCGCTAATAAAATTAAAAACGCGGGAACAAACAACAACGCGTTGACCTTGAATCCAATCGCCAGGCATAGAAACAACGTACCGAGAAACCAACGCCGATGTCGTAAAAAATAAAATGCTGTGAACACCTGAGCGGTCATGGGAACGTCCTGATAAAAGGTTATTGAAAAAATAATAGCAACCGGAAGTGATGAAATCAGAATAACATAAAGAAGCACCGATCTGTTTTCGATACCATTTCGTGACTTTGCTAACAGATATGCAAAGATAAGAAGCTGCGCCCAGAAAAGCGTCTGATACAGCTGGAGGATATAGAAGCTTTTCCCGGTAAGGCGATAAAGCACGGCACCTATATAGTGCCATAGAAAAGAATGCGGATAACGCCGCACTTCTGTAGCACCCCAATTTGTGGGTATATCCGCATAAAAGTTGGGCTTTGATAAATAGTCGGCCTGTTTGGAAAGCATATAGAAGTGAGTGACCTCGTCTCCGACCATCGGACGAGGGGTCAACCAACCGACAATAAGCACCGATAGGGTGATGCCTGTAATGATAAGCGGTACCGCGATTTGAGATCCCCTCAATAATCGCGCTTTCGGTTTGTGGGTCTCGGTCTCATCATCGCTTTCCATAAGATGTGTCACCACTGGAAACGGGTCGGTTTGATGCTTTTTTTGAACTACATCTGAATTGACTCCTTCAAGTCGTGTGGTGAGGCGTCGAACTCGCTCTTCAAGGAGGACTTGTCGTTGGGCAATTTGGGCTTGGTTTTTCCAGTAGGTCGAAAGTGAAATGGAAAAATGAAACGCAATGAGCAGCAAAAATATAAATACAATGCCGACCACCGCAGCCACATAATCGGTCCCCAGAATAATTCTTAAAAAATCCAGAACACGCGGGAAAAAAGCCGTTGCAAGAATAATCAGGCTGGTGGCAATCCAAAGAATGGCATATCGCTCCTGCAGATGAGATCGTCGGATGGCTTCTATTGTTGTTACGATTACCATAAAGCTCAATGCGGTCATCAGAAACCTGACGCGAGTGAAATAGCTCGTCTGTACAAGAAAATGGATGATACCCGGTTCCAGGGCCACCATCACCATCAACAGCCCGATCGTCACCCCGGTTGCCCCGACAATCGTTTTTATGCGCCGGTCCCATAAAAAGACAATCGACATAATGGCGCATAACAGCCCGAAAAACGCAACCAGGATGCGGGGGGCAGTCGTCCCCACCCATTTTGAAATAAAATACAGAACTGAACTTAAAATATGAGCAATATCCATCAAATAATTCTTAAACGTGCTTTCTCAAATCGCCTGTTTATGGGACGAATCCGGTCGACAGCAAGCGCAAGGCTGACCTTTATCATATAATAGATCGCTCCAAATCCATGGATCGTTGACTTTCCGCTTGTTCGGAGGCGGAATCTCACGGGGACTTCATGACAGTTGTATCCATGTCTGTGAAGCAGCGCTATTGCTTCCGGCTCAGGATACTCAGCCGGGTACTCATTGGCAAAGTAATACAATAGCTTTCTGTTAATGATCCAGAAACCGGATGTGGGGTCTGTGACCCAGTTCCTGCATATCAACGACAAAAAGAATGAAAGCAATTTGATTCCGATTGATCGAAGGGTTGTATTTTCATATGAACGCTTGCCGACATACCGTGATCCAATAACAAGATCAGAACCCTGTTTCGATATGGTTTTTATCAGCTTCGGAATCTCTTGAGGCGGGTGCTGTCCGTCACCGTCTACCCGAACGACTAAATCGTATCCTCTTTCATATGTATATCTAAAGCCTGCCTGCACCGCACCGCCAACACCTAGGTTACAGGGCAAATCGAGCACCACGACGTTTTTCGAACAAGCAACAGAAGCTGTTTCGTCTCTTGACCCGTCATTGATAACAATAATATCAAGAAATGGGACTTCTTTTTTTATTTCATCTATCAGTGGGCCGATAGATTTCTCTTCATTATATGCGGGGATAATAACAGCAATTTTGCTTTTTTTTGGTTGATGTTCTATCATATGCTATTTTTTAAGCTGTGAGATCTTTGGAAAATGATGATTTTTCATCACTCCTTGCAGACCCACATGAAAGAAACAATTGTGGCTTGAGTACGCCCATTTTAGCAAATCGATATAAAAAACCGGTCCACAAGCACCCAAATGCGTATTTTATAGAATGTTTAAAGTCGATTGCTGATGCTTCTTTGAAATATTTTGCCGGACACGTAATTTCCGCAATGGTGTAGCCCATCCAGAGAATCTGAAGCAACAACTGGTTGTCGAAGACAAAGTCGTCTAAATTCACCCTGAAATCAATGCATTCTAATAATTTACGCGAAAATGCTCTATACCCTGTGTGGTACTCTGAAAGCTTTCCCCCAGTCAATAAATTCTCAATTAGTGTAAGAAAACGATTGGAAATATATTTATATTTGGGCATACCGCCTTTGAGAGCATTTCCTCCAAGGATACGTGAACCTATCGCACAAGGGTATAAACCGCTAGCTATAAGGGATGCCAGGGCGGGGATTAGCTTCGGAGTGTACTGATGTCGGGATGTACCATTATAATGATGTCTGCCCCTGCTTTAAGGGCAGTATCAAAGCATGTTTTCTGATTTTCTCCATATCCTAATGTTCCGAGCATGCTCAATTACATGAAGGTTAGGCAAAGAACGAGCAATTTCTACCGTTTTATCCGAGCTGGCATCATCAACCATAATGACTATGTCTACAATTTCTTCATCCATGATCTCCTGATAAGTTTGAATAAGTGTTTTCTCAGCATTATATGCCGGCATAACAACCGATACGGCTTTTCCTTTAAGCATTTAGTAGTCCTGTGGAAAAGATGATAGCAGTACGTTACGGAACAATCTAGCGGCTTTGGAGATTGGTATTTATCCTAGCGAATGAATAATTATTCCCTAGTGTAGTGACCATTGTATAAACAAAAGATGGGTATAATTGATGAAATAGTCTTGAGTATGCAGATTCCAAATACCATTTCAAGTCGTAAGGCGAAATTATAAAAATAGCATAATATCCAAGCAAAACCGTTGCTAAACCCATAAAATCTATTGAGAGATAGTACTTTTTATATAATATAAAAATAATAATCGACAGATAAATTATAAAAGGGTAATGATTCATGGTTGTGATGACGAAATAGGAAATGGTTGTAGTATATCTTTTAATATCGAGCAGTTTTTCAAAATTATTTCCGAATAAACTATACGACAGCAAAGCATTTGGTGGTGCATATACTAATTTAAAGATAATTGTAACTAAAAGTGGGGGCAATGCGCCTATAAAATATTTACTGCCAGAGAAATGTTGATCTTTATATTTTGATAAAATCAAATAGAATGAAAAGACAATAAAAAATAAACCGCCTTCATTTTTTATCCAGCAGCTTGATGCTGAAAAAAATCCTATGAGAAACAGGTTATTTTGTTTTTCTGTTCTGAATTGATTAAAAAGAATAATAGTTAATAAAATATAAAGAGACAATAAAGTATCTGAATATTGAGAAGCTGCACGGTAGATAAATTTTGAATCTAATGCGAATATAAGGAATAAAATTAGACCTAATAATTCTAAATTCTTAGATTTTAATGAGGAGTAGATTGATAAAGGGACTGCTGCTAATACGATATATGCTAATATTGAAGGAACTATCGGGGTAAAATTTCCTAGTAATTTCCAAAATATAGCAATGTAAGACGGAAGCATCAGTGGATAATCAGGATGAGTCCATTCAATATGATTCGTAAACAAATTAGTCCAATTATTACTAAAGGTGAGAAATTTTGCGTGCATATTCCATATAGCCCAACTATCCCAACCTACCCATCTTGCAGAATGAAGGCTAAAAACAAGGGACATCAAGAGAATTGATGCCAGAATGATAACTGACTCCCTCCTATAAAAGAACGATTTGATATTAGAAAAGATACTTTTCATATATTTTGAAATGTCTTTAATAAATATTAGAGATGTAATTGATATAACTGATATAATTATTAAATAGAAGCCAACAGTTGCTGATAAAACTAAACAAATTAAGTAAATAGTACTAATTCCTGTTAGAGAAACAAAAAAAGAAATAATGTTATTGAATAAAAGAGTATTTTGGGGAAGAGATCGCATTAGAAAATAATTAAGTGAGAAAGACCAAACAATAATATTTAAAATTAGCAAAATAGTATTAATCATTTTAATTCGTGCCAGTTAATCTTATGAAATAATTATTTTTATTAAACGATAATATTGTTTTGCCACTAGGTATCAAATACTTCTTTTTTTGATTTATGCTTATATTTGTGCGTTCAATTGTGAGATAATATTGAATATTTTTTCTGCTCTTGGTAAGTATTCTTGGTGATAGTACAAATTGACTTTGATAATACAACTTGTCGTGCTTTCCATTAGTATGACTCGTTTGAAAAGAGATGATTGAATCTTTAGGAACTCGCCGTCTTACTTCAAATAGGGCGTCTTCAAGATAGTCAATTTCAGTTTTATCCTTAGACATTGAAAACCAATGAAAAATCAAAACAATAGCTATTGTTATCATTAACAATAAATTAATATACGCAGAGATAATTTTATTCATTCTTTTACATTACAATATCGATATTTTTTATTCTTGCTGTGCTTAGAAAATGTTTCTATCGATTAGCCTTTTGCAAGGGCAATAAATATACAGCATATCTCTCATTCTTTTCACTCGTAACAAACTCTTTTATTTTAACTGTTGAAGCGCCAAAATCATCCATTTCTTCAGAAGTCCAACTAAATTTTTTATTATGTTGGATTGTTCGAATAAAAGGTTTATCTTTTTGCTTGGCCAAACCAAAATGCCCGAGAACAATAAGCACGGGTTTCATCTCACTTATTCGAAGTTGCCGACCTGATTCCAATAATTCGCCCATGGTTAGCTTGCTTTTATTTGCTCTTGTTTGCGCGATGTAATTTCTGAAAATCCCTTCTCGAGGAATAAAAATCCGATTTTTAACATAATAGGGTAAGGATTGCAGTCTGTAATCAGGCTCTCCTATTATAATCGCTTCTTGGAATCGTTTACTCGCCATAATAAATTCACCAAAAGCCCGACTTGAACTCAATTCTTTGACTAAATCTCTATAAATCAAACGCATAGCACCTGCAATATGGACAAGAAAAATTGCTGAAAGAACAACATAAACCGATCCTTTTAATAGTAAAACACGATATTTTGCTAACTTGTCTATAGGAGTGATCATCGTTTCTTTGTAAACAATCCAGTAAAGAGAAACGATAAAAATAAAAACGAGCCCCTGGTGTCGTAATGCACCGTAGTATACGACTGAGAAAAATAGCCCTACTAAAACAACGCCAAGAAAAAGTGAAATCGCCATAAGTGGACGAACAATAAGGCCTGCAATTAGTATCCACATAAGAATATCCCTCATCAAAGCGGATAACCCAAAAAATATCACAGTAAAATGTAAGCCAGGATGTTTGATATTTGTCCATAATTCTTGTAAAAGTTGTGAAATGTTGAGAGAGAGCGCTTGAGTCACAATGCTATCTTGAGTCGGTAAAGTGGTAACAGCAGAGAAGACAACTCCAATTCCAACAATTACAAATGAACATGAAAGAATTATAATTCGACGAAAATCAAACAAAGAACGATCATATACTAGAACATTTATTAGCCAGAGAAATGCTATGACACAAACAAAAATGGCAGAATGTACATTGGTGTTCGCTAATGCAACAAGAATAAAAGCCACAAGAAATGGTTTCTCCTCTCTTTGCGTATAGAATTTTGCAAGCAAAAATAGGAAAAGCATGCTGATGCCATAGTTTCTGGCCACAACAGGATACTCATAAAATGGTAACACACCACCGATAAAGAGAATTCTCTGCCACATGGGGAAAGGAGCATATTTATAAAAAACAACTACACCTCCAAAAGCAATACAGACACTGGCTATCTTGAGTATCACAGAAGAGTTTATAATCATAAACCCGATTCGTAAAATCAAATACCAGAGAATAGGATGCCCTTCATTTTTAAGGGCTGTGAAAAGCCCCCATATCGTATCGGGTTCTAAAGCAATTGAAAGCGCCCTGACTTCATCACGCCAAACTTCATGTTTTGTAGATACAAAAATTACCATTATAAGCCACAACGCAAGGACCAATGTGGATATTATGGCATTCTTTCTATTTTCAAATGCATTGTTAGAACAAAGGTATCCTATAAAATCTTTTTCATGCCTCCTGTATTTAGAAATCAAGATCATTGTAAAAAAATTTTATTAAGTTCACGTTCAAAAAAATGAATTTTTGTGTTCATCGATGAATTTGAAAAATGGATGGACACTATCTAACAAACTGCTCTAAATGCCTAAAAGCATCGTCAGCTTTTTTCTGTTCTTCCATAATTGCATAGCGTGCATGAGGCGAGTTGTGTTTTGTGAAAATATCTTGTGTCCAAACCTCACCGTTTTCGATTGCAATGCGCTTTATAAAATTGTTTAATTTTTTCGAAGAATTTAAATATCCTGTATTTTTTAATGCCCATTCCCGGGGATTATATTTGTGATACTTGTCAAGCATATGGAGGATCGCACCTGATAGATCCGTATCTTTCGCCAAAATACCTGTGTGAGAATTGATATGATCTCTATTAACACCTCTATTTTGATCGGTTAAAATGACTGGTACATTGGAAAAGAAACATTCGTAAATACCTCGATTAGCGCCCTCTTCTTTGCTGAGAAGAATTCCCATTTTTGATTTTTGGACGATTTGTAAGACTTCTTCATGTGGGATACGTTCAAAATAATCTGAAATCTCTTGAACCCCGTATCTCTTACCCTCAGCTTTTATATCTTCGATCATCGCCCCATCAATAGGATAGCCGACAAGAGCGATCCTGTTAATTCTTGTTTTAATTTTCGCCAATGACTCAAAAAGAAGTTCGTGACGCTTCCATTTCAACCAATTTGCGATCATGACAAGGTCATATTTTTTTTTTGTATCCGGGCTAGGAGAAAATAGATCTGTATTTGTCCAATCACCAGCGCCTAAGCGAATCGGAAAAAAATTATGGCCTATTCTCTCTATATAATCGAAATCAGGTTTGTATTGTGCTTGGAAAATCACTTCGGTTTTTAACCCCAAACACAAGAAAAACATTGGATTTTGATAATCACATGTACTGGGTTCCACAACGAACCGGTAGAAATTGGCCAACTGTTCGATGTCATAGATGGATGCCAGCTTTTTTACGCCCTGGTCATAATTAATTAATAAGACACCTTTTTCTTTTTTGTGGATGTAAGGTTTCAAGACAAGCAGTTCACCCTGGCGGCTCCAATCCTCATCTTTTTTAGGATATCTAATTCTGAGTAAGTTGTATAGACCGAAGCCCTGAAATTGCTTTCTGTATTGGTTAGCCTCGGTTGAATTCACGTATGATTTCAGAATCTGATTTTGTTTGGCTATATGTTTTGATATAAACCTGGTGTAAAACCTCCAATATATACTGGAACACATTTGACTACCATCAAGCGAAGTTATATCCCGTTCATATCTCAACAATGATGATATTGCCTGGTAATAATCTTTTTTTATTTCCCCATAGAAAACATGTCTCAGAACTGAAAACCATAAATAGATAATTTTAATAAGAAATATTTTTAGTATATAGTTTTTCTTATCATATAAGAAATATCTGATTTCATAAACAATTTTATGATATTTCATAATCAATTATTCGATTGCCATATAAAAGGTTAACCCAAACTCCGACTTGATAAGAAATTCGACTGAGGAGAATAAATGGGCTAAAAAGAAAGAGCCTCGGTTCAGTCTGTCTGAGTTCCCAGATTAAAAAAAGTGTCAACGTGGCTGCATAAGGTATTATAGCAAGTGGATAAATAAAAGGGTTCTTAAGTCGTAATAACATCTTGGCAGGCAAAGACATTTGACTTTCGTGTTTAGCTTGAACAACTAATCCTGATCGGAAGCCCGACTTAAAACCCATGACAATAATGCTAACCAAACCATCGCGTTGATGATTATGTTTGACCTCAGCATTTGGATTAAATAAACATAGCCATCCTTTTTTGGTAAGCTTCAGGCTTAAATCCCAATCTTCAGAAGCCAACAATGTCTCTTGAAAACCTATAACGCTTAAAAATGCTTTTTTTCTGATCGCAATAGCAGCAGAACCAAGATGACCGAAAAATGGTGTGTTATATTGATATCTTGAAAAAAGGGCATAATCGGCACACCGATACCAAAATGTATTCTCTATCCCAATAACTCGACATCCTACTGCACCAACATCTTTATTTTTATGGAACTTCTCAGTAATGATCTCTATCCATTCTTGAGAGGGTATACAATCATCATCAATAAAGCACAGGATATCCCCTGTGGCCCTCTGCGCCCCTAGGTTTCTCATTTTACCAGGTGGATACAGTTTCTTTGTTTTAACAACTTGAACCCTCGATAGTTGTAATTTCTCAAAATTCAGCTTTGATGGGATAATGACGATGATTTCATAACAGTCTTTTGGAATCGACTGATTTGAAAGTCCTTCAATTGTTTGCTTTAATGTGTCGGTTCTGCTAGCAGGAACGATAACGCTAATAAATGGTGACATTAAATTAAAGAATTCAGGGATAAGGGGGTCTCAGGATTAGATTACTGTTTCATTGCCTGTGTCTTTGCCAATATTTTGCAGCACCCATTAAATAACCAAAGCAGTAAGACAAATAAATTCGACCCCAAATTTTCTCATTTGGTGATGGACCAAATCCAAAAGACCATAATGTATTTTTCGAGAATCGCTTCACCTGATTTAATCTATTTTCAATTTCAGAAAACGGTTTAGAACTGAGAGGTGAGTTCCTTTTAAAATCTTCAAGAGATTTATTCATGAAAAAATCTGTAATTCCCCCCCAATAGTACCGTCTGTAAAACCAACTCGGTTTGACTCTTTCGACTGGAACATGATGCCAAATTGAAATGTCTGAGTGGTAGTAAAAATATCCTCCTTTAGCTTCAATACGTCTTTGCAGTTGAATTTCCTCTCCCGAGAGCAGCAATTTACCTTTTCGGCCAAATCGCTCATCAAAACCATTGCAGCTTTCAAGTTGCTGCTTTGAAAAAAAGCAGTTTGCCCCAATAATATTGTGGCTGGTCGTCAAACGAAATGGTTTGTCTCCCCAATATACTTTTCCCAAGGTAGTTTTTAAATCTTCATTGATCCAGGGGGGACTGTTAACTTCCCAGTTTAAATAGATAGGGCCAGCTAGCCCAGCAGGTTGAGGAGTTGCTTTTTTAAAGCAATACAGAGCCGATTCAAGCCAAATGTTAGATGCAATCGCATCGTCATCAATAAACCCGATGTATTGGGTTTTTGAATATTTCCAGCCTGTATTTCGTGCCTTTGATAAACCTATCTCAGGTTCGATGATTGCATGCAATTGGTGTTCTCTCTCATATTTTGACAACACATTTTGTGTATCATCTGTTGAATCATTATCGACAACAATTATTTCATATTTTTTGCCATCAAGGCTTTGGTTTATAAGGCTATTGACGCATTTCTCAAGTAAATGGGAACGATTTCTGGTACAGATTAGAGCAGAAATGATCGGAACGGTAGACATGAATCATTTTTTCGATAAAAATATTTGACCCTTAATTCAATTCTTTCACTATACTATAATGTTAGTTTAGACTTCTCAGCTATATCCCAGTTCATGATATGCGTCTCTTTGCAATCTGGCCCTAACCAATCAATAGCCATTCCACAACAAAGGCATTCCGGAACAACATCGATTCGATCTTTGACTGCATTGGTTTTTCGTAAGGCCGCCCAAAAGGGATTGTTCCAAATTTCTTCGACCGGTTGTTCAATTATGTTACCACTGTGGTATTGGCCGGAGGCGACTTTATTCATAAACAAAATTTCACCGGCAGCACATGGAAAAAGATCGCCGTTAAAATTGATAAAAAGTGACTTCCACGGTTCTTTGCAATTTCGCTTCTTTTTACCGTCGCAACCAAACAACGGTTGGTGGCTAAAAGACGTTCCTAATTTTTTTGCCAAAGCAGCAGCGCTTAGTATCTCGTGATTACTTTTACTTTGATGAAAGAAAAGGGAATCGTTTGGTAAAATATGGATTCGTCCATTCTTTTTAACTCTATATTTCTCGGGATAAATCCTAACGTATACCGCTTTTACACTATCAACTCCTATGGAATGAGCGAGTCGAACTAAGTTACTAAGTTCGTCTATATTTTGTTTCATCAGAATAATTGAAACAGATATTCCAGACAGTGATTTAATTTTCTTCCTTAAATCTACTAGCTTATGAATATTTTTGCAAACTTTTTCATAAGCGTCAACACCGGATATTTTTTTGTAAGTTTCTTTTGTTGAAGCATTAATTGAAATTAAAAAATTAACTCTGTTTTTCAA
>DRHF01000036.1 GCA_011049715.1 Desulfobacterales bacterium
GCCATGAAAAACCCTATACCAATGATATTTTATATCAACCCAGGGAAGATCTCCCCACAGAATTAATATTTGAGGATTTAGAATGGCCAATAAAATCTACATAAAACAAAGAGACCTGCTCATCCCAGAGGCCGAACGATACGCAAATGAAAAATACGGTATCCAGCAAGTTTGCCCATCATTGAGCGCCAAAACCGCCCCGGGAATCAGGCAGGAGTGGACCCGGACGTATTTGCTTAAAATGAACGAACTTGCGGTAGCTGCGGGACTGTGCGAGGAGGGGAGCGTATGAATAAACAAGGGCCGGATAAGATCGATTGGACGGATGCGAGCTGGTCACCTATCACAGGCTGCGATTTTGCTTGTAAATACTGTTATGCACGGCGGATGGCAAACCGGTTGGCGGGCAGGTATGGGTATCCGAAAGTTAATCCCTTTGAGGTCACATTCCATTGGGACCGATTAAACCAGCCATTAAAATGGAAAAAGTCAAAGAAAATATTCGTATGTAGCATGGGGGAAATGTGGGGCGAGTGGGTTTGTCCTGCTCGGATTGGCGATGTTTTGAAAATTTGTTGGAAAAGCCAACACCATATCTATCAATTCCTTACAAAGAACCCAACCAGGTACAACGATTTTCACTGCATCTTAAATGGCTGGTATGGCACAACGATCGATGGCCTACCCTTCACCGAGGGGAACCTTGAAAAGCTGGTACACAGCACGTCAGGCGCCAAGGTTCGATTCATTTCCTTTGAACCGCTATTGAGCGAGCTTCATCCGAACCTATATGATATTGATTGGATTATAATCGGGGCCGATTCAAGCCGGGGCGCTAAAAAACCCCCTCAGAAATGGGCGGATATTCTGATTGATTACGCTCGGGGAGCCGGTACAGCAGTTTGGGTGAAGGATAATTATGGGTATCCGGATGTGATAAAGGAGTGGCCGGAGGTGAAGAAATGAACGATACAGACGATCCAGATTGCAAGCATATCGATACAGATCATAAAAGCAAGTGGAACCTGCCATTGTGTAAATGCGAAAAGGTCAAGAATGTAGACTGTTGGCATTCGCGCTTTGGAGCCCCGGACTGTGATTATTATGAGGAAAAACGGTAGCTTTAAGGATGGAAAAATGAAATATCAATGTAGCGAATGCTTCACACCGTGTAGATTAGATTTTGGCCATGGTTCTAAGGAAGATCCCATCACCAAAGCCCCAAACTTATGCCCGGTGGACGGATCCTGTACCAACTGGGAAGAAAAACCTGAGAGGGAGGAGAAAGAAATAAAAAAGCCCGGCGGTTAAACCGGGCTTTTCCTACCATAATGGATCTATTGAACTAATTTTAGCTAAAGTTATTTCTCTTACATACAATCATAAGCCTTTCCTCCTCTTAGAAAATCCCAACTGTAGGGCAATTGGAATTTTGGTAAATGATGCTGGAGAATCCAGCGACTTTTAATTCATCTTCTCTTTAGCACATTCACAAGCCTTTGTCAAGAGGTTTTTAATCGGTCTGCACTCTAATGTCCTGCTGTTTGCCACATTTTTCACACGTCCTTTTTTGACGGGTCTCGACATAATGAAAACACTTCCCTCGATTTTCCTTTGCAGCCAGTATTCCTATCAGTTGAATCCCTTCCTCGTCATATTTCTCCCATTTTGACCATCTATGAAAAAAACA
>DRHF01000037.1 GCA_011049715.1 Desulfobacterales bacterium
AGGAGGGGTCCGCCCAGTGTAAATCCTCTAAAAAGTAAATGGTTGGAGCCTTATTGGCAAGAGCTGAAAGAATTACCAGGATAGCCGCTTGAAGACCGGATTTCCAGAACTCGGGGCTAACATCTTCTACTTCAGGATAACTCAGCGAGTAAAGACCGCCCACATAAGGGACAACATCCTCCTGTTTTCCGACAAGGTATTCAATCCCGGACTCGACTTTTTCTCTGATCTTTTCAGGGGGATCGTTTTCCTCAATGTGTAAAACCCGATTTAAAAGATCAATCAGCGGGAAATACGGTATGTTTTGAGAATACGCATACGCATGTCCTTCTATCCATTGAATCTGCTCAAAATCCAGCGTAGCCTTGAACTCCTCAACCAGTCTGCTTTTTCCCGTACCGGCAGCTCCACAGATAGAAAAAATTCTGCCCCTGCCTTCCTGTAAATTTTCGACAGCCTCGGACAGTTCAGCCAACTCCACCTTTCTGCCAACCAGGTCAGCTCTTAGACCGGAGAGCCGATGTATGGTAACGGGTTTGTCCCTCTGAGATAATACTTTATGAACCATAACGGAATCAGCCTTGCCTTTTACCGTTGTCTCTTCTAAATATTCACATGTGAAATGTCCCTCAACCTGCCGGCATGTATCCACATCGATCTGAATTTCACCTGGTTTAGCCAGATTGCTCAGGCGTGAAGCCAGATTGATGGTGTCCCCTGCAACGCCATGGGTTCCTCTCTCCATGTCCACTTCACCTGTAACCACCAGTCCGGTATTTATGCCGGTGTGCATCGAGATGGGTTGCTCAATCCTGCTTTCTATCTCCGGACTCATCCCGTCGACCAGTTCATGGATTTCTCGTGCAGCTTTAACAGCTCTAATCGGGTCATCCTCATGGCCCTTGGGTGCGCCGAACAGGGCCATCACCGCATCGCCGGCATATTTTTCGATGAATCCATCGTATTTGTCCACTATTTTAGATATTTCGCCAAAGATTCGACTGGTGATCTCTTTCACTTCTTCCGGATCCAGTCTTTCTGACATTACCGTATATCCAGATAAATCTGAAAAAAGGACCGTAACATGTTTACGTTCACCTTCAAATTCGGGAACTTTTTTTTCTGTTTCCACGTACTCCGCTAACCTTTTGCCACATTCGCCGCAAAATTGCTTGTCCAATGGAATTTTGGCTCCACATTTGGCACATACCAATTCCATGATAGTCCCACATTTCTCACAGAACTTTACTCCTTCACGATTATCAGACCGGCATTTTGGGCACAGCATCTGTTAATCCTCCTTTCTACTTTTAAGAGACCCCTATCGTTGCAAAAGTCGAGGATGCCACAGATTCAAGACGACCAAGGGTGAAGCTGTAGTTGTTTACCGCGAGCCTTTGGCAACACAGAAAATGGGGTAGCATCGACTTTCCCAAAGGGTAAAAAATGGGACAAATTTTATACTGTTTTTAAATGTCACCACTAGTCGTTTCCAGAAACTTAAGGCAATTATCTCTAATCTTTTGCTGGTATTCTTTTTAAACCTCTCTTGTCATGTTTTTTATGCAACAATGGGGAGACCACTGTTCATCTATCTAATAGCCACAATGAATTACAACTACACCAATTCCTCCTCGTACCTTTTCACCCACCCATCAGCTCCGCATTCTTTGAATATTTTTATTGCTTCACTCAGGTTTTCCTTTGTTTTCGGAAAATCGCCTTTTCGTTTAAATAATTCTGCATACAGAGCATAATCTCGGGCTAAATTCCACATCATGCCATATTTTTGATTTGTTTTGATAGATCTTGTAATCCAATCTTCAGCTTCGAAAATGTGCTGATCATCGATATTTAATAGAATTGTACCGATACAATTTAGCGCCCACCCTTTAACCCACTTGATTTTGATATCCTCATGCCCTTTAAATACCTCATCCAGGTTTATATCTTTCTCATTGTTCATCACCTTTGCCAATGCTATGGAAATTGTATTCCATCTCATACCAGATGATCCCATACTACTATGTTGCCACATAGAGATTGCTCTTTCAGAGAATTTTTGTGATGTTTCATACTCTCCCATGCCCAAGTAGATGGCGCTCAAATGAAAATTTGCTAATCCTGCCCAAACTAACTGATTGCTTTTTTGAAGGAAATCAACTGATTTCAAAAGATGTTCTTCCCCTTCTTTTAAACAACCCTTTAAATAATAAGAAAAACCAAGGGCATAATTTGCATTTCCCTTTGAAAATATATCACCACTTTCATTGGCTATCCGTAATGCCTCCTGGCTGGTTTGATAAGCAAGTTCAACATTTCCCTGGCGGCCATAAACCCATAATCCTATATTCGCTTTTATAGCTACAATACCCCATTTTACATTTGCCATCACGTTGATTCCCAATGCCTTTTCCCAACAAGAGAAAGCTTTTTCAAATTCACCGTTGTCAGATAAACAGTATCCCATGATATTATTTGCCAACACTATTGAAAGCATGTCATTTAACTCTTCCGCGACCTTTAATGCTGTTTCAAGGTATTCGATCGCTTTGGGATAATTCTCATCAACATAATGATAATAGAAACCTAATATGACGTTTATCTGGGAGACTCGCCTTTTGTAATTGCGCTTTATTGCCAGTTCAACTATCGGGTCAACAGCCGCTTTTGCCTCAACAGGGAGAACCAATTGAATATAATAAAGGCCTAGAACCGTCCTTGCACTGACGATCTTTTTTTCAACATCATCATCCACAGGTAATTTCTCAAGACAGTATATTCTCTTCTTGGCATATGAAATTGCATCATTTATTGAAGCGGCTTTCTCAGCTTTTTTTTCCGATAATTTTGAGTAATCAGCGCCCTTCTCATAATTCTTACTGCTGATAAAATGCTCTGTTAAAACACCATAATGATCTTGAAGGTTGTCTTTGTACAATTGTTCAATGGTTTTACCGATTTTGTTGTGAAGCTCTTTTTTCTTCCGTGTTAATATCGAATCGTAGACCACTTCCTGTGTTAAAGCATGTTTGAAAATGAAGTTGTTTTTTGGGTAGATGCCCCTTTCAAAAAGAAGTTCTGAATCTTTTAACACCGACAACCGATTTAGCAGCTCCTGCTCTGATAAACCCGATACCTGTTTGATCACCTCGTAGCTGAATTCCCTTTCAATAACAGATCCGCTTTGCAGCAGTTCTTTTGCTCCTTCAGGTAAAGTGTCCACACGGGCCATGATGACATCCTGAATGGTGGAAGGAATTGACACGGCATCCGCAATTTTTACCAATTGATATATGCTGTTTTTTCTTTCAATGACGTTTAAGTCTTTAAGGGATTTTATAAACTCTTCGATGAAAAAAGGAACTCCTTCGGTTTTATCCAATATCAACTCTTCAAGTATCTATTCAGCGAAAAAAACAAAAAATAAGTAAAAAACTACTTGACAGGGTTTATCTACGAAAATGAGAAATGCGTTCCCCGGCAAGTACATTGCATATTTTGACCAATAGAGCAACTGATAGTCTGATTGGTAGGCTTTCTG
>DRHF01000038.1 GCA_011049715.1 Desulfobacterales bacterium
GATCTATCAGGGCCATGGTGGGTCTAAGTCGGGGATGGGAGATCCCGGATTTTACTTTCAAATCCAAGATATCCAGTACCGCTGATGGTGTGGATTCACTCCCGGTTCCGGCGGTGGTCGGTAGAACCAATAAGGATTTAAGGGGGCCGGGCACCGGTCGGGCATTGCCGATCGGTTTATTAACATACTCTAAAATGGAAGCAGGATATGTGTTTATAAGATTGATAACCTTGGCGGTATCAATCGTGCTACCTCCACCAATGGCCACATAAAGATCATAATCACTTCCCTCTATGTCCTCGGCGCCCTTATTAAACGACGCATCCGTGGGTTCGACCTGGACATCGTCATATATCTCAACAGCAATCCCTTCCTGCTCAATCATTTTTTTTATTCTGTCCGGATGCCCCGTGTCACGAACGTTCTTATCGGTGCAAATGAGTACTTTTTGAGCATCAAGGCGTTTTGTCTCATAACCCGTTTCATCCGCCGCCCCAAAGCCGAATTTGAGCGGAACGGTTGAATAAGCAATTATTGTCTCTGTAGGAAATTCCGGAACCTGCATCAGTTTTGCTCCTTTCTACGAAAAATATCTTCTATACTAGGAATGTTTGGTGGGAGATGGTCGAAATAATCAAATAACCTTTGTGGTAAGCTAAGCATACGAGCCTTACTTTTGCATTTCAACGAAGAAACAGCAAACTGAGGAAAAAAAATCTAAAAAATGAATAAAAAACTCAATCAGTCGAGATTCCGATGTTTCGCACTGACCCTTCGGTTAATTCGTAAAACAATTTATCTCATGACCCACAAAAGTGATGTCTTTCGGATAAACTCCTGCCAGATATTTGATGGTTTCTTACTGAAGACAGCCTCTGCATCGGCAGGGAAGATATGCCACCCCCCCTTAAGCACTTCTCTCTCTAGCTGCCCCGGAGCCCAACCTGCATAACCGACATATGCATGAAACTCTTCGCCGCTTACTTTTCTGTTAATCATCCTCTGTAGGACCTTCCTGTCCGCACTGACATATATATCACCAAAAATATGATATGAACCTCTGGGATTAATCCCTGAACGTATCAGAATCTGCAACCGGTGTCCTTCCACAGGTCCTCCAAAATACATGGTATCTGAAGGTCTAATGCCATTAATTTCAGGCAGAACCTTGGCAAGCTTCACCTTTGAAGGCCGGTTAATTATAAGCCCCATTGCACCTTTTGAATCATAACTTATAAGCAAGATAACCGATCTTGAAAATCTTGTGTCCTTCATATCCCTGCTCGCGACCAGAAACTTACCTTTTGAAAGTTTTGGCTCTGAGCTGAGTTCTTCTAGAGATTTTAGATCCGAAGTTTTTTTAGCAGCAGAAAGACCTGATGCTTCAGCCCTCATAAAATGAACAGCAACTGAGACCACAAAAAAGATTAATATAATAAAAACCAGCGAGAGTGAAAGATTCTTTAAGTTCTGCATATGTTAATGGCTTAAATAGTTGAGGGGTCGGTGAGTTTATCCCATGACTTCTTCTTTGATTTTCCAAGTTGAGCGGTTTTCACGATATGCATTAAGTGAATTTTCCTCAAAAAAGTGGGCACGGTTAAAAGCAAACTGCTGATTTCATAAACTGTTCATACTGAGCAGGGGTTTGATAACCCAACGTTGAACGTTTTGGCAAATGAGAAACAGATTATTTAATCGAACTGAACAGCGTGGGTTCACCCCCGTTGTCTTCTTGATAATGATTCAATGATTCCCCTACTGACAGGTTGAAAGGATCTTATCAGGAATGTTCTTCCATTTTTTCCCTATTACCGCCACGTTTTCGATCGGATTGCCATTCATCAGTAAACGATGCCGGTAGATATGTTCGATCCGAACTTCTAAATTGCCGTACTTTATAATTTTGCTAAAAAAATTATATAATCCCCAATCGTCAGGAATTTTATAGGCTTTTTGTAGAATATTGAAAGCTATCCATCCGCCGTTGGTGATTAAATTAAAGGCATGCGCGAAAGCATCTGGCGAAACATGGCCCAATGCCATGGCAGATACACAGATTAAAGTGTTGAATTGACTATGTTTGAGATCAGCCGCCAAAGTCGGATGCAGATTACATATATCGGCGATATGGTAATTTTTGTATACACCGGGTCGATCACGTTGCGCCGCTGTAGCAGCTTCCGGTATCGTGTCAATCCCAACGATAGATTGCACACCTTCGCGATGTAATATTTCTCCCACTAAACCGCAACCGGCACCGAAATCGATGACCCTGGCAATCGATAGATCGAAACCGGAAAGGCGGATTTCCTTTAGCAACAAATTTGCAACAACCTGAGGTGATTGGCAGTCAAGTTTATTCGAAACAACACCCTCGTATAGCCCGGCGATGGTATATATCCTTGCATAATCATGCAGCCAGATCTTGTTTTCCTTACCCTTCAATTTCACATAGAAATATTCATCTTCCGGGATCTGAATATCTTTTTCCCCAGGAAATCGCACCTTGTAGTTGAAAGCAGTCTTCATACAACCGACTTTTTGGGAAAACATCCGGGACCCCCTTGTCTTCTCAAAACGATTTAATCCTTATCCTCCTTCGTTGCCATTGTCATTCAAGCTTCAAGGCCTGATCCTGTTGTCTTGTTGGAGTAGTGCAAGTTGCGTCAATGACATTTAAACCATAATTCCTTGTAGAATGGCCGTATAAGAAAAGCTGAATCATAAAACAGCATCGGACTAAAGCTTGCTAAATTTTCTTTTCATCGTACAAATCAAATTCAGGATAAAGCTTTTTGGCACAATCCGGACAAATACCGTGGCTGAATTCCGCTTGGGAATGTTGGTGGATATAGGTTTCGATTTGATTCCAGTATCCTTTATCATCTCTGATTTTTTTACAATTGGAACAGATAGGGAGCAAACCAGTGAGTGTCTTTACGGTGGTCAAGGCCTCTTGCAATTCTTTGATGAGTCGTTCCTTCTCGGCTTCGGCTTTTTTTCGTTCGGTAATATCTACCATGACGCCGACGGAGCCTGAAATCTTTCCATCTGGTTCAACAATAGTCGCTTTACTGAATAAAAATTCACGAAGACGATCATCAGCGCAATGGATGTTCCCCTCAACGTGTGTAACACCTGATCTTGATGAGGAAGCAACAGGCTGCTGAAAAAGCTTCTCCGGCAGACGATGCTGGCATTCGGTGCTTAGGTCGCTTATAGATCGACCAAGAATACTTTCTCGGGGTAAGCCTACAATATTGGCAAAAGACGGATTACATCCTTGTAATACCCCTTCAATATCCTGAAAATATACTGGATCAGGGATAGTGTTGAGCAATACGTCCAGTAGATGCAAATGGTATCTACGGACATTTTCAACTTGCTCGTGACGCTGTGTCTCAAGCTCCAGATCCGCAATCCGCCGAGTAACTTTCTCCAGTTTCTGTTTTTCAATCAAACGCCATTTGAACAACTCAAAAAATGACTTTAACATGGTGCAAGCGGATGCCTCAATATGGTTATATAACAAAGTGAAAGGTGGTAAAATATTATGTACCAAATTTGGCTTTAAAACACAAATAATTCGTAGGAATTTGTCAGAATACCGAATATCAATCGTATGCAGGAGTATTGAGATAAAAGGCAACAAAATTCAATTTTTATAATATTATTGGTGTGTTATATGCGATTTACCTGCCTATTGTTTTTATCGTTGTCAAGGTAAAATTGATATCCAGTTATCATCCAGGATCAAATATGTGGATTGAATACGGTTGTACCGATCGGTGCACCAAAACACCTGCAATATTGTAATTGTATTTTTCACTTTTGGACTTTTCTATAGGATCCCATATATAGCGGTTTGATTGATGGGCTGGTATTGCAGAAATACTTGCCCAAGTGTGCACTTAGAGAAATCAAAAAAGAAAGCAGTTTACAACAATAATTTATCAACAAAAAAATTAATTTAATACTATATATTGTGGTTGATCTTTCATGTAAATAGTTTAGATAATATGAGAGTACCTCAGATCTTAAGAAACCTGTGATATTCTCTAAATTCAGGTCAAAATTTGTTGGATTTAGAGCCTGACATTATCCAGTATCATACGCACGACGATATTGCAGATATTATCATCGGCAATGATCAAATCGATCCCCACTTCGAAACAATTGGGTTTACTTTACCGCATCTTTTAATGCCTTTCCAGAAACAAACTTCGGTACCATTCTCGCTTGGATATCGATCTCCTCGCCTGTCAGCGGATGCCTTCCTTTTCTGGCTTCCCTTTTGCTCACCTTAAAGCTGCCGAACCCTGAAATTTGCACTGTTTCTTTGTTCCTCAGAGCTTCCGTAATATTTGATAAAATACAGTCCACCGCTGCCTGAGCTTCTTTTTTTGAAGAAACTACCTTGGCTACCTCATTAATCAAATCGCTTTTATTCATTTTCATTTCCCTCCTTTCTTTTAGGTTAATTTCATTCTTATATCACAGATTTATTCACCGGTACAGGACAAGACAGGTTTTCAGTGCCAATATATTTATGCAAGCCATCGTAAAAATGCTTTTCAAATGCCGGTTTCAGGCCTTTTCTGGTAATCCATTTCTCTGCTGTCAACCACTTGTATGAATTATAGAATCCATCCTTAATCTTTGACGAAAAGGAAACCGCAACAAAAGCCTCACCGAAAAATCTCCTGCCAGGCCGCACTTTAGCTTTTTGAAAAATAATTTGTTTAATGTAGGAAGGAATTTTGGCGGAAGTGAGCAGCGAGTAATCACCATTTCGCCACCTTTTCAGAAACGCTGGTGGGAAGAACATTACCTCTTCTTTTAATAAAACCTTATTCATTTAACATCAATACCGACTTAAGTAATTAACCAAAATTTCATTGGATATCCACAAAATCTAGAGTAAAATCTCTTCGAGCGAGTGTACGACTCCCGTAATGAATGGGAGTTCTTTTTTCCTGTAATTCTGTCAAGATTCAAGACCTGACCCTGTTGTCTTAGACCTTTTAAAAATAAATGAAGATTTTCACCAGTACCAAGAGGCTGTAGCCGAGGCTTTAAAGGGTTTTGCACCCTTTCAGGGGTGCGAAACTTGAGAAGTTAGTTAAAATGATTTGCTTGGTCCGACCCCAATTCGATCTTTTTTTGTAACCATGTTAATGTTTCCGGAAAAGTCTTGAATGTTACTTCCGTTCCTGTTTCATCGTAGGATTCATTTATGATGCCGGATTTGGTTCTTAACTGTCCTAAAAGGTGTCCTTTGTCGTACGGGATCACCATCGTAGTTTCGATCATATTTGATTCGAAATACTGAAGAATTTTCTTTCGTAGAAATGCGACATCCTCGGGGTTATGCGCGGAGATGAAGATTCCATCGGGAAATTCACGGTGTAGCTCTTCCAGCTCCCCGGTTGTGAGTTTGTCAATTTTGTTCAGGATTAGTCGGCTTGGAATTTTTTCACCACCGATCTCTTTCAGCACCGATTGCGTCACAGCCAATTGAGATCGAAAAGCCGGATCGGAGACATCGACTATAAACAAAAGTAACGAAGCGGCAAGCGCCTCATCAAGAGTAGATTGGAAAGATGCAACTAAATCGTGAGGTAATTTCTTTATAAATCCAACGGTATCGGAGACGAGTACCCAAGGAAATGCCTTTGGCTGCAAAGATTTCACGCGGGTATCAAGCGTTGCAAATAATTTATCCTCTACCAATACATCGCTACCGGTCAGTTTTCGCATCAGCGACGATTTGCCGGCATTGGTATAACCGATCAGAGAGACCTGACAATTTTCTTTCCTGCGGCTGCGCCGTCTATTTTGCTCGTCGCGAATTCCAACAAGGAGTGACTTTAACTTGGATATGCGGTCTCTAATACGACGTTTGTCGAGTTCGTGAGAAGTCTCTCCTGCTCCTTTAGATCCAATACTGCCGCCTTGACGATCACCTCCAATACGAGATGCCCTTAGCCTTGGCGCCAAATAAGCCAGCTTGGCTATCTCCACTTGAATGAGGGCTTCTCGGCTTTTGGCATGACGGCTGAATATTTCGAGGATCACACCGGTTCGGTCTAAAACTTCGATGCCGGTCGCTTGTTCTAGGTTTTGCAATTGCTTAGTGGAAATTTCACCATCATAGACGACAACATTGGCTTGCACGCTATTTTTTGCTATTGGGTCGCCGCTTGAACTCTCTTCAGCTGAGCCATCGAGACTGCCGACTGGATAATCTTCGTCTATGTCGTCGCAGGTTTCATCTTCTGATTTCCGGCTAAATCCTTCAACAATTCCAGTACCGCCGGTATAGCCGGCAAGTTCTTTTAATTTTCCAGCGCCCAATAAGGTTCCCGTGTCAGGTTTTGGGCGGCGTTGCGTTAGCGTTGCGACCACTTCGAGGCCCATAGTTTTAACCAGACGTCTGAGTTCGAGAAGAGACGAATTGTTCTCCTCATCGGAAACGCCATGAGTTTGAACTGAAAACAAGACCGCCGTCTTCTTTCCTTTGTTATTATTTGATTGTTCGATCATCTTTTAGTTTGCCCATCCGTATTCAATTTAAAATGTTGTTTTTATATTTTTCATGGGATCTATCGTCATCTCTTCTTTTCTGATCTATCCTATTTTGCTCTCCATAGCTGCAGGTGAGCATAACCGATCCCCGTTGCAAGATCATAGATTTCTTCGTTTCCATTAACAACCTGGATATTCTAAAGTAATTTTACCCAGTTTCCCTTTCCTGAATTCACTCAAAACAATATTGGACGCTCGCATATAATCGACAATACCAGATTTCAAAAGGCAGCCCCTTTTGGCTGCAATATTTTCCAGAATTTCAAGGGGCGTTTTATCTTTAATATCAATTTTGAATCTGGCACATAATTCTTCCGGGACAATTTTAACCAGTTTTTCTATGAGATTAGATGCAAGAGTCCTCACATCCAGAACATCATCATTTATGGTTCCGATAAAGGCGAGATTTGAAAAAGTTTCTTTATCTTCTCTGGGGCTCAAAATTCCAGGAGTATCCAGAAGTTCAAATTGTGATTTTGCCTTTATCCACGCTTTAGCCCGTGTAACTCCCGGCTTATTGGCAGCCCTGGCCTTTTTTTTCCCGGCTATGCAATTTATCAAAGTGGATTTACCCACATTGGGTATACCTACCACCATGGCTCTTATGGATTTAGTTTTGATTCCAGCCTTATGAATTACCTTACGGGCTAAATTTGTTATATTTTTTAAACCATCACCTTTAACAGCACTTACCAACGCTACCTCGGTATCACCACTGTTAAAAAAAGAAGCCCACTTTTTGTTGCCATCATTACTGCTAAGGTCGCATTTATTTAAAATTACAATTTTTGCTTTTTGACCGATTATTCTATCAATATTCATATCTTTACTGGATAAGGGAGCCCTTGCATCCAAAACCTCGAAAACAATATTTACTGCTTTCAAGCTCTTTTTTAAAAGATCCTCAGAATCTTTCATATGTTTTGGGAACCAGTTTACATTTTCATTCATTACAAAAGCCATTTATATTTTATATGGGACGTAAAGGGGGACGGGGTTGAAATTGCGCATCTCTAGTCTTTCAGGGACAAGAATTGATCGACGATCAGTTTTTGGCCTCTAATGGCCGCCCGACTGACAGCGGATTTGCTCCGACCGAGGTACTTGCCAACCTTGGTTGCCGTCAGACCCAGGTCCAGAATCGACCAGGAGGCCAAAACACTATGGGCACGTACCGGATCAGGCTGTTTTCCGGCGACAACCACTTGGTCTTTTTCAATGCCAAAGATTTCTGCAACCCTTTCGGTAATCTTTGGCAGCGTCCATCCTTTTGCCTTTAACCGGTACCGTCGGTTACTTTGTTCTGATGCCCGGCTCAGAATTTTTTCGACAAAATCACCGTTCCCTAAAATGCGCACATCTCCTTTTATATGAATCTTCATCTTTCGCATCGATTTTAATACACCCTTTCTGACAAAAAATCGATTTGTAGCGATCTTAAAATAAACGACCGTAACGGCGATGCCGCCAGTTAAAAGTAACTGCTTAGACGGTCAGGAGTTGCCGCATAATTTGAGCAATCGGTTCTTTGCCGGTTTTTAAAAGAAGATGGAAATGATTTGGAATCAGCGCTCAGCCGTAACAGGGGGTGGGTCAATTTTCGACTGTCACGGTGGGTCAATTTTGGGTTGCTATTACCAAATATCAAACCTTGACCTGAACCTAAGGTTATTGAAGCTCCTCTCTCTCTTTTTGATCTTTAACTCTTTAATCCCAACATCCAGACGTCTCTTCTTTGCGCCTTTGCCTGCCCAGTAGCTCCGAAAGATGGTGCTGGGGAGACTTTGCGCGAGGCTTCAATCCCATATCTGTGTTTTCTTCCCTCCATCATCCCTCGTCCGCCCTCCGACCTCTGTACTCCGACGTCTTGTTCCCGTTGTTTTCCATCAGTTCTTTTTACGAGCTATTATATCACTAAGTGCGCTCATCAAGGTTTGACCCCGGATCA
>DRHF01000039.1 GCA_011049715.1 Desulfobacterales bacterium
CGATATTGATGTGGATCCCCTCTGCATTGAAGTAGGATGCAATCGCAAACATCAGACCAAGCGGATGATCAAAGGGGGCGTGTTCCAAGGGATAGGTTGCGCTTTTGAACCCCTTTGAGGAAATTTTCACCATACCTTTTTGAAAAGGGCGAAGCGATACCTTTGTCCTGAGATTGATCGCAATGTTAAAAGTACACGGAACAAGATGTCGAAGCGGATAAAAAAAAGTGCCGATATCCAGCGTTCCCCCCATATCGATCCTGCTGGGAGCGGACGTCTCAATCTCCTCTGTTTCTAGAATATCTCTGAGGCTTATTTTTTTATTTTCAGTCATGGTCTTAGGCCCTGCTTACACAGGATAGGGGCGCAAACCCAATCATGGATCATTCCTAAGTCGTCGCAAGAACTTAAGGCTCCGGGGTTCTTTCCCCAGGTGATAGGGCACGAATGCCTCTAGTAATTCCTGGCCCTCCTGAATCGCCGGAGGCGAAAATCTGATCCGCTCCGCCTTTGTCCAGTCGCCGCTTTCAAGCCATCGGAGCTGTTTTATGGTTCCCTTTGAAAGCGATCTTTTGTTTAATGACCCCGAGGTACATTTTTCACATAGGAGCCCCCCCTTTACAAGATCAAAAGTGACTCTATTTTTCCTCATCTTTTCCATTTTCATTCGGCAGACGCTGCAGTGCTCCAGGTTTGGATAAAATCCGGATAGTTTCATAAATCTCATTTGAAACAAAATCGAGAGGGTCTCTTCCGGCAGATGGTCTTGATCGAGTTTCTCCAGAACCTGCTGGAAAAGGAGATAAAGCTGGATCTGCTTCTCACCCTCTTCCAGCCATTGATTTATTAACTCCGCCCAATAGCTGGCATAGGCTGTTTTTTTGATGTTCTCCCGAATGTGTTGAAATGGGTGTTTCAAGGCTGCTGCCTGCAAAACAGGAAGACCTTTACGCTGGCTCGTTCTATAAATTACGTTCAAAACAGAAAAAATCTCAAGGACTCCTGAAAACCGTTTGATACTTTTTTTGGCCGATTTTGCGATGACTGAGATTTTTCCCTCGTCGAAGGTAAAAAGGGTAATAATAAGATCATAATCACCATAATCAATCCGACGCAACAAAATTGCAGGAGTTGATAGGATAGGCATGTTTTCAGAGACCCAGGAGGGTCGTGGCGATTTGAAAATAGAAAAAAACGCTGATGATATCGATGGCGGTTGTCACAAAAGGGCCACTTGCGACAGCCGGATCGATATTGAACCGTGCAAAGACCATTGGTACCAGAGAGCCCACAAGGGCAGCAACGGTCATGGAACAAATTAATGCGACGCCCACCGAAACGGCCAGCGCTCCCCTACTGTATCTAAACTGGGCCGCCATGCCGATGATAACCCCATAAACAAGTCCCAGGATAAGGCCGATGGCCAGCTCTTTGGAGACAACAGACCAGATATCTCTCAATTGAAGTCGGCCGGTCGCAAGTCCTCGAACGACGATGGTAGACGATTGTGTTCCAATGTTTCCACCCATACCCATAATGACCGGGATAAATGCGGCAAGATAGCCGAGCTTGATTAGGCTTCCCTCAAAATGTCCAATGATTAAAAATGCAACGATACCACCAAGACAGCTGGCGAAAAGCCAGGGGAGACGGATCCTCGTACTCTTTAAAACAGACTTTGTTTCGACAAATTCCTCACCGGCGCCCGCCATCTTTAGTATATCTTCGGTTGCTTCTCGCCGAAAGATATCAATGACATCATCCACAGTAACGATACCCACCAATTTATTGGTTTCATCTACAACCGGCACAGCCAAAATATCGTAGCGGGCAACAATTTTTGCCACCTCCTCCTGGTCCACATCAGTCTGAACTGCAAAAACGTCTGTGGTCATGAAATCCCTAAGAGTCGTTTCGGACGGGACAACCACAAGCTGCCTCAGGGAGCTGACGCCAACCAGTTTGCCATATTGGTCTACAACATACAGATAAAAAGGCATTTCCACATCAAGGTGTTCATTTTGCAGGGATTCGATCGCTTTTTTAGCTGTAGTGTCTTCTGTCAACGCGA
>DRHF01000040.1 GCA_011049715.1 Desulfobacterales bacterium
CGCTGCGATTCATCGCCGTGTGGGACCTTGTTAATTATGAGTTCGAGCATCGTAATCTTTTTTCAGCAACTTAGCCTTATCGATCATCCGAAAATACTGTTTTTCCTTGCCACGGTTAAACACCATCACCTTGCTGCGATTTACGGCCTGGCCCAAAGCGACGGCTGTTTCATGATCGTTTCGTGAATACGGTAACTGATGCAACCGGGGGCGGTTGTCCTTATTGATAATGATAACATAGATCGCGCCATCGAAACCCGGATATGGCTCGACAACAGAATAGGATGATACAATGGCCTGGTCAGCTGGCAATTCCGATGTTGACCATCCTGCAAAATAGAATGGTGCGGAATAGACAAACAAGCAAAAGAATAAAACCGCAGGGATCGCCAAAATCTTAAAGAAAATATGCACTTTTTTAGGTATTAAAATCAAAAGCAATAGCACCGCTACGATTAAATAAATACCTGCAAAATCCATGTATCCAATTGTCATAATTTTATTCCCTACCGCTTGGCATTGCTGTTGGGACGTATACAGATAACCTCGATAAGACTAATTTCTTGTCAAGGCTGTTCCAATTTAGAGTTGATCCGGAATTTGTCATCGTAAAACGGGTGACGGTTCTTTCTTCCCAGTGTTGCGTCAAGATGATTTCTTTGTGCAGCAATAATTTGACTTCTGGGTTCAGTTTGTCGATTCGGATGATGGCCGTTTCCGGTTTTCCCTCGGTTTTTCTATACATATGGATATTGATAGTCCATTCGCCCGAAATGAAACCACGAATAGTCACTATTTCCTGATTGAATCGATACTCTATCCGCCGACCGTCAATAATAATAACGTCTTTTGTACGGCCTAAATCATCCCGGTCAAGGTGCATCAATCCCACTTCTTTGCTTTGAAAATAAAGTACATTTTTCAAAGGATCTTCAACCCATATATCAACATCATCCAGACTGTCCTTGTCCCAGGTCAAGGTAATAAGAAATTCAGCTTTCGGCTTTTTGACATCGGCATCTTTATCGGTCGTATTAATCATCAAAAACGAAATAACAAATAAGACAAAAAAGCCGATAAGCATATTAAATAGCAAATCGAGAAAGGCGATGCTATTGCCGCTTTGCCTATCCTTCATGGCTGTTTTTCTGCCCTTGCGATAAGTTGAATAATTGCACTTTTAACAATAGGCTGCAAATCAGCCCGCTTGCCGTAGTGTAAAGGGCGGTTGACATTCCGGTACTCATACTGCTCAACGCCCCCTGCATGGCCTCTGTGCTGCTTGTATCCAGCCCCACGAATACCGATTGCAAGGTATAGATAAACCCGATAACCGTGCCTACCATACCAAGGGCCATTAGTTTGTCTGCAACAAACCAGCCGGTTTCGCCTTCATTAATATGACCAGTTTTACATGATCGATATGTTAGTATTCCGGTATGAATCGAAAAAACTATAAACAAACCATAGATAAAAAAACTGATTTTTGTAAAATCTGCCCGGTTGATTTCGTCAATCATGCCAGTTACATAAAGGGTGATGCTTCCCAAAATCATCAATATGAAAATTAACCACCATCTCAAAAATGCCGTGTACGTTTTCATTTTATTTTACCCTTGGGATATATCCATCTGCAAATCCATAATGAATGGCCTCTTTAGAGGTCAAATACCAATATTCCTTTTCGATCTTTTTCAATAATACTATCATTGATATAGAAGATCGCAATACAATATATTTATTAAAAATCTCATCATAAAGTTTTGTCGACTCGTCGGGCTTTACTTCCTTATCGTCTTTTGTCTTTACCTTTATTACATGATGCCACATCAAAGACGTATTTTTTGCAACAAATCTTAATCCGGTATCACCAGATATTAAAACAAGAAACCCTCCCGACCATGCCGTGCTATAGCTTCGGGTTTCAAAAATTATTTTGTCTCGATATTCATCAATTATTCCTACAATCCTTAATGCCTCATGGGCCGATCCACCCGGAGACCAAATCTCAATAATTACTTTCGGGATATTGTGTTCAACTGCATAATTTACCACCTCGTAAAACGCTGTAGAATTGATATGCCCCCTCATTATGTACCTGATACTGTTGTCCTTGAGGGTCGTAAAGGTATTGGGTGCTTTAAACTCAACCTTCTTTTCCTTAGTAGCACAAGCGCCCAAGACAACGACCATAATTACCGCAAGGGAAATAAATAGCAATCGTTTCATTTTACTTTTCTCCTTTTTTAAGGCCAAATTTTTCTAAACGCATACGCCGCAACTACACCAAGCCCGGTCGTCATAAATGTTAAAAATAACCCCCATACGAATTTACTTAGCCAACCAATCTTCTGTTTGTTGACGGCGACCTGTGTCGCAATACCGTTTTCTGTGAAATATTTATCTATCCGTTGTTGAGATTCATGGATTGCCTTGAATTGGGCTTGGGTTTCACCATGTAATTGCCAATGATAGCTATCGGTTTTAATCTCGTTAGGAGTTATGTTGCCCGATTCGTCAGTCATCTTTTTTCCAGTCTTTTAATTTCTTCGGCAACCCTTTGCGAAGCTTCCAATAAGGATAACCGTTCACGTTTTAACCATACTACCTTTGCCTTTTTCGCACGAGCCCTCTTAACGCCGGGCCACCTGATACATGCTTGAATTGCTTTGATAGGATGTAGGATGGTTTTCATAACACCCCCGAAATTTCATAAACCCGACCACGCACCTTATCCAATCGAGTAGCGCAGTAAATCTTCTCATCCTTGAAAACAATCTCCCGGATTTCAGCCTCGTCAAATTCTTCAATAAGTTGGGGCTTCTGTCCATCCCA
>DRHF01000041.1 GCA_011049715.1 Desulfobacterales bacterium
ATATCGACATACCCAGAATGCTGCTGGAATTGCGGAGCAAGCTTGCTGAGGGTGATAAAAAATGGCAGGTGACTCCATCCAATCAAAAGGAAAAATTTCTTTACACGCTATGGTCCTGGCTTGTCCGGGATCGCAGAATATACGATCTCTTTCTTCGACTTTCGTTGGTCGGGCAAAAGCTGTTTCCCCAAAAAGAGGGCATGATTCATCGGCTACCCTTTTTTTTAAAAGGCTGGACCAGCGGACGGGACTTAAAACCGATCGCCGATGAAAGTTTTACACGACATTGGAAGAGGATGAAAAAATTTTAGGATTGGGTTGACCATGGAAACAAACAGGCATGAAAACCCGGAGGATCAATTCATCGAAAATCTCACTAAGGCGCTGAAGGACCCTTTGCGTGAAAGCCAGGGAAGGATGGATCTGTTTGAAGAAAACACCCCTGATGAGGCGAATGATCTGAGAAGAAAAATTGAGACACGATCCGCTAAAGATCAAAAGGCTCTGGTCAAGCGGCTTATTGAAAAAGCTAAAATCCCCAATCTGAAGGTAAAACCGCTAAAAGACACCCAAACGGTTGCTCGAGAAATCTGTGCGCTTGTTCAGGAAAAAACCCCTGAATGGGGGGAGCAGAAAAGCTTGATTGTCTGGGTGCATCCGCTTATTAAAAAACTAAATCTCGCCAAAAGGCTGGCGCCACAGGATATCCCTGTATATGATTCGGCGCCTGCCACCGACTCCGGGGAAAAAATAAAGCTGCGAAACCGGATCGCAGCGTCTTTTATCGGGGTGACCTCAGCCGACTATTGTGTGGCAGATAGTGCAACTGTGGTTATGAAGACCCGACCGGGTCATGCCCGGGCTGTTTCGCTGCTGCCGACCATTCATATTGTTGTGATCAAACAAGAACAGATCATCGAAAATCTCAAGGAGCTCTATACGCTTTTGAAATGGGATCCTATTGAAAAACAAGAGGGATTGACCAATTGTATGACCTTTATCACCGGGCCGAGTAAGACCGCGGATATCGAAGCAACGCTTATCCATGGCGCCCATGGGCCGCGGGAGGTCTATCTTTATGTAATAACCGGGCCTTTTTAGCTGGTGTTTTTCAATATATCGTCGACCACGCTTTCTGCTGCACTGTACGGGTCCACTTCTCGTTGTTTTAAGGAATTAAGCGTCTCTTCCCATCGTTGCGTTCCCTTAAGCCTGTCCTTGGTCCTCTGGAAGAGGCGGTCACGGAGGATTTCCTTGAACATTTCTATGGCTCTCTTTTGTTGTTGTTTTTCCCCGGAAGATGTTTCAAGGTGTTTTCTGTGCCGATCTATTTTGTCCAACAATTTCTTAATTCCTATGTTATTCAGGGAATCGGTTTTTAAAACAGGCGGCACCCAGACGCCTTTTTGAAAGCGTTTCATCTGAATCGTTGTTTCCATTTCGAATAGAGCAATGTCAGCATCCGCCATGTCCGCCTTATTGACAACAAAGATATCACCCGTTTCCAGGATTCCGGCTTTGATCGCCTGTATGCCGTCTCCCATGCCGGGAATTATGACGACAATGTTTGTATGAACGAGGTGGATAATCTCAACCCCATCCTGCCCGACTCCAACGGTTTCCACTATGATGACGTCTTTGCCCATTGAATCCATTACGGTCACGATATCGTGGGTGGAGCGGGATACGCCCCCCAGATGTCCTCTGGTGGCCACGCTCCGAATAAAAACGCCGTCGTCAACCGTATGACGTTGCATGCGAACCCTGTCACCCAGAATTGCACCGCCGGAGAAGGGGCTTGTGGGGTCAACCGCCACGACGCCAACTGTTTTTCTGTTTTCTCTCAATCTTTGTATCAAACAATCGATCAGGGTGGATTTACCGGTTCCCGGCGAGCCGGTAACGCCAACGATATGTGCGTGTCCGGTGCGTTGGAAAAGGTGCTTGAGTATATCACGGGTAGATGGAATTTCATCATCAATGTCCCTCATCAGGCGGGCTGCAGCCCGAATATTTCCTTTTAGAATATCCTCAGGTTTCATGGCCTCCCTTTTTTATGCGAAATAGATAGTGTCCATCCATAAATGGCCCTTTTCGCCCTGTTCGGCGTTCTCCGCGGGTTTTTGGGTTGCGGCGTACAGCACGTACACCTCACCACAAACCTTTGTGCGGCCCCCGCAAAAATTTGCGGGATTTCGCCTTTGATTTTTATAAGATGTGCTCAACTTGATCAGGACAAAAATTGCTCATTTCTGAATGGGACACCTCTATTATTTATCTTAACGTCGTGGATGGGCACTAGATAACCATCAATGAAAATTAACCCCATTGTCTCAAAAGGCTCCTATCTTAAAAAAATAAAGAAAACAAGCTTTCCGAATATGGTGCCAAATCAAAATGTCAGCGCTTGCAGCCCTTGGGTTATTGACTCGTTACATGGGTTGCCCTAATAAACAGGTTTATTTTATATAGTCTCTATGGTAAATACCCTGCTCAAGTTTCGGACCCTCAATCCACCAAAGCGTCGCCATCGCCCTTTGACGGAGGCGGATCTTTAAAAATTTCAGGTGTAAAAACTTGGGTCTTTTAGTCTGTTTATAATCCAAAAGGAGGGAATCATGAATCTTGACATTTTTAATAAAATGGAGGCGCCCGAACTTCGATCCTATATCGAATTTCTTCTCAAACATTACCGTGTCATGGATGCATTCTGGTTCATTTATTTGGCTGAAGAGTTTGACCAACAGACAGCGGAACGAATCAATGAAAGGGTCTGGGCTCGAGTGACAGGGATGGCTGCCAAAGATTTAATATCCCGTTTTCAAATAAAAGAAAAAGGTCTTAACGGATTTGTGACTGCTCTTCAATTTTTTCCATGGTGTATTCTGGTGGATTACCATTTTGAAAAGAAGTCAGA
>DRHF01000042.1 GCA_011049715.1 Desulfobacterales bacterium
CTGTAGTGATTCGCGTCCGGTGGTCTGGACCATACACCACACTGGAGATAATGCCTTCTGTATCGGCAATCACCATATCTCCGGCCTTCAACTGCTGCTCCTGACCATTGATCCGGGTGAACCGTTGGTCATCTTTCGCCACATCAATCCCCACCGGCATCTGCAAGGCTTCAAAATCATGCCCAGCCGTCAAAAGTTGGTTCTTGAGCTCGGCCATGAACATTGTTTCAACCAATGCCGCCACCCGCGGTATCGACTTCCCTTTCAAGACTATTGATTCTAGTTGCAGCTGCACATGGTAGCTCTTCTTGAAACGCCTGTAGTAGGCATTGTAGGCCTGGATAGTCGGGAGCGCTTTCAGTGCAGCTCTGTCATATCCGGAGAAACGAAAGCGCAGTTCTCTTTCCAATTCCGCCTTGCGCCTGTCCAGCCCGGAGTGATGCTTTAGGTTGATGACACCGCGAATCGTCAAAACACCGACCGCTGCCCCGGGATAGGTTGTTTTCCAAGTCTCGGATACGATAAACACCTTGGTAATTTCTTTGATCGATGCTGGTACCGCTTTCTGACTCATCGTTGGTTGCCCCTCCTGCTATTTTAGGGACATAATCAACCCACTTTTTTTAGGGGTGGTGGTTGAGCATCGGATTAAATGCCCCAATGTTTGGTGCATCCTATTATTCTCTCCGTTTGCCGGTTATATGATCTATAGACACTTTTATCACAGCGACTTTGTCAATGAGATTGTCTATATATTTTCCTCCCGAATCCATCTGTTCAGGAGAATATTTTGCGACCAGGGCAATTAATGCCTGTCTTTTATCCTGATCATCAACTATTGAAGCAGTGCCAAAGACGATCACGCTTTTGTAACTGATTGAAAATTGGTCGGGAAGCAACTCTGTTCTACCCACTACACAGAATGAAACTTTACTGTTGGATTTGATATTATCTAATTTGTGGCCCTCAAGTGCAGAGTGAACAAATATCGTATTATCGATAACTGTATAGTTTACAGGAATGCCATACGGCTGATTTTTTTTATCAACGGTAGACAACACACCGTATTCACCGTTATCTAGAAGAGCGAGGGCCGATGCGTTATCTAAAATTCTATCTTTTCTTCTGATTTCCTTATACATTCACTTCCTCCTTTGGCATTTTTAAAGCACTCCACATTATGCCCACAAACGTTTAACATCTGTTTTGGCTATTGCATCAGGTTTAAAGAAAGGAATTTGTATAGTGATCATCCTAAAGCAGGCTTATTTTATTCGTTGGACATTCGGATATTTTTCCGTCGCCCACTCATGGTAGAGGTCAGCCAAATAGCCCTCGATTTCATTTTCATTTACGAATAACGGAATGATAATATCATCCGCAGGGCGTCTTTTCCCATCTCCACTTAGGTAGAAAACTGACCAGCCTTTACCTGATCGTATCGCTGAAATTTTCTTACCGAAAACATCAAGTTTGATTTCTTTATCCATTCCCAGAAGTGTATCTTGCCGGTAAAAGAAACGGTGATATTGTAAATATCATAATCAGTAATGACCAAGTCAACCTAAATTTGACAGAGATATTTGTCAAACCGTCTTTATCTAGTGCCCATCCACGACATTAAAATAAATACAGGAGGTTCCTTCCTAAATCGTATAGACATTTTTCGACAGATTATTATCCTTCGCCATGGTTAAATCGTGACAAATGACCATAATGGCATGATATCATAATATTATTTTTGAAATCATTAAAATTAGTGATTCGTTATTTTCTTAACTTCTTGACTATTTTATGTTTTATGATAATTTACTTCAGAAATTTACTTTTGCCTTAATCCGGTGCTTTTTTCTTTTGACGGAATTCATGAAAGATTTCTTATGTTGATAAAAGAAAGAGAAAATCAAAGCCAGGCTATCCTTCTTGAATCGGGTTAAGTTCATTACCACGAGCTTAAGGGGGCAACATATATACTCAAGTTTCGCACCTCCAATGGGGCACGGTTCCGCACCTGGTGTGGGGTAAATAAAATTTCTTTTTACCCTATGCCTGATGCGATTTTCCTCAAAATATCAGGTGCGAAACTTGAGTAGTTTTAAAAGCGCTTGTGATTTAGGAAACTGTGATAAAATGAATCGGGCCAGGGAACATGGGGCTTGCCGTTAAGAAAAAAATTAACAGGTTACAAGATAGTTGGCTCAATTACCTGTTGACTGGTGAAGAGCCGAAGCTGGATATTCGGTTTTTCATTTTAAAAGAAAAAGGGAAAGAGAAATTATGGGATTTATATAAAGATGCAATCCTTCCCAGGTGGATAAAAAAATATCCATGGACAAGACCATTCGCCTGGTGGGAGTTTGAGGCGCCCAGGAATGAGAAGCGAAAGCCCGAAATACACAAAGGGCATGAAAAATACTTTCCAAAAGTACGCAAGATGGTTAATGGAAGGGGCAAACTGTATTCAGGATTATTCTATCGATTTGGCGTTCCTTGCGATTGGGCAGAGATAGACACTGCGGATCCGCCCTTATATGAAACCGAAGGTGTGTATTTAAAACGACACGGACTGCTGACCGAAGAAGAAGAGAAACTTATGAAAAGGTCACAAAAGGTCAAATTTCGTCAATATGATTCAATTATAAACATCCTAAAAAGTGTCAAGCGATCTTCTTATCGATGAACAATTGTTGGTTCTCGATTGGAACTGTTTCTTTAGAGCAGCCGACACTATTCCTTCCAGTAGGAGGAATCAATCTCATGGTTAATCAGTAGAATAGCATTTGACAAATAAAGCCACAGAAGAAGGTCAGACATTAATTCTCCATTGATCATTCTGAAATATTCATAGAGGATATGATGTCCGTGCACACTGCCGATAGGTTGATGGTGGGGTGTCCGGGAGTTGCACCCGGCTATGTGGATTTAGAGTCCACACGATCACATGGCGATCCACACCCCATATCTGTCGTAAAATCAGCCCGTTGTGCTTTGCCTGTTTTTCTCAAAATCATGGACTGTAACCGTTTTTGTAACCATTTGGCTTTTAATGTATGCGTCTTGCTTTATGGAAGCAAGTTTTAGGTCCGCGCCATTATCAAGATCGACCTGATTCCAGCTTAATTCGGCCATTTCTAAATGACGCCACCCGCCGCAATATTACTCTGTCCTTTACAAGCTTGTTTGTCTTGGAAATCTCCCCTTTGAGCCTGACAAAGTCGGATATTGTGGGGAAAAGCAGCCAGGATCGCCGTCTTATCGGGCAGTCGACCCGATCCCCTGAAATTATGATTGAATGACTCTCTGAGGTGCTCTATATCGAGCGATCTCCCTTTCCGAATGGTGTTTTCCCCTTCATGGAAAATCAAGCTCTTAGTTGAATTCCACACCGATACCGTGGGGGGCGACCCTGGCAATTTTGCCGGTCCTCTTCTCCCTTTTTTTAAACTTTGGGGATTCAAAGGCCATTGAAATATTTTGCCCTTTAGAGAGGCGTCCCTCTGTTTTGATAAAAACACCATCGCCACTCATGTTTGTGGTAAAACCTCGATGGGTACGTTTCCCCACAACAAAATCTACAATCTTCGCATCAGCATGCCTTACGCGTTCTCTTTTGTCTTTAGCGGTCATATTTCCCCTTTCGTCTAATCCCTTACAGCCTTTTTCTTCTTTCGCTTCTGGTGTTTCCGGAGACAGGCCCTATCCTTTCGGACAAGAGCGCAAACTTTCTTATTATCACGCTCTTTATAGTTAACGTGATTATATAAGGGACACTCCGGATATTGATTTGACATTCTTTTTTTAATCTTTTCTTGACATCCCACATTGTGGTATTGTAATGGATAGATGGGGTTGATGCTTCGCTCATTAACCTCTTTTTGCCTCTTTTTAAAGCCTCTGGTCCCGCACCGATCAGGGGCTTTCCTTTATGGTTTTCTGAATTTCAACCCAATTCCGTACCCCTGACATATCGCCTTCTCTCTTTGGTTGTCATAGTGGTATCCCTAAAGATCAAACCCGTTTTGACTTGGGTTCCCCTCCCCTGCTTGCCAAAACTGTAACCACCATACCAATTTTTTCCTAATTTAACCTAACACTTCTCGACTTCTCTTGCAATAGAAAAGCCAATGATATCAGTATAGTTACCTAAAATAATTGGCTTTATAAAAAATGGTATTTGTTGGATTTAGAGTCCACACGATCACATGGCGATCCACACCCCATATCTATTTTTTAATATCAGCCTATTGCCACACGTTGAGGTATTCCGGCTCTGATCATATTGCGGCAGTTCGTTCGCTTCATATCGTGGAAATACTTTATTCCAAATTTCACGTTCTTGCAAGCCTTTTTCCATGCCTTGTCAAACGATGAAATCCTATTTTCGCGGTCTTAAAATTCTCAAAGACGATTTTGATTCTTTGCGTCGGGGAGAGGGCGTTCCGGTGGACCAAACGCCAATGGAAGAACAGACGCCATAGGATAAATAGGGGTTCTTCTATAACTCGAAATAAAATCGTTAGTTTTTATCAGGCCAAGGAACTCTCAAAAATAAACTCCACTACACCGGAAAAATTATCCTTATCATAAAAGGGGACACTTACGATAGTGAGTTTACCACTGCGTACATCCACCGTGTAATAATCGAGTTTTATCTTCTTTTCATTGTATTTTTGATACAACGCTTTTAGTTTTTTCATAGTTTCAGGCTTGTGGCAATCAGCCATGTTATTTCCCACAAAGCTTTCCACATTCAACGTTTTCTTAAACATTTGCCTGCATTTTTCGTTTGCAAAAATAATTTTGAAATCAGGGTCAGACGCCACAACTGCCACATTTAAGGTTTCAAACATTTTCTCTACATCAACCAATGTACACCCCCTTTTGAGTTAAAGTTTTTTTAAAGACGTATTCAACCCTGTTGGCCTATCCTCAGCGCATGATTAAATCCCAGGATCGACCGCAGGGGGATTTCCGTTCTCATCCCAGCCCTGGAGCAGAAAGTAATCTTTCATCATACGGCCCAACTCTTCTTCTGAAATAACCTTCCCCGTATCCTTTTGCGGCTGATGCAAATATTTCGGGAGTCGATCATCCTCCGGATTCAATCCTTCCCTGAGGTTGAAACGGCGGATTAATGATGATATTGCCGAAGCCTTGGCTTTCAGTGTCTCTTCGTCAGCCTTAAGGCCGGTTATGTTATAAATGACCTGTTCCAACTCCTCCCATGGATAGAGGTCTCGATAGAAACGACAGAAAATAAGGGTATCAAAAATGGTCAGGCGGTGTTCAAATTCCAGAAAAAGCGCCGCCTTCCCCTCGATCTGCTCCGGTTTAATCATGCCGGTCAATTCCGGCTTATAAAAGGTTGCCCTCAAATGGCAGGCCCCTCGATCTGAAGCAGCATATGCCAGACCCATCCCTTTGAGGGATCGGGGGTCATAGCCGGGCGGCTCCATCCCTTTGACATGAACCGCAATCTCTTCGAGGTTCCATTCTTTGGCAACATATTTAATTCCCCTTGCCAATACATCACCAATGCCCTCCCTTTTCGCGATCAATTTTAACAGACCGGCTATCGCATCCACATCGCCGTAGTCGATCGGATATTCAACCTTTCCCCGTCTGACCGCCTCAATGGTGAAACCGCACAGGTTTCCGGCGGTAATGGTATCGATACCGAGCCGGTCACAGATATCATTTAGGTAGATAATTTCCTCAATGCTGTCGATCAGGCAAAGTCCGCCAAATGCGAATATGGTTTCATACTCCGGGCCTTCCAATTTGAGTCCGGCATGGCGTCCATGTTGAACAGTCGTCATTCTGCCACAAGCCATAAAACATTTTAGGCAGGCATGGGGCTTTACATCACACTGCTCATGCAATGCATCCGCACTGATTTTTTCCCACTGTTCATATTTTCCATCCGACCAGTAACGGGTGGGAAATGCATTGGCATTGTTTAAAATCTTGACCATCATTGGCGTGCCGAGTGTCCTATAGGCAAGAACACCGGGGTTGTCTTTTGCTTTCAGGGTCAACTCTTTTGACATTTTTTTTATTGCCCGATCATCGAACAGTTGTCGCTTCCGGTTTCCCTGAAACACCAGCGCTTTTAGTTTTTTTGACCCCATCACCGCACCCACTCCGGTTCGGCCCGCCGATCGCCAGTAATCATTTTCGATAACCGAAAAAGAGACCATGTTCTCTCCGGCCGGACCGATGACCACGGCCCCGGGTTTTCTGAAGCCTCTATCCGACCGGCTGTAGCGTTCAATGGCGATATCCTCTGTTTCATAGGTTTCTTTTCCCCAAATGTCGTTCGCCGCGTGAAAATCCACCCCTTCCGGATGAATGGCCAACAACGTCGGGGCCTGGGATTTTCCCTGGATAAGGATGGCGTCAAAACCGGTGGAATCGATGGCCTCGGCAACTTTTCCACCTGAATACGATTCTGCGTACAGACCGGTCTGTGGGGATTTGGTGAAAACCCCATAGCGGCACGACCCCCAGATGGCGCTTCCGGTAATCGGGCCGGTTGCAAAAATCAGGCAGTTATCAGGATCCAGCGGACCGACCCCGGGTGGGTTTAGCTCGTACAACAGATGGGAAGCCAATCCCTTGCCCCCTAAATATTTCTCATAGACCTGATCGTTAACGGTTTCAGCTTGAAACGTTTTTTCATTCAGATTAATTTTTAAAATTCTGCCATAAAAACCTTGCATAATTTCCCTCCTGAATTTTTCGACTGATACCTACCCCTTATCGAGCAACAGTTCCTTTACTTTCCTGACCCCGTCGCTCGCATCCTGAGCATAGGCATCCGCGCCGATGCGGTCGGCCCAGCGTTGCGTCACAGGTGCTCCGCCAATCATGGTTTTATACTTATCTCTCAACCCCGATATTTTTAATTCCTCTTCCAATTCTTTCTGTACCGCCATCGTTGTGGTCAACAGGGTACTGGAACCGATAATATCGGCTCCAAATTTCTCGGCCTCCTCGATGAATCGTGAAACAGGAACATCTCGTCCAATATCCAAAACATCAAATCCATTTGCTTTAAAAAGGGCAACAACAATCGTCTTCCCAATGTCGTGCACATCCCCTTCCACGGTTCCGATGAGAACTTTTCCAGATATCGTTTCCTGTTCACTGGGAATGACGGCATTGATGATTGCGGTTGCCTTTTCCATTGCCATAGACGAGTAGATCAATGCCGGGAGAAACAGCCGTCCTGATTCAAAAAGATCTCCCACTTTGTTGATTCCGGGGACAAAACCCTTTTCCATCAATTCCAAAGGATCCAAACCTTCGTCGATCCCCTGTTTGGCCAC
>DRHF01000043.1 GCA_011049715.1 Desulfobacterales bacterium
AAAAAAAAGGGCTGAAATAGTTGGTTTTAGGCCATATTCTTCAGTAAAGATCCTACTCCTTCTCCAGAATCCCCTTCATTTTTTGTGATAGCTCTTTCACACTGAAAGGTTTCTGGATAAACCCATCACAACCCTTGGCCAGGATTGTTTTGGCAAGACCATTGATGCTGTAACCGCTGGAAAGGAGGACTTTAATATCAGGATTGATCTTTTAACCTGTCATAGGTTTCATTGCCACCTAATTTCAGACATGATCAGATCCAATAACACCATATCAATCTTATCTTTGTTCTTTTTGTAAGTTTCGATCGCCTCTTTGCCGCTTTTTGCCAACAATACCGTATAGCCTAGGGTTTCCAATAGTTGCTGGCCCACAAACACCGTTTTAAAGGTATTTTATTGATGAAATGATTTTCTTTTACAATGGCCCGCCACAAACCCGGTTACGCCCCTCTCTCTTGGCTTTGTAAAGGTGCTCATCGGCCCGTTTGATGATGGAATCGGGTGAGATTTTCTCATCATCCGTATCGCTATCAAATCCGGTCGCCCCGAAACTGGCTGTAATTTTAATTGTTTTGTTTACCTCTTCAATTTCCATTTGGGAGACGGCTTGACGAAGTCTTTCCACCATGAGGCAGCCCCTGTTAAATTCGGTCTCCGGCAGGACCACCAGAAATTCCTCACCCCCGTACCGAACGGTCCAGTCAATTTTTTCTCGAATTGTCTTACGAAGTATTTGGGCAAAGGCGATTAAAACCCGGTCCCCGATTTGGTGTCCGTAGGTATCATTCACTTGCTTAAAATGATCGATGTCGCATAAAACAACGGAAAGCGGATGGTTGTAGCGTTTTGATCGCATTATTTCTTTCAACAGATGCTCATTCATGTAGCCGCGATTAAAACATGCCGTGAGGGAATCGGTAATGGACAAAACCCTGATCTCTTCATTCGCCTTTTTCAAAGATCTTTCAAGTTCCAGAATCCGGATGCCGGAATTGAGTCGGGCGATCAGTTCGGGCTGACTGATCGGTTTGCTTAAATAATCGTCTGCTCCGGCTTTGAGCCCGGCAACGATGTCATCCTTGGAATCCCTGGCGGTTAAAAGGATAATAAAGACGTATCCCTCTGATCCGCTGGTTCGGATGGCTTTGCAGAGATCGAGACCATCCATCTCCGGCATCATCCAATCTGTCAGAACGATCGGAAAGAACTTCTCTTTAAACAGTTCAAGCGCTTGACGGCCGTTTGTGGCTGTTGTAACTTCGTGTCCGGCCTTTTTGAGAATATTTTCAGTTAATTTGCTTGAAACCGGATTGTCTTCGGCCAGTAATATGTTAAACTGGTGTTTCATCGAGTACCTTTTCTTTATTTCCGGATAAGTGAAGCAATTTCATCCAGCTTGGTTTTTAAAGACCGGCTCAAATAGGCAATTTCTTCCATGAAGCCGTTGCGGGTTTTTTGTTCGGCCTCTTTGGCTAATTCGAATAGTGCTGTGAGCCCCAGGCCTCCGGCCGCACCCTTTAGCGAATGAGCGGCATCTGCTGCTGCGTTTGCGTCTCCCGCTTCAATGGCAGACTCAAATTTGTCCAGATCAGACGTCCCCGTCTCAATAAAAAGTTCTACCAGCTCAAGGTATTCTTCATCTTCCAACTCCAAGCTTTTTGCTAATTCTCTGAAGTTTATGACTTCCCCCTATCAAATACCCACTTTTCGAGAATATCAAATACGATCTCCCGTTTGATCGGTTTTGTAATATAATCATCCATCCCGGCCTCAAGACACTTTTCTCGATCCCCTTTCATGGCATGGGCAGTCATGGCAATGATGGGGATTCGGATCGCGGATGATGATCTGCCGGTTGACCCTTCCAATTCAAAAGCACGGATCTTCTTGGTGGCTTCTAACCCGTCCATCTCCGGCATCTGGACATCCATGAAAATCAGGTCAAAATCAGCATGTGTTGCAATATATTTGTCAACGGCCTCTCTGCCGTTATTGGCCACCTCTACTTGATATCCCGCCTTGCTCAGCATCATTGTAGCTAATTTCTGATTGACCGGGTTGTCTTCTGCCAAAAGGATCCGCACAGAATGCTTCATCTCCTCACGAATTGTATATTGGGTAATGATCTTCTCTCTTACCGCTTTATCGCTTATAGCTTCACATTCCCTTCCGGCCACCATCCGTTCCAGCATCTGATATAGCTTTTCTCTGTGAACCGGCTTGCTCAAGAAAGCATCAAATCCAGCTTCCTTGCATTCTTTGGCGTCTCGCTGCATTAAAGAAGATAAGGCAATCAAGGGGATTCTGCGTTTTGAATCTTCGCTCTTTTGTCTTTGCGCTTCCCAGTTCCGGATTTCTCTCGCCACATCATACCCGCTCATAACCGGCATCTGGATGTCAATGATACAGAGGTCAAAAGGAGGCCCCGTCTTTTTGGCATCCTGGAATGTTGGTATCACTTCCTCACCATTTTTTAATGCAACCACGTCCATACCAATTGACCTCAAATTATGTGTTAATATGTCCAGGTTCCTCTGGTTATCATCAACAATAAGTGCTTTTTTTCCGGAAAGGGATAGAGGGATAAATCTCTTTGTCTCTTTCTTCTCAACCTTTTCAAACCAGGCAGTGAAATGAAAGAGGTTTCCCTTGCCAACTTCGCTTTCCGCCCAGACATCCCCATCCATAAGGTTTGATATTTGTTTACAGATGGAAAGCCCCAGACCGGTGCCGCCATACTTTCTGGTAGTGGAACCGTCGGCTTGCTGAAAAGGTTTAAATATCGTTTCCAGTTTGTCCTTGGGTAGACCGATTCCGGTGTCCTTTACCCGGGCGTGAAGTTTGACCGAACCGGTATTCGCGGTTTCAACATCCAGGGAGAGTTCAATCTCACCTGCCTCGGTAAACTTGGACGCATTGCCCATCAAATTAGTAAATACCTGTCGGAACCGTCCCGGGTCACCCTTCACATAGGCCGGAAGTTCGTCTCCAATATGGCAGATAATCTCTATCGGCTTTGATCCGATCCGGGGGCGAATCACCTCACAGACATCATAGGCCAGAATCTCGGGATCAAAATCAATTTCTTCAAAATCCAGCTCACCGGATTCGATCTTTGAAAAATCAAGAATATCGTCGATCACCGAAAGCAATGCATCCCCGCTGTTTTTAATTGTGCGGGAATACTCAGCCTGTGTTTCATCCAGATCAGTATCCATCAAAAAATCAGTAAACCCAATAATGGCATTCATCGGTGTACGGATTTCATGGCTCATATTGGCCAGAAACTGGCTTTTTGCCCGGTTGGCGTGTTCAGCCTCCTCCTTGGCCCGGCGCAAAGCCCCCTCATGTTGAGCGACGTGTCGAACCATTGGTCGGAAAATCAGAAATACTTCCATCACAAGAAGACTCAACGCTATCAACCAGACCATCATTTCGATCTTTGAAATACGCGCAACGGCAGCTTCACCTTCGGTCTGGTACTGTTTGACAAGCCTGTCCAGTGAAATCAATAAGCTGCCTGGACCGACCTCCAGGATTTCCGCCAGTACGGGGTGACTTTGCGAATAGGCCGGACCGGCCAGTTTAATCAGCGTTCTCGCATTCTTGAGGTAATTTCGAACGTTTAGATCAACATTGTGCGGTGGCTCGAAGTATTGACCTCGCACCACATCAGACATGATGTCCGGCAACCCCAACTCTTGCAAACCCTTCGTTAGGCCGTTGTGAGAGAGCTCCATCAAGTCAACCGCGGCTGTCAGACGCTCTCGGTGCCGCTGACGTTCCTCTGGGAGTTGAGCAGACATTAAGGCCTGGGAAAAAAGTGCGATCCTTTGCGAAAGCATGCGTTGGCGACCGCTGACATTGACGATCGCAGCCGTGTTCTCTTGCTCAGCAATGGTCACTTTGAGAGAAACATAGGATGCCGTGACCAACGTGGCGATAAGAGCCAACGCCACTCTATAGCGGAGCGTTAACCCCTTCGAAATATCTTCGACTTTATCTGACATTCCCCTATGCCTCACTTTCGAGGGTCATCCTAACGAATTGGCATTAAAAAGCATTATTTCGTATCCAAAATCTCCTTTTGTGACAGCTCTTTCACACTGAAAGGTTTCTGTATAAATCCCTGCGCACCGGCATTCAGAATTCCCTGGACAGGGCCAACAATGGCATAGCCGCTGCAAACCAGCACCCTTAACTCAGGGCGAGCTTCCATGATGAGCGGGTAGACTTTTTCACCACTCATATCCGGCAGCTTAATGTCTAGAAGAGCAAGATCAATCTGTCCGTCAAAGCTCTTTGCGATATCTACTGCTTCTTTCCCGGTTTTGGCCTCAAGGATACGATATCCCAGCTTTTCCAGTATGGCCCGAAGGACATCCATCACCATTTCTTCATCCTCAATCACCAATAGGGTTCCCGTACCAGGGATGACTTCAACCTGAGGTGTCTCAAACTTTGTTCCCTTCGGCTCAGCCTCAACTGCAGGGAGGTAAATCCGAACCACAGTCCCCTTTCTCAGTTCAGAATCAACCGATATCCAACCATTATGATGTCTGACAATCCCATACACAGCCGCCATCCCCAAACCACGACCCGGAAACTTTGTGGTGAAGAAGGGGTCAAATATTTTACTGCTTGTCTCCTCGTCCATGCCCGCGCCATCATCTGTTATCGTTAGGCAGACATAGAGACCGGGCTTGAACTCAGAGGTCTTTTTTACAATGGCCTTTTCCATCTCCACGTTTCGCGTTTCAATCCGAATACATCCTTCCCCGTCGATGGCTTCGGATGCATTGTTCAATACCGCAGACAACACCACCTGCATCTGGGTAGGATCTGCCATCACATTGGAGATCTCCTTGGTGAGGTCAGTCTCCATCTTGGCGGCAGGGTCGCCATCATGCATAATCACAGGAAGCGTTTCTGTAACGAGATCGTTCAGGGAGAGGGACTTGGGCTGATATTTCCCTCCCCGTGCGTAGGCTAACAATTGATTGGTTAGGCTTGCCATCCGCTTAAGGGGAGCCCTCATCGCCTCACCATGCTTCATCACGCTTTGATGGTCAGAGAGGCTCATCTGAAGCAGTTCGATGTTTCCCGTAACCCCAACCAACGCATTATTGAATTCGTGTGCGATTCCACCGGCCAAGGTAGCAATGGCTTCCATCCTCTGGACTCGGCGAAATTCTTCCTCCAATCTCTTCCTGTCTGATATATCTCTGGCAATACCTAAGACAATATCTTGCCCCTGGATATTAATAGGAAAAGTCCTTATCTCCACCGGCACCCTTCTCCCATCCTTTCTGCTTAAAACAAACTCATCCGGTCCAGTGGGAGAACCTTCCAAATTTTTTGTCAATAGTTTGGCTGCATTCGGGAGTTCTTCTGAAGACAATAAATCGAGTTCCAAAAAATTCTTCCCGATTAATTCTTCCCTTTTAAAACCCATCAGGTCTTCAGCGGCTTTATTCCCATTTATGAATTTACCAGTTAGATCATTTAGATAATACGCATCCGGCGCGAATTCAAATAATGCTTTAAACTTCTCCTCGCTCTCCTTTAGCGCTCGTTCCGTCTGTTTGCGTTCTGTAATATCCCTAGCCGATCCCTGTACACCAATCGGACCTGTCTCATCGTAAATTAATGAATTCTTGTATTCTATTATCATTTCCCTGCCATCTTTTGTAATAACCTTCATTAAGCCTTCGTCTTTTCCTTTTTCTGTCACTCTTTTTAAATAATCTTTAAATTGATGCTTGTATCGTTCGGGTATCAGATCTCGTATATTCATGTTTGCAAGCTCTTCGTCAACCCAACCATACTCCTTCTTAAAAGCCAAATTGGTATCAATCAGATTTCCTT
>DRHF01000044.1 GCA_011049715.1 Desulfobacterales bacterium
GACGTGAGATTGAATAATTCACCCCTGGAATTTTCGTTTTCGATCACCCGAACCATGCCCTCAAGGAAATCCTCTATATAGGTGAAGTCCTCCTTGTCCTCTCCCGTGCCCTGTATGGTAATGGGAGCGCCTCTGAGTGCCGCTTCGATGAATTTCTGTATCACCCTGCCGGAGATGCACCGAGGCCCGTACAGAGCGCAGGGACGGACCACAGTGAGGTTTATATCAAACGTGTCCCTATAATAATTCACCATACATTCCCCCATGAATTTCAAAGTCCCATAAACTCCCTTTGGAGAACACGGATCGTCTTCATTCAAACCCGGATTGAGAAAATCGCCATAGGCGGTGGACGACGAAAGAAAAATCGTGTGGTCAACGCCTAACGCCCGGCACACGTCCAATGTACTGCCTAACGATACAAGGCAAGATTGAAATGCCTTGTAAGGATAAGCGTTCGATCTATCTATATGCGCCACCGCCGCGAGATGTATTACCGTTTCGGGCTCCAATGGCTTCATCACCATGTTGAGGAATTCATAATCACAGGCATCTACCTGGATTGTTCGGATATTCAGATTGTCCAACAGCCTTTGGCGTTGCATCAGAAATCCCAGATACATCTCCCGGTTGGGATCTTTGGAAAGCCACACCGAGTAGTAATTGTTGATGGACATGGGGTCAATGATGGTGACTTGAGCCCCGAGAGAATACAGTTTAACGGCGAGATTGTGGCCTACGAATCCAGCCCCGCCAATTAGGATTATTCTCCTATCTTTCAAACTTACGGACATTGCTTACAAGTCTCTCCATGGCTGTCTTTTCGAGTTTGGTGTGAGCCGGCAGGGTGATGGAATGCTCCGCGATGTATTCGGCCACCGGGAAACTACCCCCGCCATAGAATGAAAAATGCGGCACCGGGGTTTTAAAGTGAATAGAGGTTTGAACATCATTCCGCAGAAGCTCCGCCCGCATCTCATCCCGGTCATCCACCAGGATTTGATAAGCATAAGGCGCGGTCCCATCACGGTCATCAAAGGTTTTAAAGTTCCTCAAAGATTCGCGTAATATTCGCCAATTGTTCTCTCTCTTGGCAAAAAAAGAGGGCAACCGCTTGAGTTGTTCAATACCGATAGCTGCCTGGATTTCAGTCATGCGGTAATTCAACCCGAGATTTGTTACATCACCGGAGATTCTATCAATGCCGAATTGCCTTAAAGTCCTTACCTTCTCCGCCAGTCCCGGATGCTTGGTGACGAACATGCCGCCCTCACAGGTAGTTATCATCTTTGTGGGATAGAACGAAAAGGCCCCGCAATCCCCGATGAGCCCCACATGGTTATCTCCATGGTTGGTGCCCAAGGCGTGGGCACAATCCTCAATGATCTTTAAATCATATTCTCTAGCGATATCCGCAAGAGACCGCATGTAACCGGGCTGACCAAGAAAATGAACAACACAGATTGCCTTGGTTCTTGGCGTCAAAACAGCCGGTATCAAATCAGGATCAAGCAGCCCGTGGTCTTCATGACAATCGACAAACACCGGCTTGGCACCAGTAATAGATATGGCATGAGCGGTTGCTACATGGGTCATGGCGGGGCAGATAACCTCATCCCCAAGACCTATCCCCAAAGCCATGTAGGACAGATGCATCGCAGCAGTGCAGGAAGAGACCGCAACACAATCTCCCCCACCAATAAATTCAGAAAACCGTTCCTCGAATTGCCTCACCAACCCACCGTTGGTGAGGGTTCGATTTTGCAAAACTTCAGTAACAGCTTCGATTTCCTTGGCCGATATATCTGGAGCGCCGAATTTAACTTTTTTCCCTTTTTCTTCCTTTTCTTCTGTGGTTTTATTGGACTCGTTTTCTTGTTCGGCGGCTAGGCGTTTGGCGAGATTGAGAAGCCCGGATGAAGTAGGAAATTCATCCCCCAAATGACTGTCCAGCCATCTAAGATACTCGTCCTCTGGGACTGTGGCTTCTCTTTGCCAGTTAGACGATTGATCGGGAGTAATCCCAAAATCGGCTAAAAGCGGAATCGTGTCGTTCGATTCCGCTTTTTGATCGCCGTAACCACTACGGCGAAGCCCCAGTTCTTTCATCTCTGTCAATAATTCCCCCCCCCTACGCTCGGCCCTAAGTTTGATTTCTATGGCCCAGAACAGAAACTCCATATCCCCGGCCTGACGGGCGTAATCGCTCATCGCCTTTGCCTTGTCCCGGATATCCTTGACCTCATCAATAGACCGGGCCTCTGCCAATGCTCGACGGGCAGCTTCGTATTTAACAAGTGTGGTTTCCATCTACATCACCCTCAATTTGTCTTTCGCGATTGACCAAGTTTCTTGGCAAGCCGCTCATATTTTTTCCGTCGTTTGGCTTCTCTCTCTCTTATCAGACGTTCTCTTCTCCTCTCCATTGCCCTCTCTAATACCTTCAATTCTGCCTGAAGTGCCGATATTGTATCTTCATGTGTCATCACATCACCGCAGTTGATACGTTTAGGGAAATAGCCCGGTCGATGGCGAAACACACCCTCATTCCGTTGAAGATGCTATCCGTGGCTATCGAATGATCCTTACCCTTTTCACAGGTGTTGATGAAATGAACCAAGGGTCTGTCCTTCTTCACCGGAGTCCGGGAATAGTCAAACCGCCTGCCCTCCGTTCCATGGATGGAGAAATCGTACCCATGGTTGCCGTTGAACCCGAAATTACACGTCATCTTGA
>DRHF01000045.1 GCA_011049715.1 Desulfobacterales bacterium
AAGAGCTTAAGATCATAGAAGTTGTTGAAGGCCCTTACGGAACCCGGCTTTTCGTCAGAAACCATTTAATGATAGAAGAAATCCCCAAAGATAGTAAAGAGAGCGGAATTGAAGAAGAAATCAAACAGTTTCAAAACACTAAAAAAGATTACACCAAGAAAATAGAGTCCTTTCAAGCCAAACAAGCGGAAAAGCAAAAGAACCTTTTTGCTGAACTGGAAAAAAAAATGAAAAAGGATCTGAGTAACAAATGAACATGCCGGCAGTCCCCATCAATGCATGCAGTGGAATCTCGTTTGTTTTGCCCCGGATAGCCTCAAACACCGGGCAGCTGATATACTGTATAGATGCGGCAGATTCAAATTGACAAACGAAATGGTACCATTATATTTTTGTAATGAGATATTCTTTTTTATTTGACAGCATTTGACAAATAACAAAAAGTATTTTGCAAAAGCCATCGCGAAAGGGGAAGATTATGTTTAACAAACCAATTTCCTTTATTGCTGTTTTTACAGGAGCGTGGATACTGTTGAGCTGTGCGACCTCTCCCATGGTATCCAAAGGTGTAAAAAATGATTCCGCCATATTGGCCCGTGCCTTTCAGGTGGCACAAACCATAGAGGATCCATACAACAGGGATGTCGCAATTGAAAAAATCGCAGGTGTTTTTTCAGCTGCCGGACAATTCGATGATGCGCTCAAAACCACCAAGGCCATCGTAGATCCCAAGATTAAAGCCTTTGCGCTATCCACACTGAGCAAGGACGCATGGGAAAGGGGAAAAAAGGAAAAAGCGATAGATATGTTAACACAGTCTTTTGAGGTGATCAAAACCATAGAAGACCCCCATATGAAATCCTATTTTCTCGCAACAGAGGCAACCAAATTTGACAAAATTGGACAAAAGGACAAGTCCGAGGATTTCCTCTCTCAAGCAATTGAGATCGCAGACACCATATCATATGACAGTATCAAGGCGTACAATTTTACCATCATAGGGGATAAATATTTAAAAATCGGGGATAAGGATAAGGCTGGAGAAATACTCTCCAAAGCATATGCGATCGCTCAAAATATCGATGATGTTTCCTCCCAAATCACCATCATGGACATGATCGCAGGTATTCTGGCCGAAGATGAACAGTACGAACAGGCGTTTCAAATCGCCAAAGCGATTGAAGAGATCATTACCAAGGGTGCTGCACCGGATAGAATCGCCGACATTTATGTGACGGAAGGAAAATATGATGAGGCGGTGAAAACGGCTCAAGCCATTGAAAACTCTTATACAAAAACCTTTGCATTGGTAAGAATCAGCAACCAGGTATGGGATGAAGGGCAGAAAGACAAGGCCGTTGAAATACTCATCCAGTCCTATGAAATTGCCAAAACCATTGAACATGAGTTCATCAAAACCGCTGCCATCGACAGAGTCGCGACAGGCCATATCGAAACCGAACAAAATGAAAGGGCGTTCCAGATCGCCAAAACCATCGAACATCCTTATAACAAAGACGATGCCTTGGAGAAAACCGCGGTCGGATATGCTGACGACGGGCAATATGATCAGGCCCTACTGGTGGTGGAGACCATTGAGGATGACTATTATAAGGCCTCTGCATTAAATCGTATCGCAGGCGCCCTAGTTGAAGCAGGATTAAAGGAAAACGCAACCGAAATCCTGTCTTTATCTTTTGATATTGCCAAAACCATAGGTGCTGAATACGCCAAAGCCGCTGTTTTTGCCGATATTGCAGGGACATATGCCGAAGCCGGAGCATACGATATGGCGGTCACGGTTGCAAATGCCATTGAAAATGCCCATCAGAAAAGCACGGCTTTATTCCGGATCGTTTACTGGCATGTGGAAGCCGGAGAGCACGAACAGGCCATTGAAATAACTGAAATCATTGAGGATGCCTACTATCAGGCCTCAGCCTTAACCTTGATTGCAGCTAATTAGTGCCCATCCACGACGTTAAAATAAATAATAGATGTGTCCAATTCAGAAATGAGCAATTTTTGTCCTGATCAAGGCCGCACAAGGGTTTGTGGTGAGGCGTACGTGCTGTACGCCGCAACCGAAAACCCGCGGAGAACGACGAACAGGGCAAAAAGGGCCATTTATGGATGGACACTAATTAGCGTTCTATATTGGACTAAGGGGTCGGTTTTATTTCAGGACGTCTAGAAAAAAACCGTTAAAAGAGAAGGTGTTTATCCACATACCGCGCTAAAATTTCAGCGGTTGCCCGGGGTGGTCGGACGCTCAGGTAATGGTCGATAATGTGATGGGCCATCTCGTGCGCCAGGATTCCCTCGTGAACATCATCAACATTGATGTATATGATTTTCAATTCAAAAATATACCAGGACCGTACCCGGCGTTTGATGCCGGCTAACCGATAATAGACCTCGTCAAATCGCTTTTTCCGATACAGATTAATATTGACCTTCTCTATCTTTCCTCGCATATCGAGTATTTTCTGAACCCTTCTGAACAACGTCTCCACCTTTTTTTTGCTTGAAGCTATGACATTTATGGACCCCGACGGAGAAAAAAAACTTTTAAGACTCGATTCGCCGGGCGAATAATCGATTTTACGGTCAAATTTCTTCAGATCTTTTAATGTTTCGTAGCGGATAACCGCATATCGGGTTTCAATGCGCTGGAAGGAAACACCTTGATCGTTTTTCCTTTGAGATGGTTTGCTTTTGGAAACCGCTGGCACTGCATTTTTTTTTGGAAAAGTAAATAGAATCTTATCTCTTTTTTCATCATCTCCTTTAACAGGAAAAGGGCCGCTTAACAGAAGAAAACTGGCCCACAGCAATAAAAAAAATAATTCTTTTTTATCTTTTTTGATCCACATAATGTAGCAGATGGCTATATATTAAAGCTTTGGAGGATGGTCTGTTGAAGGTGATTGAGCTCTTTGATCAATTTTTCAGGTGCATTCTGTTTTTTTGCCGATTCATTTAATTGTTCCACTTCATCATAAATGGCACCTACCTTTACGCGGAGACTTGCGGTCATATGATTCAGGCTCTCACTCATGTCTGTGAATTGATCCTTTTTGCGAAGAAAAACCTTTTTGGCAAGATTTCCCTCTCCAATTTCTAGAAGATCTTTTTCAAATCGAAATATGGGTCCGGCGATCTTATGAGAAATCAGCAAAACAATGAAAATGGCCGCGGCTGTGATCAGGACAAGGGTAATGGCATTGGTTAATAAAACAGTAGGTATGATGGCAAAAGCCGTATTTTTAATCACCAAACGGGAATCTTGAAATGAAGAGGTTAAAGTGCCCTGGGATAAAAGGAAAAGAAGACCGGTGGACAGGAGTGCACCTGCCAAAAGTATAAGACAAAACTTTAATATAAATTTTAGCTGATAGTCTTTTTTAATAAACACCTTTCTTCTTTTGTAACTTTTTTTTTGAGGCATTGTTATCTCCTTGTTAACCTGAATATTTCGCGTTTCAACTCAAAAATCAGGATTAACCACCTTGGTGTAATAGTTTCTGATCAATTTCGATTTTAGCGTTTTTTCTCAAATCATTTATCCATTGCTTCAACTTTTCCCGCTTTTTCTGATCCTTTAATTGTTCGGCAATTTTCTCTCTTATCTCCTCCAGGGGAGGAAGTTCTCCTCCGGTTTTTTTCATCTCCTGATAACGAACATTTATCTCTTCTTCAGAAACGTACGTCCTTTTATCAAACTCATCTCCCTTCAACTCCATCAGATCCCTGATCAGTGTCGATTCCCAGTAACGCTCGATTGTCTTAACAAATTTTTCCTTTCGATCCATTCCCGACTTTTGTGCTTCTTGAATCAAAAGTTCTTTCCGGATCAGCTGTTCTAAAAAGACGCTCTTTGCTTCTCTTGTCACCTTAAAATCGGTTTCCATTGTCAGTTCTTCTATCAGTTGATCTTCAAACTCCTGGCGTGTCAACTTGTAATCATTGATCCGGGCGATCACCTCTTTTTTCTCTGCGCGCTCTTGAGTACACCCACTAAGGAAAATGAATGAATAAAAAATTAAAATAAAGAAAAGTCCTTTCTTCATAATACGCCTCACCCGCTTGTTGTATTCATTAATTTTCATTGTCTTATTTTTTCTAATTTGATATTAAAACTCAAGTTTCGCACCCCCAATGGGGTACGGTGCCGCATCTGGTGCGGGGTAAATAAAATTTTTTGGAAAAACAACGAGGTAGCCGTTGTAAACCGGAAGCCATAAATTAATCATCGTGCACAGGCACGCGATGGTCTGGTTTCCTTTGTAATATCAGTTGCTTCTGGAATGCTAATTCTTAAAAGGTTTTGTGCCGTTGTCAAAGCACTCATCATCAATTTTTTCCAGAAAAATTTCTTTTTACCCTATGCCTGATGCGACTTTTCTTAATCTTTTATGATAGAACCTTAGCGGTAATCGGTTGCGATATTGCTATATCAAAAATTATCAGGAAAAGGAACAAGAAACAGAAAAGAGTGCATTTAAGAGCTATTACTATCATAAATTAAAATAATGAACTGTTCTTTAAGACAAAATTTGATCGGTATGATTTTGCAGTAATAACAATAGGTTGCATTTATGCTACTAGTTTTATATCCGTATTTTATACCTATTTTTTTGGGTTGACCTTTTAAATTTACAGTGTAGCCTGAGTTGATAAAAATTGATTTGCTTGTGACCGAACTTATCATGCCAGATGTGATTGACAATCAGAGTTCCGACCGGATACATAAATAAAGAAACAAACCTGTCAGCTATTATCCATTGAAACTGGTTTGAGATGGCGCCGATTCTAACCGGCAGCAAATAATTGGATATGAATAATCATAGAATCATAGAGACGCTGTTCTTTTTTGTATCTGTTCTCGTTTTTGCTTGAAACCCTTTTTCTTAGAGGCATTTGGTGGAGAATGGGACTTGACCGCACGATTCGGATTGTAATCGCCCAAGATCACAGGCTGTTTCGGGAAGGTATCTGTCTGCTTCTCAACGATCAGGAAGACCTGGAGATCGTGGGAGAGGCGGCCAATGGGCTTCAGGCGATCGATATGATTGGCGACCTCAAGCCTGACGTTGCCCTCCTCGATATCACCATGCCTGAACTCGATGGCATCCATGTCATTCCCATAATCAAACAAAAAAGCCCCGGGACAAAGGCGCTCGTGCTCACAGGCGCAACGGATGAAGCCACTGCTGTAAACGCCCTAAAAGCAGGTGCCAAAGGATTCCTCTCCAAAAATGCCAGCACCTCGAACCTCATCAAGGCCATTCATGTTGTCCACAATGACGAGCTGTGGATCGAGCGGAAGCTGGTCGCCAGATTCTTTAATGGGGATATTATCGCTGATTCGGGCGAAGAAGACCCGCAAGAAAAAATAAAGAAAACTTTTACGCTGCGGGAAAAAGATGTCCTCAGGCTCCTGATGGAAGGCCTTACAAACAAAGAAATTGGCAACAAGCTCTTTATCAGCGAGAAAACCGTCAAGAGCCATTTGAACAAGGTTTTTAAAAAGCTCGACGTCAGCCGACGATTTCAAGCCATTCTTACTGCCATCAAGCTGGGTTTTACCTAGGTCTTTTTTCAGGCAAAATTCCAACCAAAGTCCAATTGACACACCCCCCTCGACTTTGATAAATAAATAAAAAATCACAATTCACAGCGACAATAAGGCATAGCAATGACCACACCGGACGGGTTTTTATTAAGGGTTCTAAAATCGACCCCGTTTTCAAAACAGGGAGCCGGACAGATGAACATCATCGTTCCACAGCAGTATGCTAATTTGATATCCGAGCTTCGCCGCGTCTTCAAGGGCCAGGGTGATGTGAACATAAAAGTAGACGATCGACAGGGTGAGCGGCGGGAAAGGAAAGGGACTTTCTCAGATGAACGCCGGCAGGCGGAGAGGCGAAGAACCAAAGAGATACTGGTCGAAGCGGTCGTTTCGATTTAGCACAAACGGCTTAAGCCCTTAGTATGAGATGCGATCCTGAAATTTAGGCCAAAGGTTTTAAGCCGGTGGATTGAATTTGGATCTCTGAACTCAATAATTCTTGACATTTATTAAATAAAGTGCATACTATACGGAATATAAAGATCAAGTTTTGGAATTGATCTTAATTATCTAAATTTTTTTAATACCAATATCAAACTCTCGTAAAATGAGGAGGTAGAATCATGGGATATCATTTAGATTTAGAGAATGGAAAAAAGATAGGCAGGTTTATGGTCTGCTTATGTGTATTTCTTTTTATGACCGGCACAACTTTTGCAGCCACCGATACTGATTCAACTGAGCCGTCCGACAAGGTCATCGAAATCTCCGAAAAAGCGCTCGCCAAAGCGATGGATATGTTTATGAGCGTGATTTGGTCCATCGAAAAGGACGAAAGTTTAAGCTTTGAAGAAAAAATCGCAAAAGCCAAAAAGTTCACTAAAGTTGTAAGGTGGGGCCCTGAATTAAATGATGCCTTTTCTATGTTGACCGATCAAATGAAGGCCATAGTGTTTGTTTACCACCCCCAGTTAGAAGGAAAAGATTTGATGACACTTAAGGACCTGAAGGGCAAACTGGTTTTCGCCGAAATTGCGGAAGTGACCAAGAAATCTCAACAAGGGATGGTCAATCATCTTTGGACGCGCTATGAAGGACAGTTACAGGTCCCGGTGACATCTCTTGCAAGATTATTCAAGCCCTGGAATATTGTTTTTATCAACATGGCATATTGGGACACCATCGAAGCCTATTCTGTATTTCATTATTCAGTTTTGCGGTTTAAAGGAGATCCCCCTACAGCGGATATTATAACTGAGTGATGGTCTGAGAAATTAGCTTCATGGTTGAATAAAATTAATTTTTTCTCCGTTCTCTGAGAAAGTAAAGTGAGGCTCAAGTTATGTTTTTATTGGCTTAACAAAATTAGGGGAGATGCAACTAATGAAAAACAAGAAAATACTTTTCTCGGTCACTATGTGCTTTTTTGCTGTAACCATCGTTGCCCTAATGTTTGCTGCAGATAATGCCGTTGCTGAAACAAAATTTACGGTCAAACCCTATTTCTCTGCTGTCGGCCGGTTGGACAGCAATTTTTATAAGGAGGAGGATAATGAAAGGGAGGTATACACCTATCTCCTCGCACCGGGAATCCAGCTTGGTGCGGAAACACCCAAAAGCAATGTGAACTTATACTATACCCTGGAAGCTTATTTCTATGAGGATAAGGACGATCTCCTTCCGGGTGAACGTAAGGCAGATGATGAAGACTATGTCGGTCATCTGGCTTTGTTTAAAGCCCAATGGTCCCCGGTTGAACGATTCACTCTGGGTTTAAAAGATGATTTTTATTTGACCCGGCACCCGATAGACGCCGATAGGTTCAGTGAGAGTGTGGAGAGGGAAAAATACTGGGTCAATCGTTTCACGCCGCTGATTTTTTATGAATTTAAATACCGTTTTTCTGTGGGACTTCGTTACCGGCGTACAGACATCGAATTTGAAGATTCCGATGAAGCCGATTTCCTTGAGCACAGGGGAATAATCAACCTGCTTTATAACCCTTCACGCACGTTGACCCTTGATCTGGATTATCAGCGTTGGACAAATGAGGAGGATAGCAAAGCATTAGAGAGCAGAGAGTATACATCGGATCAGATCCAGCTGGTGGCTGAAAAACGTTATAAGTATTTTGCGTTTGAAGGGGGCGTCGGGTATCAAAATCGCGATTTTGAAGATATCGGTGATCCGGACGTGGAAGATGCAGATGTTATTAATTGGAAGTTCGCTGTAACCGGACAGAATCCCCCTCCCCAGGAGCAAAGACGGCTGCTGGGAAGGCAATTTTTAAGAGCCAAAAGTCATGTCTATGCCGCCGTGGAAAGAAATTTCAACAATTTGGGTTATTTTTTCGACACATTTAAAGCGTATCGGTATACAGCAAGTGTTGGGCATGTTTTTTTGGAAAAGATACGGGCCGGGGTCCGTGGTTTTTATCAGACAAGCGATTATATTGCTTCTGATCGAGAAGATGATATTTTCGACCTTTCAGGAACCATCGGGTACCTCATCACCAAAAAGATGGAGATCTCTTTTACCGCCGGCAGACAAGAGCGGGATTCCAACTTAGATGGACAGAGTTATGAAAATGATTATCTTTTCCTTAAATTCGATTTCAATTATGATATTGGAAGCAGGGGAGATTTTAGCGAAGAAGGGTCATACTACCGATAAATAACACACGAGAGGCCCGGATCTTTTCTACATCTTTCTCTTTTTCTTAACGGGAAAAACCGGGCAAAAGGTATTTTCCATTCTCGGTAAAGATCTTACAAAATGATAACCGTATTTTGATTATGTTAAGAAATGACCTTTTTTCTAAAAACATAACCATAGGACTTCTATTTTTTTTATTTCCGATATTCTTCCTTTTATTCCATCAGCCCGGCGCTGCTCAAAGCAAAGCATACCAGATCGGTCTAAATGATGTTTTAACACTTATCATTTATGCCGGGGGCGAATTGCAGTATGAGTCTGGTAAGTCCGGCCTCACTGTTTCTTCAAACGGTACCATTAATGCCCCCTTTGTCGGCATTTTTCGTGCCCAAGGCCTGACAACGGATCAATTGCAAAAAATGCTCAACTTTGCCCTCGCTAAAGATTACTTTGTAAATCCTGAAGTTGATATTAGTATAAAAGAATACCACAGCCTGCATTATTACATATCCGGTGCAGTCAACAGACCGGGGCTTTACAAAACAACAACTGAAACGACGCTTTTGGAATTGATCGCTAAAGCTGAGGGGCTTTTGCCCGAACGTGGAAATCTGGCATATATCATGCGCCCCTCAACAAATGAAGGTACGGAAAAAAACGAAACCGGCGATCAATCTTCTCTTAAGAATCCGATCAAAATAGATCTTCAGAAGCTGTTGGATGAGGGGGACATGACCGTAAACCTGGCTCTAAGGCCCGGGGATGTGGTTTACGTGCCTTTAAAATCCTCCCTCAATCTGGCTGAATCTAAAATATATGTGGAGGGGGAAGTCAAAAGACCGGGTATCTATGATTATCAACCGGGCATGACCGCCATGAGCGCCACTATAATCGCCGGCGGTTTTGACAGATTTGCGGCGCCCAATCGAACAAAAATTATTCGACAAAAAGAAGGAAATATTGAAATTATAAAGATAGATCTAAACCGGGTACAGGAAGGTAAAATTCCTGATGTTGAACTCAAACCCGGCGATCGTGTTCACGTCCCGGAGACATGGCTGTAAATATATTTTTCTCCTCGGACTCCCTAAACGAGTTTTAACTCGATTAGGGTTTGTTATTTAGTTTTTTGTTTTTACATTTCTGGAAAAACAATGAACGTTGCAGAAAAAAAAGAAGAGTCGGTTGACGTTGCTGAATACTACCATGTCCTCCTCAGGCATAAATGGACTATTATCGCCTCTTTGTTGATCATGGTTAGTTTGATCGTTTTTTTTAACGCCATCGCCACGCCTATTTATGAAGCAACCGCAACATTAATTCTGGATAAGGAAAGTGGAAAATCGCCGATCAGCGGAGAAAGGGTGGAATATCAAAGCAGCCAATCTGAATCGTTGACATTTTTTTCCCATTTTGAACTGATCACCTCCCGGCCGGTTTTGGAACAGGTTGTCCGGGACCTGAAGTTAGATCAGATCGATTGGCAACAAAAAGAAAAATCAGGAAAATTCAGCTCTTTTAAACAGCTTCTATCGAACTGGAAAACCAATATACGTTTAATGCTCGATCAGTTCCTTGGTACGTCCGACCAGCCACCACCCTTTGAAGATTTTGAAGATAAGGTCCTCAAATCCGTAAAAAAACTGCAGGATAAAGACGTCATTGACATAAAACATATTGAAGCTACCCGTCTTGTGAATATCAATGTTTTCGCGGCATCTCCGGAAATGTCCAGAGATATTGCCAATGCAGTGGCCCAAGCCTACATTGACTTTAACATCAATAACCGGTTGAAGGCATCCCGGGGCACCATTGGCTTTCTAACCAATCATTTGCACGAAATACAAAAGAATCTGGAAGATGCTGAAAGAGAATTTCTTGAATTCAAACAGAACATAAAACTGATTTCCATGGAGGAGAGCCAACGGGTCATTACACAAAAAATAACTGAATTTACAGATTCTTATTTACAGTCAAGGAACCGCCGCCTTGAGCTGGATTCTAAGTTGAAAAAAATAAATGAGATTTCAAAATCCGGAAAGGATCTCCGACATCTCAGTTCCCTGATTGCAAATGACCTGATAAATACCCTCTACAGTCAATTGATTCAAACAGAGGTGGAGTTATCCCGTTTGGGGAAAGTTTATAAAGAAAAGCACCCCAAGATTGTGCAGATCAAGACCAAGGCAGATAACACCCGCAACAAATTGAATCAGGAAATCAGGAAAGAACTGGACAACTTAAAAGTGGAACGTTCAGTCCTTTTGGCAAAAGAAAAAGTCCTGCAGGAGACCATGAAGGATTTTAAAGATGAGGCGCTTGAAATCAATAAAAAAGAATTTCAGTATAATATTTTAAAGAGAAATGTTCAAATGAATCAGAACCTGTATGATACCCTCCTTTCCAGGCTAAAGGAGGCCGATCTCACAGGAAATATCGATACCTCAAATATACGGATCACAGAGAAAGCGGTCCTGCCAAAACATCCGGTCAGGCCTAAAAAAACACTAAATCTGATTCTCGGCGTGATATTTGGACTTTTGATCGGGATTGGGTTCAGTTTTATGCTCGAATATATCGACCGGTCGATAACCACGGAATCGGATGTAAAAAAATATATCGATTTACCGGTCCTGGCGATGATTCCGATTTCCGACGTGCCTGAGAAATAACGATTCTAATAAATGGAAAAACACAATCCAAAATCCTCTGATTTTCTCACTAATCTTGGAAAGCATCATTCCAAAGATCACCGTTTTGCCGAAAGCTTCCGCTATCTGAGGACAAATATAGAATTTTCCTTTTTTGATAAAGAATTTCAATCCCTGTTGATCACTAGTACCGATCAGGATGAAGGCAAAACGACCACAGCGCTCAATCTTGCTTATATGCTGGCACAGGCCGGAAAAACAATCCTAGTGGTTGATGGGGACTTGCGAAAGCCAATGCTCACCCAGTTGGTTACACAAAATGATTCCATGGGGTTAAGCGGGCTTCTCTCCGAAGTTTTAAATACCGATGCGCAGTCCGGGTCATTGTCAGAGTGTGGGTTAAGCGACCTCTTTTGGTTGATTTCATTTCAGAAAAAGACGGGCATTTTGCATCTTTCCCAAGGGGATGAGAAAGTAGACATTTCTTTTTTGCACGGTAAATTTGTAGATATCAACTGGCTGACAAGACCCGAAGAAAAGAAACTGTTATCGATATTGGTCGACAACAAGGCGATTAACAAGGAACAAGCCGAGCAGAGCCTAAATCGCCAAAAAGATACAGGGCAACAATTGGGCTACATACTCATCAATATGGGTTTTATAGATTCGGATGTCCTCGAAGGGTATATTAAACTTCATACTATTGAAGGTCTGCGAATTGGCTTGGAACTTAAATCAGGATCGTTTTCCTTTGAAAAACTTCATGTATCTCACTTTGAAAAATCTTCGTATAACCCTTTTGACGTATCTCAGGTTTATAAAGAGGTGATCATCGGGATGGAGGAACTTCCCTTTTTCCAAAAAAATATTTATGCTGCCATAGAGGAAAGCAGTGTGGAAAACCTGTTTTTTTTGCCCAGTGGTCCCCTACCGCCAAAACCAGCTGAACTTCTCGGCTCAACCCGGATGTCATTTTTGATCTCTTTTCTAAAAAATCGGTTTGACATCTTAGTGATAGATTCGTCTCCGGTTCTGCCAACAAGTGATCCGCTTCTTTTGGCGCCTCAGATGGAAGGGGTTATACTCGTCGTCAAATCCGGTCATTTAAACCGGGTAATTGTTCAAAGGGCTGTTGAACAGCTCCAAACGACAAAGGCAAATTTGATCGGGGTGGTTCTAAATAGAGTGGATCTTCAAAGAGAGCGTTATTATCAATATTATTCCAAATACTATGGAAAAAATTAGTAAAATCCAAATTTTCACCCATCCATGCTTAAACCACTCAAATTCATCTCGTCTATCCTTTTTTCTATCCTAATTCTAATTTTTTTCCTCATTTTTTCTTACCAACTCTCCCTCAGACTTTTCTCACAGATCCTCTATCAAAAAGGAATAAATCATAATCAAGATCAAAAATATGATCTGGCAGTTGCCGTGCTGAAAAAAGCGGTCTCCTATCAGCGCAACGATCCGGAAATATGGAAAGCATTGGGAAGGGCATACCATTTCCAGGGAGTAACTAAACCATTTAGTGAAGCATTTGATGTCTTCAACAAGGCGAGTAAGGCTTTCCTCAAAGCGACCAATCTTAATCTTCTCGATTCAGAAGCCTTTTTTGGTTTAGCTGTTGAAACGACCCGCTTGGAGCAACTATATCCTTATGTATTTCATAAAAAAGGTCAGAATCCACATAATTCCCTTCCATATTTTCAAAAAGCAATCCGCTTAAGACCCAACAGTATTTATTACCACTACCCTCTCGCCCGGTATCTTAATGAACAGAATAACAAAGATCTTCTTATGCAAACAATCAGGAACATGGCTCGCATCTACCCGCAAACATATTATAAGATCGAAAAAGAACCATTCTGGTCTTCTGAAGCTTCCAAGGCCTTTAAAAGTGGGCTAAAACAGGCTATTGACGAAAAAATATCTTTGCGAAGCGCTCACATGGTCATGTCCATTCTTTTGAGCAAAGAAAATGACTGGTCAACTGCCATAAATCATTACAAAACCGCATTAACCCACCAGGCAGATGAAAATAACTCCGGAAATTATCTTTATTTGGGGCGTCTTTATCTGGAAAATGGCCAGTTAAAAGATGCAGAAGAGATATTTCTCAAGGCATTAACCAGGAGCCGCGAAAAGGAAAAACATTTGAAACATCTATATTGGGTTTATAAAAAAATGGGTCATTTAAAGGATATTGATCCACTGTTTCAGCGAATCAAAAACCGCTTGGGAACTTCTCAACCAATCGATATCATGACAGCCCAGGCCTTTATCGAGCTAAAAAATTACCGTCAGGCTGAGGATCTATTAACGACTATAAATAAAAAAAAACCTTCAGCAGAATCCTATTCCCTGCTGGCCCGTATTGCCGAATCAGAAAAAAATTGGGATAAGATGGAACTGACAATTCAAAAGGCCTCGGTTTTAGAGCCGCGGAATTGGTGGTATCATTATAAATTTTCCGAGGTTTCAAAACGATTAAAAAAACTGGATAAGGCTGAAAAAGAAGCCGGTTTGGCGATTCAGTATAATCAAAAACCCTCTGCATGGATGTTCAATCATAGGGGATGGATCAGGTGGGACAAAAAAGACTACCCCGGCGCTGTCAAAGACTGGGAGCAGGCCATCATCCTAAAGCCTCAAAAAGCCTATCTTTATGCCCAGGCTGCAAGAGGCTATCATAAAATGGGTCAATGGGAGCGTACCGTTGAATATTATCAAAAGGCCATGAATCTTGATCCCAAAAATAAAAAATATCAAAAAAAATATAACTTCTTCAAAGAAAAGGTCAGTTCAACCCAATCCAATTAACATTATGTTAAATTATCTATATGAAATTTTTAAATAACATTCCTCGGTATGCCATATATTCGCTTCTTGTTTTTACACCACTGGCCCGTGGTTCCCTCCCGGGGTGGTCAATAACCACCATTCATCTGGTGACTTTAATCGCTTTGGGCACATTTCTTCTGGAAAAGAGCATTACCTGGAACTGGAAATCGATTAAAATCCCACACTGCATACCCATTATTTTTCTTTTATTATTCTGCTCCATTTCCTTTTTTTATTCCACAAATTTCTACACAAGCTTCTGGGCAATGGCTTTACTCTTTAATTATTTAGTCATTTTTTATTTGATTATTTGCACTGTCCAAACCAGAGCACAATTCAGACAACTTGTCTATCTGATAGTGGGCATCGCTGCGTTTCTGTCAATTTTTGGACTTTTTAAATGGGGTGGAGTCAATCCTTTTCCCTGGTGGGAGTATGACCTTGTTGGGTATAATAAAGGTATGCTGTCTGCCACATATTATAACCACAATCACCTGGCAGGCTATTTGGAAATGGCCATCCCCATGACTTTAGGACTTTTTTTAACCGGCCTGAAAAAAGAAAGGCTCATTTTTATCATAATCCTGACCCTTATTCTTTTTTCAGCATTAATTCTTTCCCTTTCCAGAGGCGGTTGGATAGGCGCTTTTGTCGGGTTATCGTTTTTTGTTATCGTCCTGCTCTTAAACCGTCATTTCAACAAAAAGAAACTCTTATCAATTTTGGCAGTTGGATTTGTTGTTATTGCGTTTATTGTGTTATCCAGTACGACTACTGTAAAGAGAATACTTAGTTTTGAACAACAATCGGAAATTCAAAGTTTTCGAGCTCGGACGATCATTTGGAAAGGAGCTATTCAGGCGATCAAGATACGTCCATTGCTCGGCACCGGTCCGGGTACCTTTTCCACCATATTCACTCAATACCAACCTCCAGGCTTTACAGTTCGACATTTTAGGGCCTTGAATGATTATCTCCATTTTACAACTGAACTAGGACTTCCCATAATTGCCATTATGGTGTGGATGGCTATAATCCTTTACAAAAAAGGATTTAGCAAACTACAAAACCCAAGCCGCTTTGTCCGAGGAGTCACTCTCGGCGCAATGTCCGGAATAACAGCCATCCTGGTTCACAGTATTGTTGATTTTAATCTACACATACCGGCAAACGCATTACTCTTTACGGTCTTAACTGCCATTGTTATTGCTCCAGTACCAACATACAATCAAAACGAATCTGAATAATTCCTTAGCCATGACATTTGAATTGAAAAAGCCGAGTGGCAATCTAGTCCCAATTTTTCCGACAAAATTTCATCTAACTCTTTTATTTCTTGACAAAAAATTGTGTTCGTTCTATGAAACATGTTCAAGGATGAACATAATAACCCATATTTCGAAATGACCAGAAAAAATCATATGGAATTTTCAAAAAGAGAATTCGAGATACTAGATGTCCTAGATAACCAGGTAATCACGACGCAACGCCAGCTGTCTGAGTTTGCGGGCATCAGTCTGGGACAGGTAAACTACGTCATCAAAAGCCTTTTGGAAAAAGGGCTGGTGAAACTGGGGGACTTTCGGAAAAACCCTCGAAAGATCAGTTACGCATATCTCTTAACCCCAAGAGGAATTGATACAAAGTCAAAGTTGGCAGTCAAATTTGTGACCGCCAAGTTGAGAGAATACCATAGCCTGAGAAACAGATTAGCCAAAAAACTAAACGCTATTGAAAAGAAAGGACATGTGCGCATCATGTTTGTGGGTCCAAAAATGGTGAAAGAATTTTTAGGATCCATTATCAAAGAAAATAATCTGGATCTGGTTTTGGTCGGTTGTTGTCAAAACCGGAAAGATCTCAAAGATTGTAAACCTGAAACCTATGATGTGGCACTTTTATTTGACGGTAGTAACGCAAACTTTAAAAAAACAAAATCAACCATCAGAATCCCACAAAATAAAATGCTACCGTTTTGGTAACAAGAATTCTTCGTTTGATAAACGCGTAATATAATCTCATTATTTATTAATAATATCAAATAGTTAAATGGATTTAGCCTATGTAATTGACGAGGCGGAGCTATATCCACTCCCGATAAGGGAGCCTTCATCCCAATACTAAACAAGTTGAGATCTTTGAAAAATGCTTATTTTTGTTCGAGTTCAAGGATGGCGAAAATTTCAACCACCCCAGTACGATCTTCCGGACCTACGGGGCAGGCAGGAATACATTGAGTATTTCGAGGATTTATCCGCCTTGGAGGATCACCGATCCGGACTTGTGTGCCTCTGGCGCATTACCCTGCAGAGGCCTATTTTTAAAACCACACTCGGGCAGCCCAGGCTTCCTGTGCCCAAATTCACGTATTTTTAGACAATTTGCAGCAAAATGCCTTCTTGACAATACGATCTTCATCCGGTATTTGAATTTTGGTTGTCTGAAGCCGCTTGGGACTTGGGGCCGCATCGTTGCAATACAATATGTTGTGACTCATCTCAAGTGGCCACACAACTCTGTTTTTTTTGTTGATCTGTTTTCAAAAAGCGGATTCTTATTCTTTTAAACAACCGGGAACGCATTTGCGGTACGCAGTACATTTGTCGAAGGACTCAATAACAAGATTAAAGTCATTACATGGCGTTGTTATGACATCCTGAACCGTCAGCCATTTGTTTCAACGCATCCATCTTGATCGGGAAAAGTGTTCCTTATTTATCTAAAAATAAAAGAGTTGAAAGATCCGGTAAGTGCCAGAGAACCTCCAGGTTTTGGGAAAGGAGGCCTATCTCATGGGAACTACTAAAGCAAGCTTATATTGGCTTGTGTCAACTATGTTGGTACTTTTGGGATATCGCCGTCGAGCAGTAAAAAAACTACAGCAAGAAGGTTTCGTTACTGTTTTTAAGTGCCACAATACGCGTGGTCACGTTCTCAAGAAGTTCATTCTATGGGCTAAACGACACGGGTTCACTTTCATTAGCCAGCAGGATGTACTTGATTTTATTGATGGGAAAACAGAGCAGTTCCCTCCTGGAAGTGTGTGGCTCACGTTTGATGACGGATGGAAAGAAAACACGACGGAAGTTTTCCCTGTACTTCAAGAATTGAGGGTTCCAGGAACCGTATTTCTGGCAACACGATCAGTAGAAAGAGGTTTTTTTTGGTTTGACATCACGAAACACCCCGCGAATGCACCCTTTCGGCAGATTGGACGGTTTGAATACGAGAAGCAGTCCAACGCTATTCGAGAAAAGCTCATTTCTGAATTGGTGCAGAACCCCAAGGTCACAGTGCCACATAATGCAATGAGTGAGGCGGATGTGAAACGTTGGAAAGATTGCCCATACATATTTTTTGAAAATCACACGAATAATCATGTTGTCATGTCAAAATGTACGGATGACGAGATCAAAGAAGAAATCCGTCAAGCCTCACAAAAAATTGAAAAGTGGACATCCAAAAAAAGTCGAATTCTGTGTTACCCTATAGGCTACTTTGATAAAAATAAAGTTTCTCTACTTGAAGAATGCCTTATTTCTATTGCATTGACAACCGTTGAGAACCGGTGGACCCCAACGAAATCTCTCCCTGATCGTTATTTTATCCCTCGTATGGCTTTTCCTGATTACGGGCCTACGACCATGGCTATAAATAGTCTATGTGCTGTTTCTATTGAAAACGTAGGGGTCTTTAAATTTGTAAAAAGGCTCTTAAAGAGATGAATTCCAAACGCAGTCCAGACAAGAAGCGTCGTGTAATGGTCGAGAGAAAAATCACAGCTCAGAATGTAATTGGAGCAAATATTCCGCCACAAAGTGCTCAAGATGCTTCTGGCAAAGGGAAAGATCACGCTGGATATGATTACGCTGTTGGATAAATGGCGGCACACTGGGTTTAACGTGTTTTTTGGGCCGCGCATTTTACATCAGCAAGAAAATTCCATGGAAAATCTTGCCCGAGGAACCTGTCCGACTCAGGAGGATCCTCCGCGCCTCATTCTCCCAGAAGCGTATGACCTACCATCGCGAAACCGGCCAGGTGGAATACCAATCCAAAGACGAGAAGGAAACCAAGGTGTTCGATTCGCTGGAGTGGTTGGCTGCCATGTGTTCCCATGTGCCCAACAAAGGCGAGCAGATGGTCAGTTATGGAGTTTATCCGCCTTGGCGGAGCTACTACAGCAATGTGTCGCGAGGAAAACGGAAAAAAGCCGATGCTGATGATCAAATCCCATGCATCCTGGAACCAGCGCTGACCGACAAGGCTTTCCGGCGAAACTGGGCGCGGTTGATACAGAAAATATATGAGGTTGATCCCCTCGTGTGTCCCAGATGTTCCGGTGCCATGCGGGTCATGGCATTTATTGAAGACCCGGACGTGATAAAAAAGATCCTGATGCACCTCGGCTTGTGGAGTGTGAAGCGAAAGCCGCTCCGATAGCCAACGTTTATCCGCCTCTGGAGGGCCCCGCCCATTTATGTTTTCCCCACTTATGAAGAGCAGCCGGGTCCCAGCACGGATGATTACACTTGTCCGTCTTGGAGGGTTGAAATTTGAGCATGTTGACAAATCCCGCTCACCGGGGACGTAGACACGTTAGTGAAGACTTGGCGCTAATCGGGTAAAGAGGGGGGGGGGCATCATGAAACTAAACATTAAAGCATTAGGATTAGCAAGTGGAATCGTTTGGGGATTTTCTATTTTTCTGCTTACTTATTGGTTTATCATTTTTGGACATCAAGGGAATATTCTAGGCAAACTTGGAGGCGTATATTTTGGATATTCAGTAACATGGTACGGAGCTTTTGTAGGATTGATATGGGGATTTATTGATGGGTTTATCGGTGGCGCGGTGCTGGCTTGGCTCTATAACAAATTCGCTAACCAGTCAGCCGAATCATCTTAAACCCGGATGTTGAAAAAATGGTGATTTTCTGCTCATCGCCTTTTCATGGAAAATATTTTTGGCTAAAATATACTCCGGGTAATCGATGTCCTGGACTTTGACAGATACCAGTATCTATTCTTATGCCCTTAAGGGCGATAGTGATGTTGTTGAGGTCCTCAGAAAGGTGGACAAAATGGGATTTTCTTTTATCAGCATCGGTTAGTTGATTTACGGGTTTAAAGGTGGTTTAAGGGACAAAAGACCAGAGAACAACTTGAAAATTTTTTAGATAGCCCCAGAGTTGTTACCTATTATGTAGATGAAGACACATGTGAGTTTTATGCTGAAATCCTAAACAATTTAAAAAGGAACCGAAAGCCTATCCCAACAAATGACATGTGGATTGCTGCTGCGGCATTTCAGCACGGCTTAAGTTTGTTTACAAAGGATACACATTTTCAAACTATTGCCGGCATTTCCCTTGTTTAATCAGTATTTTATTTTTATCAACCTATCCGGTTAAATCGCGCAGCAAATTCCGTTAGAAACTGGATGGCATCTTTCAATGTCAAGTCTGTTCATCCCATAAAATTTTTGGTCTAGTTTTTAATATCCTGTGTTTTCCTCCCGTTTGTGTATTTGAGAAAAAAACCATTAAAAAATATTCGCCATATCAAGTATTATCAGCAAGTTAAATTAATTTTGTGGCGATTTTTTAGCTGGTTTTTCTAGACCGAATGTTGAAGAATTTTCAGGCTTAACCACATGAAAAAACGATTTCTTCAAACACAGCGATACTTCAACAATAGAAGCGATATTGCCTTCGCATACCTTTTCGGAAGTATTGCGAGCGAAAAATCGACCGGCCTAAGCGATATTGATATCGCCGTCTATCTCCTAAAGGAAGATTTCGCAAAAAAACGACTTGAAATCCTTGGTGATTTAATCGACATCTTCAAGATCGATGATATAGACCTCGTTGTGCTGAACAGCGCCTCACCAAGTCTTAAAATTAGGATTATCCGGTCTAAAAAAGTTTTATCGGATAATATGCCTTTTTTACGGCACCGTTTTGAATCTTCGGTCATTCGGACATATTTCGATTTTTCCAAAATTGAAAGTCGAATCCTTGAAAAACGCTACCTGCATGGTTGACAAAACACTTATTCTTAAAAAACTATCCAATGTAGAGGAATATCTTAAACAAATAAAAGAGTTTTCGGACATTTCAGTCAAAGATTATGATGCAAATTGGAAAATCCAGAGAATAGTAGAGCGAACGCTGCAAATAATGATTGAATCTTGCTTAGATGTAGCCGGCCACATTATTTCAGATGCCGGGTTCAGGGTTCCCGAAACTTATGTAGACATGTTTCGAATTCTAACGGAAAATGGAATTCTAAAAGAAAAACAGCTCGCAGCCCTAGAGAAAATGGCCCGGTTCCGAAACATTGTTGTGCATGATTATGCAAAAATTGATTCGGAAATAGTGATCGGGATTCTTCAGAGAAACCTTGTCGATTTTGAAAAATTCAATCAAGCGATAATTGATTACCTTAAAACACTGTAAACCCTAAAAACCGAGACCAGTGAAAAATGTTGAGTTTTGCAAAGGTCTCGTTCCACCAATAGCGAAATCTGTGCAGAGATTACCCTATAAAGATCGATTGGCATTTCATCTGCAAGCGTTGGAAAAATATAACGCATGGGAAAGCGAACATCCTCAGATGCTGAGCCCAACAGTGGCCTTGGCTTCAATCGGATATCTTTATCAACTGATGCCCACCGAAGCAAAACAGCGGGATCTTAATGTCGGCGGAATTATTCGTATGCGAAATATCCTTTCAAAACTGAAAAGCAAAAAATGACGGATCTTGAAAAGGCGCTCATCGTTATATCGAAAACCTTATCGGAAAACCGAATACCATACATGGTCATCGGTGGAATGGCGAATGCAGTTTGGGGGAATCCAAGGGTTACTTTTGATATCGACGTGACCCTATGGGTTACAGATAAAGAAATACAAAATGTGGTTCAAATTTTATCCGAAGCATTTGAGGTACTGGTATCAAGACCCATAGACTTTATCCTTGAAATGAGAGTATTACCCCTTCAAACGAAAAATGGCGTTCGATTGGACATCATTTTTGGATCTCTTCCCTATGAACAGGAGGCCATTCAGCGATCCATTGATGTGGACATCTCCGGAACCCCCGTTCGCTTTTGCACTCCTGAAGATTTAATCCTGCACAAAATTATTTCCACACGCGAAAAAGACCTTGATGACATCATAGGCCTGTTAAACAGGCGACTTTCGTTGTTGGATCTAAAATACCTCGAGCCGCGGATACGCGAACTTGTAAAAATCACTGAAAACCCGGATACATGGAAACGCTGGTTAGAATGGAAAAAAGAAGCATCAAAGCACGTCTAAAACCGGATGATACTCTGATAAATTGGATCAGCGTGTTAAAAAGCTATGATGCACCAGAACCATCAACAAAAGCAAGCCGGATATCTTTCCAGATTTTTCGCCCTCAAAAAATCTGGGAAAAAATTTATCTGTGCCCTCTGCGCTCTGTGAGAGACTTAAAAAAATTGTGAGTATGTTATCCGGTAACAACCCCCTTTTACTAATAAGTGCGTTATTATTTAGACATCCGTTGCCATTTCCCCTGGGATTTATCTGCAAAGGCGGGCAGGGTTTTGAATCGGCGGTCGGATCACTGTTTGAAGGTCTTAGCGGGCGTTTAGCCGGAACCTTCCGAGGCCTTGTTTTCAAACGTTTTAGGACAATGACCCGGTTATTATATTTTCAGACCGGCCGAGTTCTGGCTTTACACCCGCTTTGACCTGAGTTTGAGCCGTTGACCGATTCAATATTCTGCCCGACGCTCGAGTCGAAATAAATATGGCTTCATTAGTAATATCCAAACAATCTCTGTGAGACCAAGAACAGATCCCATATCTATAGCTCAAAATTATTCAACGTAGTCAACTACGTTCCCTATCCTATCACTAAAAAATACGGGGGTGAATAATGGTCATATCTATCAATTTACCTGAAATAAACGTAAAGGAAGAAGAGTTGAAATTGTTGCTTGCAATAAAGCTCCTTGAAGAGGGTGCAGTTTCTTTGGGAAAGGCTGCTGAAACTGCAGGGTACTCTGAAAAGACTTTTGTGGAAGTTCTTATACGCCGTGGTGTGTCGCCCATAAAATATTCGAAGCTTGATCTTGATAAAGAGGCAAGAAATGCCTGAGATAGCTGTTGTAGACACTTCTGCTCTCATTGCATTGGAAAAGATCAATCTTTTGGACATTCTTTGTAGGCTTTATGATAGAATTATCGTGCCGGAAGCTGTTGCCAATGAGTTTGGTTCACTTAACATTGATTGTCATTTGGTCAGGAAAGTTAAAAGTCCATTGGTAAAACTTCTCGTTAGCGACTTGAATTTAGGTAAGGGAGAATCGCTGAAAACGTGTCAAAAAGCTATTAGGAGAAGTGCGCGTTAAAATTGCTATCACGTATATCTCATTGATATCACCATTATATTGAAAGAATTACTTTTTTATTGACAAGGGGAATATAGGATGTCCCCTATTACAGGAGCGCGAAAATAGTGGAAGGAAATGAAATAATACGGGCTCTGCGCGGCTTTATGGAGCTGAACAAGGAGAGATACGAAATCATACGGATCGGTTTCGGTTCAGCGGCCCGAGACAACATGAATGAGCAGAGCGACATTGACGTTGTTGTCGAACTTGGCAAACCGGACCTGTTCTACCTTGTCGGCATCAAACAGGATCTGGAGGAGAAGTTTCACAGGCCTGTGGATATTGTAAGATACAGGGACAGAATGAATGCATTCTTAAAGAAAAGGATAGACAAGGAAGCCGTATATGTATGACAGCGAGCTTGTTTTAGAAATACTGAGACAAATTTATCAGGCAGCGCAAACAATCTTAAAACGTTTTCAGCCTGTAAAAACAGTAAGCGATTTTGTAGACTCGCCGGCCGGCATGGAAAAACTTGACAGTTTATGTATGTTGCTGATTGCAATAGGCGAAGCATTAAAAATCTGGACAAAACCACAAACAAGTCCTTGTTGCGGCGCTTTCCACAGGTTGACTGGAAAAAAGCCAAAGGCATGCGGGATATTAAATGCAAGGTTACTTCTTAGAAGATGAGCATTAATAGGACGGTCAATACTGGGTTCGGTGATCTGTTTCACTGGTATGACAAATACGAAGATTTGAAAGATATCGGAAATTAAAGCAACAAAAGCACCAACGTCCACTTTCACGCGTACAACCGGTTATGCTGTCTTGGGGGTTATGGATTTGGCAATTGAGATGGGATTAGCCATAGATAAAAAGAAGCTTGTCAGACAGTTGAGAGAAGTAGGTTTCAGAATTAGTGATAAGATTTACAAAAGGATGCTTCCTGACAGTTAAGAATATCGCGGTGCAAATTTTAACCGCGTAGCCAAAGGGGCTGAGTTGCGCAAAGAAAAAGAGATTGAGAAACTTATACTTTATGGGCTTCCCGCAACACACCCTATTTCCTATGTTGATAAATAATGCAGTTTAGCGGTAACGTTCCCCTTTCCCCTTAGTATGAGTGAATGTAGTCAAGAATGTCCCACAGGTCCCAGATTCCGAAAACAGCCAATAAGCAAAGCACGAGCTTAGGTTGCTTATATCACCATGTACGAAATGGGATATCACGGATCAGAAATCGCACAGCTGCTAAAAATAAGTCGTCCGAGTGTCAGCCAATGCCTGCCCTGCCTGTCGAAGCGAAGTGTAGATTTATCCGCCCTCTGGAGGATCCCACTATTCGGGGCCCCGTAGCTTTGTAAAATGGTACTGGAGTCAAAAAAAAATGAGCTTAATGAACTCATCCAGATCTAATATCGGTTTTCACAATCTTTTAAGAGAAATTTGTACAATTTATCAACAACGTCCTGAGAATCTTTAAAAAAGGAGGTTCGAATAATGGATATAAACATAACCATTGAAGTATGGCAAAAAGGCAAATGGTTTATTGCAAAGTGCCCTGAACTGGATTTTATTGCACAAGGGACAACAAGAGATGAGGCAAAGAAAAACCTTTTAGAGGTTATTCAGATTCAATTTGAGGAAATGGATGAGATCGACACGCTGAATGAATATTTAGCTGAGTGCGGGTATGATAGGCATAATGGTGTAATTGTTCCAAAAGTAGAAATGATCGGCTTTGAAAAATATTCAGTGCAAGTTGCATAGATGCCAAAAATCAAATCTATCCATTGGAAAATACTGAAAAAAGTATTTGAAGACTACGGATGCTCTTACAAACGAAAAAAAGGGGCACACTATATTTTGACTCATCCGGGTGCAAAACGAGCGATTGTGATCTCAGAATACTATGAAATCGATATTGATATAATCAAAAACAATATACGAACCGTCGGAATGACAAGAGATGAATATTTTGAACTGTTGAAAAGGAACTGATCCTTCCGACCGGTAGGGCTTGTGTTTTTTTCGGCCATTCGCCGTGCTCTATTAAGTTGATATCAATCACAGCTTGCCAGCTTAAACCCATGCTAATGGCGAGGAGATTTAAGGAGTCAGTTGACCAGCCAATCATTTTGTTGGGCGTGAGGTAAAAATAGTTTACGTGGCGATATGGTGGGTAAAGCCTATCGGGATGAAGGATTTTACGTGGGATTAAGCAGACAAAGATGGAGTGATTTTGAGGTAAGGGAACAGTTATCCCCGGGAACAAATTTTGAGCAAAATAAACGAGAGGAGATTGGGGGAGTTATTCCAACTGGACCAGGTTCAAAATAGATTTTGGTATAGAAGGCCTCCGGCTCGTAGAGCCTACGCCTCGGAGAGAGGTTTCAGTTTGGTTTCATGTGTTTGGTGACATTTTCTGAACCGATTTGTTGTTCTGACGATAAAAGAGAAAGTTCGTGTACCCCGTTAGAAAATTCGAGATAGATGGTCGCTATGTCAGATACTGAAATTGTAGTTTTTAGCCGTTTGGAATTTAGGAGCCCTTAACTGATTTTTTTTTAACGGGGTGATGTAGCAAGGCGGTAGCAGCCATCTTGTCCCGTTACAAATTCAAAACTTATGCATTACGTTTACATACTTCTTAGCGAAAAAGATGTGAAATTTTACACAGGATCAACGAATAACCTGAAAAGAAGAATGCAAGAGGATCAATCGGGTAATGTGAGTTCAACATGGAACAGAAGGCCTTTGGAATTGATCTACTATGAGGCTTGCTTAAGTGAAGATGATGCCAAGCAGCGCGAACTGTATCTGAAGTAAGGAATGGGCAAGAAATATATTCGGAATCGTCTCAAACAATATCTTGAAAATTTGTAACGGGATGCGGAGCGTATCTTTTTGATTTCTTTATAGCGTTTTGAACCGTGTGGTATCCCACCCCGTTAGAAAATGAAAAGAAGCCAATTATTAAAGCACCTTAAAAAACATAATGCGTATTTGTTGCGTGAAGGAAGTAATCATAGTATTTTCAAAAAAGGACGATTAAAATCGCAAGTTCCGAGGCATAATGAAATCGTCGACGAACTTGCACGTAAAATTTGTAAAGACCTAAATATA
>DRHF01000046.1 GCA_011049715.1 Desulfobacterales bacterium
AGTAAAAAGCGTTCACTTTCCTTTTTCCATCCATGAATGATTTGTCCCAACAATCCGAAAATGATTTTGTAACCCGGGTGAAATGGCTCATGTTTTTCCGGGTGTTATTTACGGCTTTGCTGCTTGGATCAAGCATCCTTTTTCAAACCAATCAGCCTCCCCCGATGTTAAACCCCCCGCTCATCATTTTTTTTGGCCTTATCGGGGGTGTTTTTGCCCTCTCTGTCGGATATGCGCTTGTCATCAATCGGATCGAGCGAAAACGTGCTTTTGTATATTTTCAGATCGGAATAGATACGGTAGTTGTATCCCTGATCATTTTTCTAACCGGAAGCTACTCAAGCATTTTTTCCTTCCTCTATCTGGTGGTAATCATTTATGCGAGCATGCTTCTTTTTAGGAAAGGGAGTATGATCATGGCTTCCCTTTGCAGCATTCAATATGGAATTATGATTGACCTGGAGTATTACCGTATTCTGGAACCCTATGGTGTTAATGAGGGACTTGTTGCTGCAAATTATGCATGGAATCCTGTTTTTTATAAAATAATCATTACCATGGCAGCCTGTTTTGCGGTTGCTTTTTTAAGCAGCTATTTGGCGGAACGGGAAAAAAAGACGAAGCAGGAGCTGTTGGCACTGGAGGAACATGTAAAACGTGTTGAAAAGATTGCGGCCATCGGTGAAGTAGCTGCCAGACTGGCACATGAAATCAAGAACCCTCTCGCCAGCCTCAGCGGCTCCATACAGCTGATAAAAGACGATATTTCCCATGACCCTGAACATGAAAAGCTGATGAGGATCATTTCCCGAGAGACAGATCGGTTAAATGACCTCATCAGCAGTTTCCTGTTATTTGCTAGACCACCGGCCGGCAAACCCGAAGCGATAAATCTGTCCAAAGCATTATCGGAAACAATAGATCTTTTTGAGCAGGACGGTGCCTGCCGCGGAAGAATTGAAATCAGAAAAGAGTTGATCGGTAACTGCTGGGTTGAAATGGATCCGGGGCACCTGCGCCAAATTGCCTGGAATCTCCTTTTAAACGCGGTTGAGGCCATTGAGTGCAAAGGAGAAGTTGAGGTTAAAATGTACCCGATAAAAAATAAATATGTTGGCATTTCGATAACGGACAACGGCTGTGGCATTACGAAGGAGGTGATGAAGTCGATTTTCGATCCCTTTTTTACCACCAAACCCAAAGGGTCAGGTCTCGGTCTCTCAATCGTTTACAGCATGGTCGAAACCTACGGCGGGCGGCTCACTGTAGATAGCAGGATCAACGAAGGGACCACATTTACTTTAAAGCTAAAGGAGATAGATCCACCCCGCTCATTACTGGCGATTTAATCCGCCGCAGGCGGGGCATCTTTACCGTTGACATATCCTCACCTTGTATTCCTTATTATGCTTGAACAATAATGACCTTGGGTCTTAACCAGTGTCCATCCACGATTTTAAAACGTTCTGTGAAAAAATTTGCTTTTAAATTTTCTGTCCTGATCGGTAGCCTTTTGGGATTTCCCCTTCTTGGAATTGTTTTGGCAGGCCTTCCTGTTTTTAGGTATTTTGAATTTCCGCCGGAGAAGCTGTACGTTCACCCTGCTCCTTTTTCGTGGCTTTTTTTTACAATCTGCGCTCTTTTTATTTTCGCAGTTCTCTTCCCATTGATCGTTGCCGCCGTATTCAACATCCGAAATTTTAAGGTTGATCACCCAACTCACTTTCCATTTCCCTGGTGGGGATGGCTCGGCTTATCAACAGGAACGCTTTTCTGGATGCTGGCATGGTCTCGTTTTTCGTGGTTTAGCAAATTTCAACCGCATACATTCATACCTCTGTGGTTTTCGTTTATTCTGATCGTCAATGGTCTTTGTTATCGACAAAATGGACATTGCATGATGAAGGATCGCCCCCGGTTTTTTCTCCTTCTATTTCCCTTAAGCGCCGGCTTTTGGTGGTTTTTCGAATACCTGAACCGATTTGTCCAAAACTGGTATTACCTGGGGGTTCACCATTCTCCGTGGGAGTACTTTGGATATGCAACACTCTCTTTCTCAACAGTTCTACCGGCCGTCCTGGGAACCCGGGACTGGTTCATCAATGCGCCATGGATTAAGAGGGGATTTGGAGAGTTTGTTCCCATCAGATGTGTGCATCGTCGGATATTGGCCGTTTTTGCCTTGGTGGTTTCCGCTGTGGGGTTGGCCGGTGTCGGAGTTTGGCCCAATTATCTTTTTCCTCTTTTGTGGTTATCTTCTTTGCTCATCATTGTTTCCCTTCAAGAGCTTCAGGGAGAGAATCATATTTTATCGAATATCTATTACGGGGACTGGCGACAGGTTATATCATCGGCCCTGGCTGCCATTTTTTGCGGTTGGTTCTGGGAGATGTGGAATTATTATAGTCTCGCCAAATGGGAGTACAGGGTTCCCTTTGTCCATCGATTTCAAATTTTTGAGATGCCCCTTTTGGGTTATGCAGGATATATCCCTTTTGGACTGGCATGTAGTGCGGTCGGCGGGATACTGGAAAAGATGATATATGGCAAAAGGACAGAACGCTTCATTCCATAATTCTCAAAGTCGTTCGCAAATGACTTTTTACGAGTTCATCAAATTGTTAAAAGCTCATATTTGCGGGTTCCAAGTCCCAGCGTTTCTGCATAGTCCAGCTGAATTTGCCAATCCACCTTGGGATAAATTCCCCTAAATTTATCTTCACCCGGTTTTATGTTTGTGTTGAGGGCTGATTCAGCAAGTGCCGGTTCTTGGTTAACCAGGTCGACAGATACCTGGTCGATGGCAACAGGGTCTTTTGAAGCCACCACACCGATATTTCTTACGAAAGGTGCATCATTGAGGGACATACAGTCGCATGCCGGAGAGATATCTGTTAGGAAATTTAAGAATAATGCGCGGCCCGCCTTTTTCTTTAAAACCCCCATGGTGTATTCTATCATATTCTCTAAAAATATCGGAATGGTCTGATTCCAACGGATCTCTATGGCACTGTTGGGACAGATGAGGATACATTCACCGCAACCGATGCATTTATCATTATGTATAACCGCTTTGTCATCAACGAAAAAAATGGCCCGTTGAGAGCAATGGGGAACACATTCACCACAGCCGGCACATTTTTTTTTCTTAACCTTAGGAGAGACAGTCGAGTGCTGCGCCAATTTTCCTTTTCGGGATGCACATCCCATTCCTATATTCTTTATGGTTCCACCAAAACCAGAAAGCTCATGCCCTGTAAAATGAGCCACTGATACAAGAGCGTCCGCCTTGGCAATCTCAGACCCGATGTAAACGGTCTTAAAACGTCTTTGATTGATGGTCACACGGGTTTCACTCTTACCCCTTAAACCGTCTGCAATAACTATGGGGGCATTGACCACCGAGAAGGCAAAGCCGTTTTGATAGGCGGTTGAAAGGTGATGCGGGGCATTGCTTCGTGTGCCGGCATACAGTGTGTTTGTATCGGTTAGAAAGGGAATTCCGCCAAAATCTTTTATGGTTTCCACGATTTTGCGGATAAATACCGGCCGAATAAATGCGGTATTCCCCAGTTCGCCGAAATGGAGCTTAACCGCGACCATGTCTCTTTTTTTGATTGTGTCAGAAAGGCCTGCCACGTCAACAAGTCTACCCAGTTTTTCAACAAAACTTTTCCCGACCGTTGCCCTTAAATCGATAAAATATACCGCGCTTTTCATAATTTTCTTTTATTTATGAAAATCTGAATCTGACAAGCCATATTTTTTAATTTTCTTGTTTAATCCGCTTTTCCCAATTCCAAGCAGGTCAGCGGCATTCGACTGAACATGGTTGGTTAGATTCAACGCCCGCTTAATCATTTTCTTTTCCATCAAAGCTATCGTTTCATCTAATTTGGCACTCTCGGGTATGCCATCGAGAAACTTTGTGTCATTTATGTTCTCTTTAAAATCCTTTGGAAGATCATTTGTGCTGATGGTGTTACCCGTGCAAAGAATCATGGCCCGTTCGATTACGTTTTCGAGTTCACGAACATTTCCCGGCCAGCTATATTCGATAAGAAGCCGATCCACCTCCTGCTCGACTCCTGTGATCGGGGGGGCAGATTTGCGTTCATTCGTATACTTTTCAATAAAGTGGTCGACAAGAAGACGGATGTCCTCCTGTCGCTCCCTCAAAGGGGGTAAGCTGATGTGTATCACATTAATCCGATAAAAAAGATCCTCTCGAAATCGACCCTGGCGAACTTCTTCTTTTAACGTTTTATTTGTGGCGACTATCAGGCGAATATTAACAGAAATCGGTCTAGACCCTCCTACCCTCTCTACGATCTTGTCCTGGAGAACGCGCAAAAGCTTTACCTGTAGGTTTTGTGACAGCTCACCGATTTCATCGAGAAACAGTGTTCCGCTATCTGCCACTTCAAATCTTCCTTTGTGCATGGAGGCAGCACCTGTAAACGCACCTTTCTCATGGCCAAAAAGCTCGCTTTCAAGAAGATTTTCAGCAAGAGCGCTGCAGCTAACCGCTATAAACGGCTTGTCGTGCCGCGGGCTGTTAAAATGAATCGCCTTGGCCACCAGCTCTTTACCTGTACCGCTTTTGCCTTCAATCAGTACATTTGCGGTTACGGGCGCCACTTTTTGTATCATTTCAAAAACATCCTGCATTTTTTTGCTTTTGCCGATGATGTTTTCAAAACTGTATCGGGACTCGATATCATGACGAAGTCGTCTATTCTCTTTGATTACCCGATACATTGCATTTGCCTTGTTCACAAAAAGGATCAATCTTTCGTTATCGAACGGTTTTAATACATAGTTGTAAGCGCCTTTCTGCATCGCCTCTACTGCTTTTTCAACCGTGCCGTGGGCGGTCATCATAATTACCGGAAGATCAGGGTCCTTGTCTTTGATTTTTTCAAGCAGCTGAATGCCGTTCATGACCGGCATTTTCATATCGGTTAAAACAAGGTCAACATCCGAAGATTTCAGTATCTCAAGTGCAGCCTGACCGCTGTTGGCGGTCAGTGTTTCAAACCCTTCATCCTCTAAAACGGAACTTAATATCAGTGGATAGTTTTTTTCATCATCTACAATCAGGATGGTTTCCACGAAGATCCCTCCTGCTTTATCGGCAATGTGATCCCAACTCGTGCGCCTCCCTGTGGCCTGTTTTCCACGTAGACCTCCCCGCCATGCGCTCCGATTATGTTTTTCACCATGCCGAGGCCCAACCCGGTGCCCTTTTCTTTGGTCGTATAAAAAGGGGTCCAAATCTTTTCAAAAGCATCGTCGGATATACCTTCTCCATCGTCTTCAAAGAAAATGGTTACACCATTATCATTGGATTTGGTTTTAATGGATATTTCTCCACCCTCGGGCATCGCCTGCATGGCGTTTATTAATATATTTAAAAATGCCTGATATAACATGTCGGCGTCGGCCATGATCTTCGGAAGGTTCTGCTCAAAACGTTTGGTAATGCTGCAGTTTTGATCGTCGATCTGGGATGAATAAAATGAAATGTTTTTTCCAAGAACCTCTTCCACCTGACACAACGTAAAGTTCGGCGATCTCGGTTTGGCGAAATTCAGAAAGTCGGTGATGATATTATTTAAGCGATCGGCTTCCTCAACAATAACCTCCGGGATGGTGGTTGAACTGTTTTTTTCAGACTGTTTTTTTCTTAGTAGCTCAGCTGAACTCTTTATGATACCCAACGGGTTGCGGATTTCATGGGAAACACCGGCGATCATCTCGCCCAATGATGATAGGTGCTCGGCACGGCTGAGTTCCTCTCTAAGCTTCATCCTCTCCAGGGCTCTTTGCTGAATAATATTCTCGCCCTTTCTGACCACAAAGGTAAGCGTTATAAAAAGAATTCCCATGACAGCGGCACCTGTACCGACGACAAAGATCTGGAATCGGAATATGGTTTTATAGTCTCCTGACAAATCCTGCACGATTTCTATAACCCCTCCTACAGGGCCTGAAATCGTGGAGAGTGGTTTTGTAGCGCGGAGAGGTGCAAATGTGATGATTTTGCTCACTTTTGGAATACCAACGAAAAGCTCCCAAAAATTACCGCTTTGCGTCAGCTTTGAGGTGGATCTGCCCCGTTTGGCATTTTGATAAGCGGTTCCTCCCACATCCTTTTTACCGACCAAATCAGGGTTAAAGCTATAGGAAATGATATTATTCATGTCGTAGATATTAACCGTATCTATTTTGAAACTGTGGAGCGTGCTCCTGACTACCTTGTCCAACAGATCAAACTGCTCTTTATCTCGCAGTTGGATTTTTCGAAATTTCCTTGCCATCGGGATGAAGAATTGTGAAACAATCTGATGGTTGAGATTTGCAACCAAAAGGAGGGCGTAATCCTCGCTCTTTTTCAAATGCATGCGCCTGGCCCAGTGGGTGTTGAGCAAAGAAAGAGCGATTGTTCCAAGAAAAATTGAAATGAGGCTGATGAAGGCGAAATATTTGACCAGCCTGAACGGTTTGGCTTTTTCCTGGGATGATAAATGATTCACTGGATTTATCGTTGCGCTTTAGTTTTCTGTTGTTGTTGAAAATCGACTAGATATCCTATAGATAAAAGAATAAAAGAAAATACGGAATCATGTTGTCTGAAAATATCTTTGCAACCATATAAAAAACAGCTGTTTAAAGTCAAGATAAAGCATTATTTTCACTCCATTGTGTGTGCCAGTGATACGACGGATTCAGGACACAGAAGGTGAAGCTGCCATCGAGGAGCGAGCCTTCGTAAAATCAAAGGTGCAAAACTTGCGTGAATAACATGGCTGCGGTCACTGCTTTTCAAGATGCCGGCGATAAATAGCGTTGTATTTTAAGTTAGTTAAAAATAAACAAATAATTATATATAATTATATTGACTTTATATTAATTCTATGCTTTTATATAAACCCAATTGAGCAAAAAAAGGCTCAACCGGGGGGCATCGGTTAAATGTTAATGGTTATTTGGCTTTAATTATATTCACTAACCTGTTATACTTTGTATAGATGAGATACAGTTTCGATTAAAATTTTATTCATTTTGAGCTTTATGTGCGGCTTTAATATGGATCCTGAATATGAAGAATAACTTCCTTAGAGAAATCAGAGAATCTTTGCTACTGAGCAAGGCCGAGCTATCCAAAAGGGCAAATGTCTCTCCCATAACCATTTCGCGGATAGAAAACGGAATGCCCTGCCGGCTAGAAACCAAACGCAAGCTGATTTTAGCATTGGGCTATGATCTTGCTGAAAAAAACAAAATATTTTCCGATTAAGAAGAAATCGTTATGTTTGGGAAAAAAGACCATCTCGTTGGCCTTGATATTGGTTCAAGAAGCATTAAAGCGGCCGAAGTCATAAAAACAAATCGAGGGTACCGCTTAAAAAAATTTGGTATCATCGATATTGCGGCAGATGCCATCCAGGAAGGTGAGATTAAGGACCCTGAAGCTGTCGCCGGTTCTATCCGAAAGCTCTTTAAGCAGGCTAAATTCAAAGAGAAGAATGTTGCCACATCGATTGGCGGATATTCGGTTATAGTTAAAAAGATCAACGTCCAACGCATGCCGGAAGATCAACTGCAGGAAACCATTCAGTTTGAAGCTGAACAGTATATTCCATTTGATATCAATGATGTAAATCTTGATTTCCAAATTCTTGAACAAAGTGAAAATAATCCCAACCAGATGAGTGTTCTTCTCATTGCGGCAAAGCAGGATATGATTAATAGTTACGTTGATCTGATCCAGATGGCCGGACTTCACCCCAGCATCATAGATGTCGATGCGTTTTCACTCCAAAATATATTTGAGTTAAATTATAGTTCAAAAACCGGGAATGTCGCTCTGGTTGATATTGGCGCCAGCAAAACGTCACTGAACGTAATAAGAGGCGCTTCCTCCGAATTTATTCGAGATATTCCGCTTGGATGCGACCAAATCAATCAACAAATAATTGCGCATCTCGATTGTTCTTCTGAGGAGTCTGAAAAACTTAAATTCGGAAAACATCCTGATAAAATCTCCCCCGAAGATTTAAAAGGCATTGTTTCAGCAGTTGTTGCTGACTGGTGCACGGAAATTAGGCGTGCTTTTGACTTCTTTTATTCCACTTATCCGGATGATCAACTCAGTAAGATTTTCCTCAGCGGAGGTGGCGCCAACATCAAGGAGTTTCATCAACTGCTGGCAGATGAAGCGTCCGCAGAGGTTGAAACGGTTGATCCCTTTAAAAATATCCTTGTAAACCATCGCCAGTTGAGCGCATCCTACCTTGGGCAGATAGCACCGCAGGCGGCCATATGTCTGGGGCTTGCTATCAGAAGGGTCGATGACAAATGATTCGGATCAATCTCCTCCCATATCGTTTAGCCCGTAAAAAAGAGAATATCCGGCGCCAGGTCTCTATGTTTTGTCTTTTTTTCATCTTTGTGGGCATTTCCTGTTACTATTTTCAAAACAATTTAAATGCTCGAATTGAAAAACTGAATACTCAAATCGGTGTAACCAAAGAAGAAATTAATAAATATCGAAAGATAACCCGGGAAATCGACGTGATTATCAAGAACCTGGCTATCCTGAAGAAGAAGATTGCGGTCATCAACAATCTTGAAATGGATCGAAAAAGACCGGTAAAACTTCTCGACACCATGACGC
>DRHF01000047.1 GCA_011049715.1 Desulfobacterales bacterium
ACTTGGCGCGGCGATTGCAGTGTCCGTGTGATTTTAGTTTTTCATCTTGAGGCACCCGTGCTGGAAATTTGGAGGGTAAATTTTGAATATTTGGACAACACTCGAAAAGGCAACGTCTTTATACCCGGAAAAAATCGGGCTGATAGACGGCGATCGTTCATTCACGTATAAAGAGATAGGAGAGCGTGTTTGCACCTTGGCACGCTTTTTTCAGGAACATGGAATTCAGCCCAAAGATCGGATTTCCATTCTCGATGTCAACTCTTGTGCTTTTTTTGAGAACTACTACGCGGCCGCCGGAATCGGTGCAATCCTTTCACCTCTGAACCATCGTTTATCAGCCAAAGAGATTGCCTATATACTTAGAGATGCCGGAGCCCGATGGCTGGTGGTCAATTCCCGTTTCAGCCCCCTTGTCGAAAACATCCTAACCGAATCGACATTGCTGGAAGGAATTTTATGGATCGGAGAAATTCCCTCCCTGCCGGCCGACATTTCTTTTCATCAATACGAGAAAATCATGGACCGGGAACCGGCGCCTTTCAAACCGGTTTCCATCCGGGAGGAACAGGTCGCACAGCTCTACTATACCAGCGGAACTACCGGGAGCCCAAAAGGTGTTATGCTCACCCATAAAAACGTTTGTGTCCATGCCCTGGGCGCCATCGGGGAACTTAAGCTGGTCGATGCAGATATCTGGGGCCATATCGCCCCCATGTTTCACCTTGCAGATGCCTGGGCCACATTTGCCATTACCTGGGTGGGAGGTCAACATGTGATGGTCCGTCACTTTGAAGCTGAGAAAGTGATGGCCGTCATCGAAAAAGAGCAGATCACCCTGAGCAACCTGATTCCGACCATGTTGAATCTTATGGTAAAGCATCCCCGGGTCCGGTCTTACAATTATTCCAGCCTTCGTGTGATTCTCAGTGGAGGCGCACCCATTGCACCGCAATTGGTTCACAACATTATACAAACCTTTGGTTGTGATTATATCCAAACCTACGGCATGACCGAAACCAGCCCTTATCTGACCCTGAGCACACTGAAAGAACACCTGCAAAATCTTCCAGAAGAGGAACGGTTGACCTACAAAGCCAAAACCGGACGGCCATTTATCACAGTGGAGCTTCAAGTGATGGATAAAAACAACAAGCCGGTTGTTCCGGACGGTCAACAGGTCGGAGAAATCTGGGTCCGGGGGGATACAATCACCCCCGGGTACTGGAAACGCCCGGCGGAAACCCGAAAGGCCTTTTCCGGAGATTGGCTTCGGACAGGAGATCTGGCGGTGGTCGATAAAGAAGGATATGTGAATATCGTGGATCGAAAAAAGGATATGATTATTTCCGGGGGTGAGAATATTTACTCCACGGAGGTGGAAAATGTCCTCTACCGGCATCCAAAGGTGCTGGAAGCCGCCGTCATCGGCATACCGGATGAGAAGTGGGGAGAGGCGGTCAAAGCTGCGGTTGTACTGAAACCAAACGAAACATCCACAGAAGAGGAAATCATCGGGTTTTGCAAACAGCAACAGGCATCGTACAAGGCGCCCAAGTCTGTGGATTTTTTGACGGAGCTACCCAAAACAGGGTCCGGAAAGATTTTCAAAAAGGCCCTGCGAGATCCGTATTGGCCAAAGTAACAAAAACCTGGTTAGTTTCTAACCGCCTAAAAAGAGTCGTCCGACTTCCGGATTCTGAAGAAGCTCATCACCACTACCGGCTATGGCCAGCTGACCGGAGACCAGAACATAGCCGATGTCCGCGAACTCCAGTCCTTTCTTGGCGTTTTGTTCAACCATGATGATGGTTTTACCTTCATCTTTTTGAAGGCCCCTTAAAATCTCAAACACCATTTCGATGAAACGGGGTTCAAGCCCGATGGAGGGTTCATCCACCAGCAGAATTTCCGGATCCATGATCAGTGCCCGGGAGATTTCCAAAAGACGCCTTTCACCGCCTGAAAGCACCCCGGCCTGTTGCTTTCGACGTTCCTCCAGACGGGGATATTTTGCGAATACCCTCTCTGCTGCATCCCGGGCCTGACTTGGTTTGTCCATGAGAAACCCGCCCATGATCATGTTTTCTTCAACCGTCATACTCGGAAAAATAGAAGCATCCTGCAAAATATAGGCGATCCCCGCACGTTTAAGTTTTTCGTTTGGACTGAGGTGGGTGATGTCGTTTTCACGCATCTTTATGGCGCCACCTGTAATGGTGGTGAACCCGTAAATCGAGTGAAGGATGGTGGATTTACCCGCACCATTGGGTCCTATTAAACACAAAGACTGTGCTTTGCTTACAAATAAATCAAAGTCATGTAAAATAACCATTTTCCCATAACCGGCATTGAGATTCTTTATCGTTAAATGTACATCATTGGACGATAGCTTTTTTAATTCTTCTGGACCGGGTGTCTTACCTAAAACTGAATATTGATCTATCGACATTTATTGTGCTCCTAAATAAGCATCGATAACTCGATTATCATTTTTAATTTGTTCGGGTGTACCCTCAGCGAGCAGCTTTCCATGGGCTAAGCAAAATATTTTTTGAACTAAATTCATAATTACTCTCATGTTGTGCTCTATTACTAATAGTGTGATACCGAATTCTTTATTTACCCTGATCAATCGATCTATAATTCCGTTAATCAAAGTCGGGTTAATTCCCGCGGTTGGTTCGTCAAGAAGCAGCATTTTTGGCTCATTCATTAATGCCATTGCTAATTCCAAAAGCTTTTGTTGACCGAAGGACAAATCGCCGGCCCTAAGTTTTCTTTTTTGATATAAGCCTACAAATTTCAATAAATTTTCAGCTTTTACAGTTAATTCCTCAGGAATTTTTGCAAAAACAGTAAAAATATTATCTTTCTCAGGTTTAGAGCTAATTTGCATATTTTGAACGCAGTTTAATTTTCCGTAAATTCTTGTTTGTTGAAATGTTCTGAGCAAACCCAATTTGGCCACAACCGGCACCGGAAGTGCAGAAACTTCTTTACCATCAAAGTTTATGGATCCTCGATCTATCGGGTGGGTTCCAACAATTGAATTAAATAATGTTGTTTTTCCTGAACCATTTGGACCGATTAATCCGACAATACTTCCCTCCTCAACAGTTAAAGAAATATTTTCGTTAGCTTTAACGCCTCCAAAATATTTATAAACGCTATCAACTTCTAATATTTTGCCCATTATTTTAACTCTACTTGAGCTTTTCTATCGGCTTCATCAACAACCTCGCCAAATCTTTCAGGGTATTTTTCTCTAAGCGATCCCATTATTCCTTCAGGAAAGAAAACGACAATGATCACAATTA
>DRHF01000048.1 GCA_011049715.1 Desulfobacterales bacterium
CCATAGAACTGGTTCCGCCATACTCCCTTCCCCGGGGTTCGGGAAAGATGCCGATGATAGAGATTGAAAAAGATGGGTAAGATCGTGGCGCCAAACCGTGAAGCAAGCCGGGTGCATGCATCCATTCTCCAGTGCCGGTTAAAAGCGATTACCTATGAGATGGGGTATACGCTTCTTCGGACCTGCAGATCACCGATTCTCAACGAGGCGAGGGATTTTGTGACCGGTCTTTATGATGACAAAGGACACATGCTTGAACAGGCCGAATATATTCCGGTCCTTGCCTTTGCATTGCAGCCGGTCTGTCGGAAAATCATCGAATACTTTGGAGAAGATATTTATCCGGGCGATATCATTTTGCACAATGATGTCTTCACCGGCGGCAACCAAAACGCCGATGTGGCGGTCTTCAAGCCGGTATTTCATCAAGGAGCGCTTTTTGCGTGGACTGCGGTCAAGGGGCACCAGGCGGATATCGGAGGAGCGGTGGCAGGGGGATACAACCCGGACGCCCGGGAGGTCTGGCAGGAAGCCTTTCGCATCCCCCCGGTTAAGATTTTTGAGAAGGGGAAGCTCAGAAAGGATGTATGGGATCTGATCTTCGCGAATATCCGATACCCGATTGTCGAAGAGGATATCAAGGCCCAGATCGGAAGCTGCGTTGTGGGGGAGAGGTTATTAACGTCTCTTCTCGATCGATACGGTGTGGATCAGTTTCGCGCACATCTTGAGCTGCTCTTTGATTCAACAGAAAGAATGGTTCGCTCCGAGATCAAACGAATCCCGAACGGTGACTATCAGGGCGAGAGCTGGATGTTCTACGACGGCATCCATCCGGGATCGAGATCTAAAATAAAGGTCAACATCAGCATAAAGGGGGAAGAAATCTTTTTTGATTACACGGGAACCGATCCCCAGACCGAAGGGTTTACCAATGCCCCCTTGAGCGCAAGCGTATCAGCGGTAATTTTGACTTTTTTGATGCTGGTGGACCCTGATATTCCGCATAATGAAGGTATTCTCAGGCCATTGCATATTGATATCCCGGAGGGGACGTTTCTGAATGCACGCTTTCCGGCAGCAACCACATTTGGAAACAGCATTACCGGACCCCATGCGGATGCCATCTTCAAGGCCCTGTCGAAAGCCATCCCCGACCGCGTTACGGCCGGGTGGAACAGAATGCTGGCTCTGGCCGTCTCAGGGATTGATCCGAGGGGCAACCGGCCCTTTGTTGATATCCTGTTCAATGCCCTGAAAGGGGGATCCGGTGCGACCCGGGGTTTTGACGGTTACGATCATATTGGACTGATTAATTGTGCTGGGGGCATCCTTGCCCAGGACCCTGAAATGTTTGAGCTCCAGACGCCCCACCACCTCCTGAAGCATGAGTTTTCGATCGATTCCGCCGGCGCAGGGCAATGGCGGGGCGGGCTGGGGGTTGAAACAACGATCCGGTTTTACGGGGACCGGGTCAAGGGCGTTGTTTTTGGAGACGGTGTTGATGAGGAGGCCCGGGCGTTCGGTCTTTTTGGAGGGAAGGCGGGCAGCATCAATGAAATGAGCTTTCGGTTTGACAATGGAAAACTCCATCGACCCAAATCAAAAGAGATCATTCCCGAACTTCCCCCGGGAACCGTTTTGCGGCAGGTGGCAGGGGGTGGCGGCGGATTCGGCGATCCTTTTTTAAGACCTGCAGACCGTGTTGCAAAAGAGGTGAGAAACGGTGTCATCTCGCACCGGCGTGCAAGGGAGGAATACGGCGTGGTGATAACCCCCGGGACATATGAAGTGGACCGGACCGAAACCGGGCGGCTCAGGGGCAGGGAGAACCGATGACACCGAGTCTATCGCATTTCCATCCGTTTATAATAATCTAAAAAATTGACCCTAAATCTATTCTTATTGAAACGGATTCGTCTTTACACCTCTCTTCTTGTTGAGCCTGGACACATCCGGATCAATGAAGCACAGTGGACGCGATCTCTTCCACTTCATCCACATCGAGGGGTTTGCGGAGGTATCGGTAAATTCCATACTGCTGAGCCATCTCTTCGTAATGTTCTTGGGGTAGGGCTGTTACGATTACGACTTTCGTAGAGATGCCTCTTTCCCGTATCCATCTTAAAACTTCAAGACCATTTGGTCTCGGGATTTTTATATCTAAGAACAGGAGGTCAAAATTTTGTTTGCTCAGGAGTTCAAGGGCGTCGGATCCATTGTCCACCATGAACAGACGATAATCATCTCCCAACATAGCATCAAAGGAATCCAAAATTCCCTGATCATCATCTATTACAACGATTGATCCTTCATTCCATTTTTTCATGTTGTATCTCTTTCTTTTTTTACACTATTCTAAGCAAAAATGGTGCCATAAAAAGCAGAAAACACGACTTCGCTTTATCTTAGGATTCGATGGAAAGAAGACGTCTCTTTGGGACAGAAATACCAAAATATAAGATGAAACTCGAAACTTCGTAAGGTATTCCATAAAGATCCAACCCCTATTTATCAAGATTCCAGTTTAGATTAGCAAATAAATACAATATCTTATTCCACCTCGATAAAATTGTCGGTATGACTTCAACAAGCGCCCGGCCCGTGAAGTGTTTAAAAATGTACACAACAGACATTGCCGACAGCAGGAGGGGAAATCGAAAACCGGTTTCTATCCAGCACCTCTTATGCGCACACAAATGTGTGCACTGCCCATAAACGTGTGCACTCGCAATCTTCACGAATATTTAAAGGGCTTCAGAGCATCTTCACTTCATTAGAATACCTTAACCTGTGCGAACCCGCCTTATCACTTCACTCTTTCTTACATTTAATATCCACCAGTATTTTGTTTGAATTCAGATAGTTATACAAATAATCGACCATATCGTCTAACTGGCACAGGCCTTGCTCAATAGAAGAATCAGGCAAGGGGTCAGTTTATTTCTACAATATTATTAGAAAAAAAGGAGGAAACAATGAAAAAGTTAATGTTACAGCTATTTGTAATTGGTGTTGTGATAGCTTCCTATGCACTGCCAGTCTTGGCCTGTGGAGGTGGTGGACCCTGATGGGGATTTGACGTAAAATTTTTTAAAAAAAAGGAAAAAAGCACGGATTTATCGGTCTGTGCTTTTTTTTTCTCTGCCGCAGCATTCCCCATATAATTTTCTTCATTTCTCTCAAAAATACAGTATTTGCATTTCTATACCCCATATGATAACTGCTACACCCATGTTTTGTTTGGGTGTCATGATCACAAGACGAGGCCATAAGCTGGAACAGGCCATAAGCTGGAACAGGACCGATCTATCCTGTTCGGATTTTAAGGCAGTTTAAACTATTTTACTCAAGTTTCGAACCTGATATTTTAAGGAAAGTTGCATCAGGCATAGGGCCCACACCAGATGCGGAACCGTGCCCCATTGGGGGTGCGAAACTTGACTATTTTATCACAAATTCCATGGAGGAACCAGAATGAATCTTCCCCGACTCCTGCATCTTTTTTTAATTGTTCTGATTTTTTTAAGTCTCTCATTATTACCGGGTTACGCAACGGGAGCGGAAAAAGAGAGCCAATCCGCCGACCCCATTCGCCAGGGAGGCATCTATCGAACCCCTTTGATGAATAATCCTTCTACTCTGGACCCGGCTTATGTCGAGGATCAATATGGGGTGACGGTCGTACAGCAGATCTTTGACGGTTTGGTCAAGTTCGACCCTTATCTCATGGTTTTACCTGCTCTGGCCGAGACTTGGCAGGTGGAGGAGCAAGGTAAAGTGTATCGATTTGTTTTGCGAAAAAACGCCCGCTTTCATAACGGCCGGCCGGTAACAGTTCAAGATGTGGTCTTTTCCATCAGCCGTCTTCTCCGGGTGAACCCACCCCCGGTTATTTTACCCCATTTGCTTAAGATCAAAGGTGCACAAGACTATAGAAACCAGAAGATCGAGCAAATCGAGGGGTTACAACTTATAAATGATCGGGTTTTTCTGGTTCGACTGGAGGAACCTCATGCGCCATTCCTTACGGCCTTGGGCATGCACCAGGCGAAAATAGTCCCCAAAGCAGAAGTAACGCAACTCGGAAAGCAATTTGGTCAAAACCCGGTTGGCAGCGGCTCGTTTCGCTTTGTCTCCTGGGAAGCGAACAAGCTGATTGTGCTTGAGCGGTTTTCAGATTATTATGCCGGACCTGCTTTTCTGGATGAAATCCATTATGTAGTTTATCCTGGAGGAAAGATTGAAGAAGTCTTAGGTGATTTCCGTGGGAGAAAGCTGGATGAAATGCCTGTTTATGGGAATATCCGGCAAGAACTATTAGCGGAAAAAAGGCTCCGCTGGTTTCATCGTCCTTCTTTAAGTCTTCTTTTCTATGGAATTAGAACGGATCATCCTTTTTTAAAAAATCCTGAATTGCGAAAGGCGCTTTCCATGGCGATTGATCGCGAAAAACTGGTCAAGCAGGTCTACAAAGGGCAGTTTGAGCCGGCGAGAACCATTTTGCCGCCGGGAATGCCAGGTTATCATCCACAAAATAGAATGTTTCTCGATGATATCTCTTTGGCCCGCGATCACCTCAAACGTGCCTTGGGGGAAAAAGTGGATTCCATGCCACCCCTTGAGATTGTTTCTGCCATACAGTCTCCTTTTGCCCGGGCAGAGCTGGGTTTCGTGCGTGAATCTTGGGCTAGGTTGGGGATACCAGTAAAAATTAAATATATCACCGACTGGGGACAGTTTAAGACGTATCTCAGGTCGGACGCCGTACAGATTTATCGCTACGTCTGGTTTGCGGACATGCCGGACCCGGATAGCTTTTTATTTTCCCTGTTTGCTTCAGACTCACCCGTCAACTTTATGCGTTATCAAAGCAAAGAAGTGGATCAGATGTTACGATCCGCCCGGAGCATCATAGACCCTGTTAAGCGAGCAAAGATGTATCGCCGGATCGAAGCGCTTGTGCTGAAATCATCCCCTTTGATTCCACTTTTCTATTTGAGCATAGACCGCGTCTATCAATCCACTGTACAGGGCGTTCAACCGAATGCGTTGGGAGCACATACCATGTCGCTTCATCGCGTCTGGTTAAAGACGCTGCCCCCCAATTGATGAATTGGAGAAGTCTTAACCTCTATGCATAGCTGGCCCCTCAAAATCAGTATTTTGCAAAAGCCCCGGTTTATTCCTTTACGCTATCGCCTTATTATTATGACCTCCTGTATGTTAATTCTCCTGTTGGGGACACTTGCGCTGACGCTCGGGTTCCTGCAAAGCCGAACTATCCGAGGCCAGATTGAGGAGCGGGGTCTGGCCGTAGCCCAGAGCCTTGCCGCTACTTCCTTGTCTGATCTGCTTACCTATAATTCTGTTGCCATAGAGCGATCAGCCAATCAGGCGGCACAGGATCCCGATATAGTGCGGATCATCGTTCACAACAAGGAAGGGCGTGTAGCGGGTTACAGCGGAAGACCCGATCTTCAGAACAAAATCCTGAAAGACAAAATCAGTCAAAATGCGCTGGCTGCAATGGAACCTTTGATACAGGAAACTTTTTTGGAATCTCCCAAAGTTTCTCTATTGGATGTTGCTGTTCCGGTTTTTCCATCTGACTCACAGGATCGGTGGGGGACCATCCGCGTGGGTCTGTCTCTGTCTCCGATGTACCTGCAGATACGCCAAACACAATGGATCATTTTGGCTGTTGGGTTCGTGGCGCTTGCCTTTGGAATCCTGGTGTCCATATGGGCTGCCAAGAGGATCACTCAACCCTTGGGCAATCTGGTCCGTGCCACCCTAGAAGCGGCCCAGGGTAACCTGAATCAGAATATTTCAGCACAAACCGGTGATGAAGTGGAGATTCTGGCTTCAAACTTCTCCTTTATGATCCGGGAGATCCTGGCCCACAGGGAGCAATTGGAACAGCAATTGGTAAAAATCAAACGATTGCAGCGCTATACGGAAAAATTACTGACCACAATGAGCGATGGTCTTTTGTCGGTAAACATGAGAGGAAAAGTAGTTACCATAAACCCGGCTGCTCATGCAATGTTGGAAATTTCCGGCCACGGGCTCGAAAAAGGCTACCTCGTCTCCGCATCATCGAATGAAGATTCGGCGCTCCTTACTTATTTACAGGAAACGCTTCAAAATCCCCACGGCAGAAGCCAAAAAGAAATCACTCTGTACAAAGGGGAAGAGACCCGAATCCTTCTCGCCGATTCCAGTCTCCTTACAGATGGAGAAGGGCATCCCCAAGAGGTCATTATGAATCTTCATGATATTACCGAATTGAAAAACCTAGAATCCCGTATTCGGCAGACGGAACGCCTGGCAGCGCTTGGGACCTTAGCCGCGGGCATGTCCCATGAAATCAGAAATCCCCTTTCCGCGATTAAGACCTTTGTGCAATTGCTGCCCAAAAAAGTTGAGAATCCCGACTTCCTTGAAAAATTTCAAAGGACTGTGCCAAGGGAAATCAACCGGATCAATCAGCTCGTAGAAGATCTTTTGGACCTGGCAAGAGCTCCAAAATATCATTTTGAAACTATAAGCATCAAACCGCTTCTGGAACAAACCATCGATTTTTTATCAGAGGAATTGAACGCTCACCACATCCATTGTTTATGTGAATTTTCAGACGATTTGCCTTTGGTCCGGGCAGATGCGGACCAGCTTACGAAAGCCTTTCATAATCTCGTACAAAATGCTGCCCAGGCGATGCCCGAAGGGGGGGAGCTGGCCATTGAAGCGTTTTGTGAAAAAAAGCATCCTTCCAAGCAACAAACAGCGACCGAGCGGAACGGCTGGGTGACTGTGATTTTCCGTGACACAGGCCCGGGTATCCGACCAGAGACCCTTAAAGATATTTTCAATCCATTTTTTACCACCAAAGATAAAGGTACCGGGTTGGGTCTGGCGATCACTCATAAAGTGATTACAGAGCATAAGGGGCGCATTGAAGTCACCAGCCAAATGGGGGAGGGAACACGTTTTAACATTGTCTTACCCACCCTAAACAGTCCTTCCCAGTAGGTTTTCATGAAAATAATTTTAAAAACCGATGTAAAAAAAATCACTTTCAATCGGCTGTTCTTTGAAGAGGATGGGGTTTATAAACCGACGTGTTTCTGCTATTTATTTTTCTTGGTTTTGATATTCAGCGTCTTTATTTTTTTAATGAGCGTATTACGGTGGATTTTTAACAGACGGGCGGTTTGGGTCTGATTCCACTTGCAGTTTCGCAGGGCGCGTAGTATGTATTGACGCTCAAAAGTCCGGCATGATTTAACCAATCCGTTGTCTATGCTTTCTCCTTTTTCCTGGTTTTCCATCGATTTCCCATGGAACAGAAGATCAAAGGGTAAAACCTTTTCATCAATCAACTGATCATCCGATCCTAACACCACCATTCGTTCAATGAGGTTCTCCAATTCACGAATATTTCCAGGCCAGGGGTAAGCTTTCAGCACCGCCATACCATCGGGTGTTATGCCTTTTAATCTTTTGTTCAGTTGACGATTAAATCTATCCAAAAAATAATTGGCCAGGAGGGGAATATCTCCCTTGCGCCGGCGCAGGGGAGGCGCTTCAATAGGAATTACATTGAGTCGAAAATAAAGGTCATCTCGAAAGCGTCCTTCCCTTACCATATCGGCCAAGCGGGTGTTGGTGGCCGCGAGCATTCTTACATCAACCTTAATTGTACGATGGCCTCCTACTTTTGTGAATTCTCGCTCCTGCAGGAACCGCAACAGTTTTGCCTGCAATTCCATTTTCAGGGTAGAGATTTCATCCAAAAAAATGGTCCCCCCATTTGCAAATTCGAATTTTCCGATACTTCGACTGTAGGCGCCGGTAAATGCGCCTTTTTCATGCCCAAACAATTCGCTTTCGATCAACTCCGAGGAGATGGAAGCACAATTGATGGCTACGAAGGGTTTTTTAGCACGCGGGCTTCGGGTGTGAATGGCATTTGCAATCAATTCCTTCCCTGTCCCGCTCTCCCCCGTGATCAACACGCTGCTCGAAGTTTCCGCCACTTTTTCAATAATATTAATAACCTTATTCATACTTTTGGATTGGCTGATAATTTGACTGTACTTGGCTCTATGATCCACTTCAAAACGAAGATAGTGGACCTCTTGTTCCAAAGCGTGTTTCTGAAGGGCCCTTTCAATTACTGTTAAAATGCTTTCGGGATCAAACGGTTTTGTGATGTAGTCATACGCACCGGTCTTTATGGAGGCCGTCGCCTCCCGGGCGCGATCTGTGGCAGAAACTATTATGACATCAATGGTCTTATCATAAGCCTTGATTTGCTTTAGCGTTTCTATTCCGTCCATTTCGGGCATGACAAGGTCCAATAAAACCAAGTCAAACACCTCATCCTTAATCCTTTCCAAGGCACTGAGTCCATTCTCAACACACACGACATCATGATCGTCCTCAAGAATCGCTTCCAGTGATTCTCTTGTACCTTCTTCATCATCCACTACTAAAATTCGTGCTTGTTTTGGGAGCTTTTTTTCTTTCATAGGCCTTTTGTATTAACAAGTAATGATTTTATTTTCAACAGACTATATCCATATCAAAATAACATAGCTTCTCAATAAGTTTCTCATTAAGCTCTGGGCCTGCAGCTTGATTCATTCGTTCTATCAATTGAGACCCTTTTTTATGATATCCCTTATTCCATAAAGATCGCAAAATTAGGCCTGGGATGTACACAAATATGTGCATTTGCAGATAAAATATTTCACTTTAAAAACCTTGATGGTTACGTAAAAAGTCCATTTTATTCACTTCGTGATCATTTTCGGATCTCATGAACTGTTTTTCTAAATTGCAAGAACTCGGGCTAACACCCTAAAACAATTTGTAATTTTTAACGCTCAGCCTTTCGTTCCGCTACTGCCGAAAATGCTCGATGTCGCTCATAAAAGACTTTTTACAAGTTCATCAAACCTTAGATTTTAAAAAAATCAATGTGCTCATATATGGCACAACAATTGCAATAATAAATACTCAAGTTTCGCACCTGATATTTTAAGGAAAGTCGCATCAGCCATAGGGTAAAAAGAAATTTTTCTGGAAAAAATTAATGATGAGCGCTTTGATAACAGCACAAAACCTTTTAAGAGTTATCATTTCAGAAGCAACTGATATTACGAAAGAAACCAGACCATCGCGTGCCTGTGCACGGTGATGACTTTATGGATACCGGTTTACCACAGTTGCCTCATTATTTTTCCAAAAAAATTTTATTTACCCCACACCAGATGCGGAACCGTGCCCCATTGGGGGTGCGAAACTTGAGTAAATATCTCTATTTTGCAAATATGACTAATGGTTTTTTCGGTGAAAGGTTGGTGTGAAAGTGGAGGCAGAGCAAGCGGTGCATGCCTTTGGGGAAGTGGTCCGCGGTTCTGAGACCGTCATGGTGGTGGAATACAATGACATGGTTCGGCACGTGTCCCTGGATTTTCTCCAAATGTATGGATACAGTGTGCTGGAGGCGAAAGACGGTGAAGCGGCCATTGAGATCAGCGAACAGCATGCGGGCCCAATTCATCTGATGGTGATTGATGTCATGATGCCTGGGATGAGCGGTCGGATATTGACGGAGCATCTTAAGAAAACACATTCGGAGATGAAGATACTTTTCACCTCGGGCTACATGGATAACACCTTTGTTTTCCCTGGCATCCCGGACCGGAAAATAAATTTTATTGCGAAGCCCTTTACTTATGAGGCACTGGGGAGCAAGGTTCGTGAAATTCTGAATGAAAGGCAGACAGGCAACACCTAAACCCCCTTAAGAAACTTCAGGGTTTGCAAAAGTTGATGTCGAAGATCCGCCTCTGGAGGAATGATGATCCGGGCGTTACCATGGGGCAGGTCTGTTGCAAACAGCCCCGATCAAAAACGCATGGCCCAATGGGAGTTTTTTCCGGATGCCGAACATCATCATTCCGAATACAGCTCCCACTTTTATCAGGGCCGGTATATTGGCAAGCAGTGTCATATCATTACGGTTCCCTGGCAAACAACGGCAGATACTAATAAGTCCGTTATTATTTAGACATCCGTTGCCATTTCCCCTGGGATTATCTGCAAAGGCGAGCAGGGTTTTTAATCGGTGGTCGGATCACTGTTTGAAGGTTTTAGCGGGCGTTTAGCCGGAACCTTCCGAGGCCTTGTTTCAGACGTTTTAGGACGAATGACCCGATTATTATATTTACAGACCGGCCGAGTTCCGGCTTTACACCCGCTTTGACCTGAGTTTGAGCCGTCGACTGATTCAATACTCTGCTCGGCGCTCGAGTCTAAATAAATATGGCTTCATTAGTATGTGCAGTTGGTGAAAATGTCGATTCCTGTCAAACAGCTCGTTTGCTGATAAAACCAATAATCCTTTTATAGACCGGTTCTGAATTTGCAATACAATCTCCAACTGAAATGCCACCCCGGTAGTTTCCGCTTAAAAAAAGACCGGGAGATTCCCTCTCGACCTTTTCAAAGTATCTTTCGTGTTCAATATAACCGAGGTTGTATTGGGGGATGGCCTTTGCCCACATCTTTTCTTTAACAAACAGAGGATCTTCATTTATATTCATTATTTCTTTAAATTCTTTCAGCACCCGGTTGATGAGGCTTTCGCCGTCCCCGTTAAAAAGTTCAGGAGATCTTGCACCACCGATAAACAGGGTAAATGCCGCCTTGCTGCTGTCTGCCCGTTGCGGAAAGATGACCGAACTCCAAATGGCGCCCAGAAAGGATTTGTTTTCATTTTTTGGGATTAAAAAACCGAATCCGTCCAAAGCCCGTCCGATACTTTCTTTTCTAAATCCCAAAAAGAGCACTTGCACAGGGGGATAGTAGATTTCGTTTAGATGCCGGCACAACTGGTTGTCGAATTCACCAAAAACAGAGGCCGCTTTATAGGCAGGTATCGTTGATAAAACAATGTCGGATACGAATTCTTTCGGTAGATCATGATGTTTGTAGAAAATTTTGTATCTATTTTCTGATTTGGCAATTTTTTCGACCTTGCAGTTGTATACGATTCTTTCACCGAGTTTTCGGGCAATTGCTTTGGGCAGGGTCTGCATGCCACCCTTAAAAGAAAACATCTTTGCGCTCTGTTTCGATTGCTCCCCACTGTTTTTTCTTTCTTTTGCGCCTTTAATCATTCCCTTTATCAAACCGCCGTAGAGTTCTTCCAGCCGATATAGCTTCGGGAAGGCGGATTTAACGCTAAGGGTATCGGGATCTCCCGCAAATACACCGGCGACAAAGGGATTTATGGCATAGTCCAGAAACTCTTGACCGAGACGTCTTTTGACAAATTCAGAAATACTTTGGTAATAACCCTCTTCAGATTTCCCAATGAACGGTTCGGCAAGCAGACGGAGTTTGGCTCGCCTTGAAAATAATTTCGTTTTTAAAAAAGCGATTGGGTTTGTCGGCAAGGCATGGAGCTGATTATTTCTTAAAATATATCTTTTGTTTCCCTTTTCATTTGCATAAACCATTTCTTTTTGAAGACCGGCCTCACCTACCAGTTCTCCGACCAGGGGGGTAGTTTCCAATCCGCTGTTTGAGCCATAGTCAATCAGAAATCCGTTCTCCTTTTCGGTTACCATCGAGCCGCCGGCTTCGTTTTGCGCTTCAAGGACGGTGATGTCAAGTCCATCCCTGGCGAGCCAGTATGCGGTGGAAAGGCCTGATATTCCTGCCCCTAAAACCGTAATTTTGATTGCGGGTTTATCCACTGTTTATCCTTTGCCTCTGATTGATGCCCTGTCTTCTTCCATCGCCTTGAGGGTAATTTTTTTAAGCGCCTCGATAAAGGTCTCCGAGTCGTTCAGTCCTTTCATGACCCTGTAATTTTCTATATTCAGATTTTCTGCAATCCGTCTGTATTCGATTTCGAGTTCATAAAGGGTCTCCACATGATCCGACACGAAACTGACAGGGATAACCAGCAGGTGTTTTTTATTTCTTGCGCCCAGATGTTCGATCATCTCAGCCGTCGATGGTTTCAGCCATTTCAGGGGACCGACCTTGCTTTGAAAACACAAATGGTGTTCATGGGAAAAATTTCGCGCAGCCATCACATCGGCGACGGTTTTTTTAATCTGATCGCTGTACGGATCACCTCTTTTAACAAGACGTAAAGGGGTTCCGTGAGCACTGAACAAAAGCTGTATATCGCTGCGTATCTTTTCCGGAAAGTCCAAAATCGATTCATCGATTCGATTGTTTATCGCAGATATATAGTGGGGGTTGTCAAAGTAATCGTTGACGTAAATCAGACGGGTCGGGTCACCTTTGTATACTCTTTTCCATTCATTAAACGATGACCCGGTTGTTGCCGCGGAATAGTGGGGATAGAGAGGAAGCAGGACAATCCTGTCAAAATTATGCATCGCGATCTGTTCGGCCACATCTTTAATTATCGGATGCCAATACCGCATTGCGGTAAACACTTCAATCTCGGCAAGCTCCTTTTTAAGCGCTTTCTGAAGCATCTGCCGCTGATACTCTGTCCAATAATTAAGGGGTGACTTCCCGTCAATCTGCTCATAAATACGTTTTGTTTTCGGCGCCCGCCTCCTGGAGATTATCCGTGCGAACACCTTTTGTCCGACCGGGATTCTGAAAATGTCATGATCGCTGAAAAGATTGAACAGGAAAGGTTCCACCGATGCTAAAGAATCCGGACCGCCGAGGTTAAAAATAATGACTGCCCTTTTATTCATATATTCTTTTACCTTAATCGAGTCCAAACTCGATTAGATGTTATTCGTTATCAGTTATCAGTTATTGGTTTTGACAAAATTTTAATCAAAATTGTATCTCATCTATACAAGGAATATAGTTTCGCGAAAGGGGTTAAAACAAATAACTATTAACATTTAACTCATAACACCCCGGTTGAGATTGGGGTTATACGGTTCTCGAATATCGGGCATGGTTTTCTTTTCTTTCAATATAGCCGTCAAAATTCATTGCGATATTTCTAATCAAAAATCTGCCGATTTTTGTTACTTTCATCACATCATTTTCAACGGATATCAATTCGTCCCCGATCATTTCCTTTAAATTTGTCAATCCCCAGGCGAAATAGGTTTTAAAATCGATATCGAATTTTTTTTCAACCAGGCCAAAATAAAGTTCGAAGTCACACATTAACTTTGTGATGACAAACCGGCGTAATATATCATCATCTGTCAGATGACACCCTTTTGCTGTGGGCAAAATTCCTTTGTCCAGCATGTCAAAATATTCTTTTTCTTTTTTTACATTTTGAGCATAAATACGCCCGAACTGGCTGATACTGGTGATACCCATTGCGTAAAGATCCGTACCGGCATGGGTGCTGTACCCCTGAAAATTCCGGTAGAGCTTTTTCTCTTTCAATGCAACCGCCAGCTCGTCGTCGGGCTTTGAGAAATGATCCATCCCGATAAAAACATAACCCGCTTCCGTAAGTTTTTCCGTTGCCATTTTCAAAATATGAAGTTTTTCTTCAGCAACCGGCAAATCTTCAAGTTGAATAAGTTTTTGGTGCGTTTTCATCCAGGGAACGTGGGCAAAATTGAACAAAGCAATTCTATCCGGAGAAATATCGATGATGGTATCAACCGTTTTTTCAAACGATCCGATCGTTTGAAGGGGAAGTCCGTATATTAAATCCAGATTGATACTTTGAAACCCCAAGTCCCTTACCCATTCAATCACCTGCCTTGTCATAGCCTCCGGCTGAATTCTGTTTACGGATTTCTGAACCTTTTCGTTGAAATCCTGAACCCCCATACTGATTCTATTGAAGCCGCCGTCCCTTAAGGCTTCGAGATGGTTTTTTGTTAATTCCCTGGGATCAATTTCACAACCGGCTTCCATGACATTTTTACAACCAAAACGATCGTGAATATAGGCGGCCAAATCAGTGATCTCATCCGGATTCAGATAGGTCGGGGTACCGCCGCCCCAGTGCAGCTGGACCGTTTCTCTATCCGATGAAATAAAGGATGTGATTAAATCGATTTCTTTTTTCAAGTATCCGATGTAACGACTGATTCTATCTCGATTGTGTGTTACGATCATGTTGCAGGCGCAAAAATAACAGAGGGTGTCACAGAACGGCAGGTGAAAATATAGAGACAGAGCCGGCAGGTTTTCCCCCTGATTGGTCCTGATGGTTTCATCCCTGAAATTATCCGGTGTAAACAATTCGTGAAAATGGGGGGCGGTGGGGTAGCTCGTATATCGGGGTCCCGGTTTATCGTACTTTTTTATTAAATTAATATCGATTTCTAACAAAACTATTCTCCTTCACGGTGAAAATCAGTACTCTCTTTTTTGACAAAATCGACCAAAACCTTCAGGTTCTCCGGCGGCACATCAGGGAGAATCCCGTGTCCAAGATTAAATATATGTCCGCTTCCGTGGCCGAACAAAGATAAAATCTTTCCCGCCTCCTTTTCTATCTTTTCGCGACCGGCATAAAGAACAGTTGGGTCAAGGTTTCCCTGCAGCGCAACTTTATCACCGACCTTCTTTCTTACTTTGCCGATGTTCATCGTCCAGTCCAGACCCAATACATCGGCGCCGCATCCAGCCAGCTTGTCCAGCATATAATGTACGCCTTTTGAAAAGACGATGACCGGCGCATCGTTTCGTCGGATTTGAGAAATAACTTTTTTAATATATGTTAAAGAAAATTCTTCAAAATCATCCTCTGAAAGGATGCCACCCCATGTATCAAATATCTGTACGGCGTTTACACCTGATTCAATTTTTGCGCTTAAATAAGCTGCCGCGACATCCGCGATTTTTGACAGAAGGCTGTGCGCCAGTTTGGGCTGGGTAAAAATCAATTTTTTAACCTTTGAAAATGTTTTTGAACCCTGTCCCTCGACCATGTAGGTCAACAGTGTCCATGGGGAGCCGCTAAAACCGATCAATGGGACGCGTCCATTCAATTCTTTTTTGGTCATAATCACGGCATCGATTACATATTTCAGATCGACAAAGGGATCGATATATCTCAGTGCCTTTGCATCCGCTTCATTTCGAATCGGCTGAGTAAACACTGGTCCCACACCCTCTTCCATTTCAAGGTGCATGCCCATTGCCTCGGGTATTACGAGAATGTCTGAAAAAATAATCGCTGCATCAACGCCGATCAGGTCAATCGGCTGAACGGTAACCTCGGCTGCAAGTTCCGGGGTCTTACACACGGTCAGAAAATCTGCCTTTTCCCGGACAGCGCGGTATTCCGGTAAATAGCGCCCGGCCTGTCGCATTATCCAAATTGGCGTTCTCTCAACAGGTAAACATTTACATGCCCTCAGGAACAGATCGTTTTGAAAACTATCCACAAACGCCTCCACTTTAATATTGACAGTCTCGTAACAAGTCGAAATTAGACGGCAAAGTAATCCGCCTGCGGCGGGTCAAATTCAAGGCGCGCAAATCTTGAGGAATTGGCGTACTTACAGTACGCTGCAATGACGAAGGATGCAGCGCAATACAGAAGTTGGACTTTTGACGAAGCCGTCAATTTTGGTTTTCGATTTTATCAGAAATCGGATAAAAATTCAAAACAGAATCGATAAGGCTGTTCATTGTATTTTTTGACGGGGTAATTTGAACCGTAACTCCTTTGGACCTGATAGCACTTTCCGTTGTGGGGCCGATGGCTGCCACTGTACGCCCCTTAAAATAATCTTCGGGGTCGGCCAGATTTAAAATTTTCACGAAATTATCAAAGGTAGACGGACTGGTGAAAACGAAAATATCCGGTTTGCTGTTTAAAATCACATCGACGGTTTTATCTGTTTCAGAACCATCAGGAACGATTGTATCATAGACCGTCAGACGCGTAATCTTTGCACCCATTTGGCCGAGTCTTTCCGGCAGTTCATCCCTGGCGATGGAAGAGCAGGGAATAAAGAATTTTTTACCGGTTATATCAGACTTGCTCAACTCTTCTGCAATGCCTTTTGCACTGAAACTTTTTGGAACAATATCGACCGGAATTTGATATCGGTTGCAGGCGAAAGCTGTTTTTTCTCCAACCGCCACAACGCTTGTTTTATCAAAATTTAGACGTTTTTGGATCTGATCAAGACGAAAAACAAAGTGTTTAACCGCATTGCCGGATGTAAAGACGATATAGTCAAACGTGTTAAATTTTTTAATCGAAGTGTCAAACTCCCTGTGATTTTCTGCAGGTACAATTTTAATTGTGGGAAAAGAAATTACAGATGCCCCGTTTTTCTCCAATTTCAGGATGGCTTCCTTAGATTGTTCAGGCCGCTTGGTCAAAACGATGACCATATTTTCTAGGATCTTGGGCACGAATCAATACCTTGTCTTTAAAGCGTCTTTCATTTTTGTTTACGCTCAATTTAGGTTCTCAAGTTTCGCACCCCCAATGGGGTACGGTGCCGCATCTGGTGTAGGGTAAATAAAATTTTTTTGAAAAAACAATGAGGCAATCAGTTTGAACCGGTATCCATAAAGTAATCACCGTGCACAGGCACGCGATGGTCTGGTTTCTTTTGCAATATCAGTTGCTTCTGAAATGATAACTCTTAAAAGGTTTTGTGCCGTTGTCAAAGCGCTCA